>NZ_JBMDIX010000119.1:0-504 GCF_057808915.1 Rhodococcus sp. FG69 | reverse complement strand
GGGTGTGGGTTCGGGTGGTGTGACGTTGGCGTCGTTGTTCGTTGATCGGGTGGGTGTGTCGTCGGATGCGGTGGCGGTGGTGTTCGAAGGTGAGCGGTTGTCGTATGGGGAGTTCGGTGGGCGGGTGTTTCGTTTGGCTCGGTGGTTGATCGGTGAGGGTGTGGGTCCTGAGGTGTTGGTGGGGTTGGGTATGCGGCGTGGGGTGGATTTGTTGGTGGGGATGTATGCGGTGGTGGTGGCGGGTGGTGCGTATGTTCCGTTGGATCCGGATCAGCCGGTGGAGCGTAATGGGTTCATTGTGTCGGTGGCGTCTCCGGTGTTGGTGTTGGTGTCGGGTGTGGCGGATGTGGAGGTCTTCGCTGGTGCGGGTGTGCGGGTGGTGGATGTGTCTGGGGTGGATGTGTCGGGGTTTGCGGGTGGGCCGGTGGGTGATGGTGAGCGGTTGTCGGTGTTGCGGGGGTCGAATTCGGCGTATGTGATTTTCACGTCGGGGTCGACGGGTCG
>NZ_JBMDIX010000118.1:0-530 GCF_057808915.1 Rhodococcus sp. FG69 | reverse complement strand
AGCTTGGCGAGCATCGAGTCGAACTGGCCACCGATCACGGAGCCGGATTCGACACCGGAGTCGACGCGGACACCGGGCCCGGAGGGGGCGATGAAGGTGGTGACCGGTCCGGGTGCGGGCAGGAACCCGCGGCCGGCGTCTTCACCGTTGATGCGGAATTCGAAGGAGTGTCCGCGCGGGGTGGGGTCTTCGGTGATGGAGAGTTCTTCGCCGTTGGCGATACGGAACTGCTGCAGCACCAGGTCGATACCGGAGGTTTCTTCGGTGACGGGATGCTCGACCTGCAGGCGCGTGTTGACCTCCAAGAAGCTCACGAGGCCGTCTTGGCCGACGAGGTATTCCACGGTGCCGGCGCCGTAGTAGCCGGCTTCACGGCAGATGGCTTTGGCGGAGGAATGGATCTCGGCGCGCTGGGCGTCGGTGAGGAACGGGGCCGGTGCTTCTTCGACGAGTTTCTGGAAGCGGCGCTGCAGGGAGCAGTCGCGGGTGCCGGCGACGACGACGTTGCCGTGCTGATCGGCGATGACCTG
>NZ_JBMDIX010000117.1:0-567 GCF_057808915.1 Rhodococcus sp. FG69 | reverse complement strand
GTTGCCCCGTCAACGGATGCATGTCACGGATGACGACATCCTCGACCAACGGCTCGGAACCCTCCGTGGATGGCCTCAGAGTCAACTGACGCGCAGTTCCAGACCCGTACACAGTCAACGTGATTCGACGCCACACTCCCGAATGCGTCTGCCCGGCAACGATCTCGCGTATCTCAGCGCTGAGCTCATCGTCGCTCACCGGAGCATCGGGCCAGGACACATAGACGTCGACGACCCGAGCACCGGGTGTGGACTCGGCAAGGCCGGCGATCGCCGACAGCGCCGAATGAAGCCTGGATCGATCGGTGCGCGTAGCGATGACATGCTGATCGACACCACTGAGCGAGAATGCCCCAGTGACGAATCGGCAGTCGTCACGGTCGAAGGCGTGCACGTCCTCGAACTGGTGAATTCCGTAGTACTGCCTGGTTATCGCTTCCAGCAACGCATGTGGATCGACATCGTCACCGAGGAGGTCCATCAGCGGTTCTTCGACGTCGACGACTTCCTGCATGCGGGCGGCGTAGTCGGGTGCGTCGGGGTTTTCGGTGAGGTATTGCAGGCTGC
>NZ_JBMDIX010000116.1:0-570 GCF_057808915.1 Rhodococcus sp. FG69 | reverse complement strand
GCAGCCTGCAATACCTCACCGAAAACCCCGACGCACCCGACTACGCCGCCCGCATCGACGCACTCGTCTCGACACCGGAACCGCTGATCGACCTGCTGTCGTCGAGGATCGACAACCCGGGCGCCCTGCTCGAAGTCATCACTCGTCAGTTCTACGAAATTCGGACCCTCGAAGACATCAAGGCGTTCGATCGTGAAGGCAAGCACTTCGTCACCGGCAATTTCGAGCTCGCCGGCGAACGTCTCCAGTTGGTCTCTACGGCAACGGCTTTCGCGGACCTGTCCGCGACCATCGACGCAATCGACGACATCGCAGGCCCAGCCCCTGAGCACCTCGCGGTCGATCTGTACCTCGCGTGGCCCGATGCGCCGGACGACGGTGACGAGATCGCCGAGGTCATCCTCGCGGTACTCAGCGAGCACCCGTCCACCCGCGGGTGGCGCCGGATCACGATCACCGTGTGCGGCAACGATGTTCGCCACGTGACGTTCCGGCGCACCACAAGCGAGGGGTCGGAGCCGTTGGTCGAGGATGTCGTCATCCGTGACATGCATCCGTTGACGGGGCAAC
>NZ_JBMDIX010000115.1:0-591 GCF_057808915.1 Rhodococcus sp. FG69 | reverse complement strand
ATGTCTTCGAGGTGTCGAGTCCGAGATCTGTTGCGCGGTTGTAGTCGTCGTCGATCAGCACCACGCTGCGATGTTCCCGGTCGAGTAGTGAGGCCGCGATCGAGGCGCGATAGCCGGAGGCGCAGTGCACCCACACTTTGCCGTCGGGGACCTCGGCGAGTCGGTGCGGCAGTTCGTGAAGGGGGATATTCACCGCACCGGGGATGTGGCCGTCCGCGTACTCGGACTGTTGACGTGTGTCGAGCACAGTGATGTCGGAGTCGGTTGCGGCAAGTCCGGCGAAGTCGGACACCTCGTAGGACCGCACGTGGCCGTCGCCGGCGAGCGAGTGGATCTCACCGACAGCCGAACCGGAGGGGCGGTCGATGCCGATGCGCGCCAACTCCCTGGTGGCATCGTCGATCTGATCGGTAGTGTCACCGATCAATGTCAGCGGTGCACCCCACTGGTAGAGCCATCCGAGATAGGTCACGAACGTCGTCGACAGCTCGAAACCGAGGGAACCGTCCATATGCCCGGCCGCGAAGGCGGTTCGCGCGCGGAGGTCGACGACCCACTGGCCATCGTCGATGCGCCTGCGTAGTTCGTCGG
>NZ_JBMDIX010000114.1:0-594 GCF_057808915.1 Rhodococcus sp. FG69 | reverse complement strand
ATCCGCCGACAGACACGCGTCTGACGGGCTCCCTGTCACACTCGCAAGGTCACCGATCTGTCCAACTCCCACAACGTCCACGGCGGCGCACGCCCCCACTCAGAGTCGGTGCGCCCAACGATCCGGTTAAGCAGCGTCGGTACCGGGTCGATGGCTGCGCTCGTCACCGGGACCGTCAGCGCGGGCCACGACGCTGTCGTACCCACACAGGGATGCATCATCTGGTACCCCGACGGGCAGTCATGTTCCCCGGTCATCACCGGAACCGACACCGAGTCGGCCATGTGAGACGGCGCTGCGAACGAGGCACGGCCGCCGCTCATCGACATGGACATCGAGCCGGTCACAGGCATCGACATCGGTGTCACCGAATGCATCAACAGCACACCGAACACCGTCAGTGCAATCAGTAAAGCTGCCGTCGGAGCTGTGCCCCGTCGACCGTGCCGATTCACTGAGTGCATGCGGCCGATGATACCAACATATACCCCCTGGGGGTACGCCTGTCTCGTCGCGTTCGGTCGTCGAAGCATTTCGTCATGTCTTCGAGGTGTCGAGTCCGAGATCTGTTGCGCGGTTGTAGTCGTCGTCGAT
>NZ_JBMDIX010000113.1:0-615 GCF_057808915.1 Rhodococcus sp. FG69 | reverse complement strand
CTACTTCAGTTCGGCGAGGACGGTGCCCTGGGTGATGGCGGAGCCTGGTTGCACGGCCAGGCCGGTGACCTTGCCTGCTTTGTGGGCGTTGACGGGGTTTTCCATTTTCATCGCTTCGAGAACAGCGATGAGATCGCCTTCGGCGACGTCCTGGCCTTCTTCGACAGCGACTTTGACGACGGTGCCCTGCATCGGTGCGGTGACCGCGTCACCGGATGCTGCGCCGGCGCCGGCGCCGCCGCGCTTGCGGGGCTTGGGCTTACGGCGGATTGCGCCGTCGGCATTACCACCGGCTGCGCCACCGCCGAGGGAGAACTGACCGGGAAGCGAGACCTCGACGCGGCGTCCACCGACCTCGACGACGACGGCTTGACGCGGCAGCGCCTCGTCCTCGTCGATCGGTTCACCGGCGGTGAACGGGGGAACCTGGTTGTCCCATTCGGTTTCGATCCACCGGGTATGGACATCGAAGGACTCGCCGTCGCCGATGAACGCGGGATCGGAGACGACGGCGGCGTGGAACGGGATGACCGTCGCGAGTCCTTCGACGGTGAATTCGGCCAGTGCGCGACGCGAGCGTGCCAGTGCTTCCTCGCGGGTGGCGCCGGTGACGAT
>NZ_JBMDIX010000112.1:0-623 GCF_057808915.1 Rhodococcus sp. FG69 | reverse complement strand
AAGGTTCTCGTCGCTAACCGCGGCGAGATCGCAGTCCGGGTGATCAGAGCGGCAGCAGACGCGGGACTGAGAAGTGTCGCCGTCTACGCCGAACCG
Organism: Rhodococcus sp. FG69; assembly: GCF_057808915.1. NCBI lineage: Bacteria > Bacillati > Actinomycetota > Actinomycetes > Mycobacteriales > Nocardiaceae > Rhodococcus > Rhodococcus sp. FG69. The sequence goes on along the minus strand of NZ_JBMDIX010000112.1, from coordinate 527 downwards.
GACGCCGAGGCCCCCTTCGTGCGCCTGGCCGACGAAGCATTCGCCCTCGGCGGCAACACCTCGGCAGAGTCGTACCTGGTCATCGACAAGATCTTGGACGCCGCCCGCAAGTCCGGCGCAGACGCCATCCACCCCGGCTACGGCTTCCTCTCCGAGAACGCCGACTTCGCTCAGGCCGTCATCGACGCCGGACTGATCTGGATCGGACCATCCCCACAGTCCATCCGCGACCTCGGCGACAAAGTCACCGCCCGCCACATCGCCGCCCGCGCGAAAGCACCCTCGGTCCCCGGCACCGCAGAACCGGTAAAGGACGCCGAGGAGATCCTCGCCTTCGCCGACGAACACGGCCTCCCGATTGCCATCAAGGCAGCCTTCGGCGGCGGCGGACGCGGCATGAAAGTCGCCCGCACCCGCGAAGAAATCCCCGAACTCTTCGATTCGGCCACCCGCGAAGCGGTCTCGGCATTCGGTCGCGGTGAATGCTTCGTCGAACGCTACCTCGACAAACCACGCCACGTCGAAGC
>NZ_JBMDIX010000111.1:0-690 GCF_057808915.1 Rhodococcus sp. FG69 | reverse complement strand
GGGCGAGCATCGTGGCTTCGGCGTTCCAGTACGGCTGGGCGCCGACGTTGATGCCGGCGACGATGATGTTGATCTCGCCGCCGGCTTGGGTGAAGGTGATGATGCGGCGTAGTCCGCGGGAGACCCAGTCCATGTTTTCGGTGCCGGTGGTCATGGAGATGGTGGCGCCGGAGGACAGGGCGAACCATTCGACGGGTGCGCCGAGCTGTTCGGCGAGGTCGATGGCGGCGACGATGCGCGAGCATTCGGCTTCGGCGACGGTGCCGAGGGCTTTGGTGGGGTCACCGAAGAGTGCGACGCGGGTCATGCCGTCGGGGTAGCGCTCGCTGGGGGTGGTGACGATGCCGGTGATGATGCCGGCGGTGTTGTGTCCGTACGGGCGCTCGACCGGTGTCAGGACGCCCGATGTGTCGAAGTCGTATTCGGTGAAGGTGCCGTCGGTGCCGGTGAGCAGTGGGATGAGTTCGTAGGGGTAGACGGTGCCGCGGGCTTGGGAGCGCCCGACTTTTTGGGTGTATTCGTCGAGTGGGCGTAGGGGTTCGGTGGGTTTGTCGGTGATTTTGGCGACGATGCCGGCGCCGGAGCGGTAGGAGAAGCGGATCGCGACGTCGCGGGGGGTGGAGGTGGGTCCGTTTTTGAGGCGGGCGATCAGGGTGATCTCTTCCAGTCCTGCGCCGATGGTGGAGGGTG
>NZ_JBMDIX010000110.1:0-701 GCF_057808915.1 Rhodococcus sp. FG69 | reverse complement strand
GATTGTTGGCTCGGGCGTGGTCGATCGATCGGCAACGGCAACAGATCCGGCACATCCGCCAACACCTGCGACCAGAACCCCAACTGCCGAGCCACCAACGACTCCGGATCCGACTCCTCCCCCAACAACGACCGCTGCCACAACGCATAATCGGCATACTGCACCTCGAGCGGCACCCACCCCGGATCAACACCGAGCACCCGAGCCGAATACGCCACCATCACATCCGACGCCAACGGCGCCATCGACGCCCCATCAGCAGCAATATGATGCACCACGATCGCCAACACGAAACGATCGACACCACCCTGCACATCGAGCTGATACAACACAGCCCGGAACGGCGCATCGACAGTGACATCGAACCCACGCGACGCATCGGCCAACACCCGCGCCGACAACTCCTGCTCACCGATCCGCACCACATCGAACACAAACCCACCATCGGGCACCGGATGAACCAACTGACGCGGCAACTCCCCCACCGTCGGGAACGTCGTCCGCAAACTCTCATGACGAGCCACCACATCACCGACAGCAGCACCCAACGCCGCCACATCCAACACACCCGTCAACCGCACCGCCAACGGAATGTTGTACGCAGGCGAGGACGTATCGAACTGATTGATGAACCACATCCGCTGCTGCGCCTGCGACAACGGCACAACCTCAGGACGCACCACCGACACCAACGCCGGCCG
>NZ_JBMDIX010000011.1:0-159088 GCF_057808915.1 Rhodococcus sp. FG69 | reverse complement strand
CGAGAATCGACGGAAAACTCGAGCCGACACGCCGACCTAACAAAGTACTACTAGGACCGTGATTCCGTAATCGCTTAGCAGAACACCAAATTCGCGCGTCGACTGCGCAGGGTCGAACTCGGGTTGCGCGGAGAAGACACGCTCGACGCCATCGAGGGCAAGGCCGGTGCGTTGACGAAGTTCGGCTGCCAGCGGAGTCAGGTGGTATTCGTTGCCGACTCGGTAGAGCAGTTCGTCACCGAAGTGTCGTCGCAGGCGCGCCAGGGAAGCTGACAGCGCGGGCTGGCTCAGGCTCAGTTGCTGAGCGGCTTTGGTCACGCTCTTGTGCTGTACAAGAGCGTCGAGCGAGACCAGCAGGTTCAGATCGAGGCTCGCGACACTGATCACCTTGCGCATCCACGCATCCTAACTGTGCAGTGTCGCTTGCCCCGTGGAGGAATTCGATCTGATCGGAGATCTTCGTGCGCCGATTGCGCAGCGTGTCTTGAGCTGCGGGTCGAATGAAGGCGACTTCTGTGGGAGCGAGGGCCGGTCAGATTGCGGTGCGCCCACCGTCGACGGGGAATGTGCTGCCGGTGACGTAGCTCGCCCGCTCCGAGGAAAGGAACAGGATCATTTCTCCGATCTCGGTCGGCTCCGCTGCCCGTTGCATGGCGGTTGTCAGGCCGACCGTATCGAACCAATCCCGCGGTGCGGCAGCGGTGTAGGTCGGTCCGGGTGCGACGCTGTTTATTCGGACACCTCGAGCGCTGTATTCGGCCGCCCATGATCGTGTCAACGATTCCAAGGCCGATTTGGTGGCACCGTAGACTGCCGCCCCGGGAGTTCCGACGGCTCCGGCCATACTGCTGACGTTCACGATGCTGCCGCTACCGCGCTCCGCCATTCCGGGCGCGATGCCAGCGACGAGAAAAAACGCTCCGCGAATATTGGTGGCGATCATCTTGTCGAAATCGGTGGGTGTGAGCGCTTCGGTCGGGCCCAAGATCGCCGTCCCTGCGTTATTGACGAGAATGTCGACAGGACGCGCACGGGCCACGTCGAGGACATCGTCCAGTCCGGATTGTTCGCCCACGTCCGCACTGACGAACTCTACTGAGCCGCCCTCGGCGGAAATCCTGTCGCACAACGCCTCGCCGCGTTGTCGGTCACGACCGACCGCCACGACGTGAGCGCCTGCAGCCGACAGCCCGTGCGCCACTGCTCCACCAATGCCAGCCGTTGCGCCCGTGACCACGGCAGTCTTTCCTGAGAGTCCGTATCTGTCATGCATCTGATGACCCCTTGCGTTTGTGATGTTGTCGTCGGTTCGGCAACTCAATGGAGAGTACATGCTGGTGCATAATATGCAAATGCATAGGTTGATGACACATAAATTGTGCTTGCATACGATGTGGGTACAATCAAGGTATGCCGCAACCATGGACAGAGGATCAGCTCGCACGGGCGTGGCACGACTTGATGGGTAGCTACCACACAGTTCTGTGCAAGCTCGATGTGGCGCTCAAGCGTGATCACGACCTCAGCTCGAGCGAGTTCGAGGTACTGCAGGTTCTCTATTCGGATCGCGAGGCCGAAGCTGTTCGGATGAACCAGTTGAGCGAGCAGGTGCATCTGTCGCAGTCCGCGTTGTCGAGGTTGGTTGCGAACCTGGAGGGTGACGGGCTGGTGGTCCGGGTTATGGCATCGAGTGATCGGCGTTCGGTAGTTGTGTCGATCACCGAAGAAGGCCGGCAGCGGTACGTGGACGCGAAGCCGACACAGCGTCTTGTCCTGCGGGAGCACGCGTCCGAGTGCTTGCCGCCGGGGGCGGAGCTTGCGGATCCGACCGGCGCTGCCGGAAGCGTGTGCGGCGCAGGATAGTCAATTCTTGGACGTCGCTGCGCCGGTCGTGAAGCGGTGTTCTGGAGACCTCGATCGACTGTGCGGCATCAGGTTTCGACCGGTGTGTGTGTCGGGTGGTGTTTCAGCCGCGGTCCGGCCGGTTCATTGCTGCCCACACGTGCTCGTGCGTCGGTGGATCGGGGAGGGGTGCGGCGTGATCTGCTCGATACGCCTGAATCATCAACGCTACGTGGCGCTTCCATGCGTCGGGTGCGGCATTGCGCATACCGCTGATGACGCCGGCGTTAGAAAGTAGGAGAAGTACGAAGTCCTGTGTGACGAAGTCGTTCCGCAGTGTGCCCTCGTCTTGGGCGCGCCTAACGATTTCGGCGAAGCCGTCAGCTGTGCGTCGGCGCTGTTCTTCGAGGCTCGGCGACTCGGGGAAAGTCAGCGTCAGCACGTCACGAAGGCCGATGTCCGATGCCTGCATTGCGCACGCCTCGTTGACGAATTGACAGAAAGCCGACCAGCCGTCCGGGAGCTCGAGCGCATCTCGCACCGCTTCGCTGTATCGGCGCATCTTGTCCTCGAAGCTCGCCGCAATGAGCTCGTCTCGTGTCGGGAAACGTCGGTACAGGGTAGCGATACCGACGTCAGCCCTCTCGGCTATCGCTTCGAGGGGAACATTGAGCCCGTGCTCGGCGAAGAGGGCACGTGCTGCCTTCAATATCCGCTCTCGGTTTCGCGCTGCATCTGAACGGAGTGGCTCCGCCGACCCGAGTTCGGGAGGGGCGACGGGTCGTGGTTCTTCGCGTTGCGCCATCGTCCGTTTTGCCTTTCGAAATTTCGTGCAAGCACGAGATGGCGGGTCTGCACCGCGGTGGCCTGCGAGTCAGATCTGATCGTACGCAGTCGATACCGGACCGAGGCTGTGCGTCCGGTTGAAGGGTGTGCGTCCGGTTGAAGGGTGTGCGAGATCTTACGCAGGGGCTGCTAGCGGTCCGTCCTAAGTGGAAGTCTTCCTCCGAATCCGACGTATGCGTGCTACGCTCGATTCGGAGGATAACCTCCACTTAACGATTCGCTTCCGAAAGGATGACAATGACTGTCACCGAACCTTCCACCCGCTTTCTGGCACAGGCACCACACGGGTTTTCCAACGTTGTCGAAGTGTCCGGAGGTCGACTGGTATTCATCACCGGCCAAATGGCGCTCGACGCGGCAGGCTCCCTGGTGGGGCCCGGAGATTTCGAGGCCCAGTTCGAGCAGGCGTTCAGGAACATCGAATCTCAACTCGCTGTCGTGGGCGCGACCTTCGACAATGTGGTCAAAATTTCGGTCCTGGCGGAGGAAGGATTCGTGGAGAGTGCCCACAAGTTCGGCGAAGTTCGAGACCGGTTCGTCAACACGACGAATCCGCCTGCGAGCGCTATCGTTCTCACGCCGAGGCTGGTTCACCCTGGAGCGCTCGTCGATATTTCCGCGATAGCTCATTTGACGGAGTGAGTCGAGGTGTCCCCCGCCGCAGGCGAGGTCGGGCGCTTTGACCTCGTGTGCCTGACACGAGTGATCCCGCTTCCCGCGAGCTCGATAGAGGTCGATCACGGTGTCGATTTCGTCTCCGCGCGAGGGCAGGGTGCCGTATCGCTCTCGTGGCTCGGCCAGGCCACTTCCGTTGAGCGAGTAGGTGGTCGAACCGACAGGCTGGGCTCAGGCCCCATCCCCGGTCATCTCCATAGGGACGTTGTCACTGACCACCGAGATGATTCGCCAGAGGGCGTCGACGCATGCCAAAAGAAACACGTCGATAGCATTCGATGGTTCTTGGTGAGTGAAGTTCATCGTAAAGTTCTGGTGCACTACTGCGACGGAGCCAAATATGTCAACGGTTCGGGTTGTTGGCGTCTCTGTATAGCCGTGGTCGCTGAGGCTGTGTTGCATCTGCGCTCGACTGTATTCCTCTAGGCTCATCACGGTGATTGCGTCATCCTGTGGAAAGACGCGGAGCGCAAGGGTTGCAGATGGGACGAACAACCGGCAGAAGTCCTGCCATTGAGGCTGCTCTCCTGGCTCGAATCCGATCAATTCGTAAGCTTCGTCGACAATCGAGCCGATTCGTTCTTGTTCGGTCACTGCATCACTCGCGCATACAGTGTCGGGTCGATTTTCGGCAGCGCAACGCCGGTGCCGGTGTGCGCTCCGACATCTTCGACGGTGATCTTCGCATTGTGGTGCTTACCGTTATGGGGCATGCCTCGTCCTTTCAGAGCGCCGGGTGCGTAGTTCACGCCGTAGCCGGCCGGGGATCGATGACGAAAGCCCCGATCTCGCGGTGGGCAAGCGCCTCGCTGATGTTGCCGTGCAATAACTCTCGTGCTTCGATGTTCGATCTCAGGTGGGCGTCCATGTGTGCCGTGATGAGACCTCGCCACGCCTGATGCGCCTCGGCACCTGGGACAATTTCGTTCGCGGGTACGACCGATGCGGCGACGAGAGGCCAGTTGCCGCATTCGCGTTGTGGGAAGAGTGCGGCAATTCGGTGTGCGAATTCGCGCAGCCACTCCTGGCCGGTGTCGATGTCGTCCACGAAGTGATTGTGATCGGCGGATTGCAGCACCACCATTTGCCGATCATGGGTAGGGACACGACGGAGAAGTTCCAGCTGACCGTCGAGTGGCAGGAGCGCATCGCGATCGGCGGCGAGTAGGAGTGTTGCAGCCGGTTGCTTCCAGTCCAGGTCCAGAAGTGCCCTGAACAGGTTGGATTCGTTCGGGACCACGGGGGAGCGCCCGCCGGCGGGGCACATGGGGACGACGGCTGCGATCCGGGCGTCGCTCGCCGGTGCTTGAAGTGAACTCCAGCCCCCGAAGCTTGCGCCGGTGATACCGACCGCACTGACGTCGACATCGAGAGATGCTTCGGCTCGGTCGACGAGGAAAGTGATGTCGCCCTTCCGAGCATCTGCGATTGCTGTCAGGTGATGGTGCAGCGCGTGCGCGTCGGTGGGCTGCGTCTGGGCCGACAAGAATGCGTCGACGTCGGTGTACGTGCTCAGGACAACATCCGGCGAGACAACGATGTATCCGTGACTGGCCAGGTGGGTTCCGATGAACGTCGACTCGCGCCGGAAGCCGGCCCAACCGTGGATCAGCAGAATCAAACGGTGGGGTCCTGGTAGTGCGGGTGCGTTGCGTATCGCTGCTTGTTTCGAGAGCTCGACGTCCGTGTCGTTCTCTGTGACCCAGCCTGGAGCGAACGAATCCTGTCGTTGAGGATCTAGGTCGTGACCGCGGACTTCGTCTGTGGCCGGGTACCAGATTTCGACGGGTAGCTCGCGGTTGCGCTCGTCGTCGAACCACGAGTGCGTACGCCTACAGGATGTCGTCCGCGATCGAATGAGTTGTAGGTCATGAAGACTCCTGGTTGTGCTGATCTGGCGATGATCTGGGGTGCGCACTGTGCGGGCTTGTGTGATCGCGGCGGAGGAGTGCCCACGCCATCCCGCCGAGGAAGAGAAGGAACATCAGGGCCGAAACAATCAAGTTGGCAGCGCCGGTGCGTGCGGTGAACAGTTCGATATTTGCGATGATTGCTGCGATGATTGCTGCCAGGCACGCGGCGGCCAGTCCTGAGGTGACGAGGACGACGGTTCTGGTTCGGGATGGGGTACGACGGTAGAAATAGCAGATTATTGCGATGCCGGCCAGAAGTTCGAGGAGAGGAATTCCGATGATGGCGGGGGTGCTTCCAAGGATGTACAGATCGAGGTAGGGATCCCCGTTGAAGAATGCGAAAGCGGTGATGACGACGAAAGTCAGTGCGGTATGCGACACGCTTGCTTTCCATGGCGTTCTCGACTTCTGGCGAATTGTGTTGAGCCACTTCGGGGCCATGCCGTTCGACCCCATGGTCGCCAGGTAACGCGCGGTGGCGTTGTGGAACGCGAGGATGGAAGCGAACCAGCTCGCAACTATCAAGACCTCGAATATTCTGACTGCCCAGGTGCCGACATATGTCTGAGTCGCTGTGAAGAACATGGTTGTCGGATCTGTGGCGGCGGCCGAGACTGCACCGATATTTCCATACGCTGTGATTAATGCCCATGTGACAAAGGAATACAGTGCCGCCAGCGCCACTATCACGAGGAATGTTGCACGTGCGATGGAACGCTTGTTCTTGACTTCATCGGAATAGATCGCAGTCGCCTCGAAGCCTGCGAAGGCAGCGAAAGTGACTGCGAACATTGCGCCGCTGTGCCCTCCGAAGACTTCCTTCGGTTGCCAGGGTGCGATCGAGGGGCCCTCTGCCCCTCCTTGCCACACAATGACGCAGGCCACTACGAGGAGCATGGCGATCTCGACGACGATAATGGCCCCGAGGACCTTGGCGTTGGCTTCGATCCTCAGGATGCCGAACACACCCATCAATGCTGCGACTCCGAGCGCCCACACTGTCCAGGGCACCTCGAAGCCCAGCAGATCTTGACTCGCGATGTCCGCGAAGACAGCGAACGCACCAGTGGCACCGATCGCTGCAAGGGCGTAGGTCGCGACTGCAACGTACGCGGCTCCCACTCCTGGGACCCGGCCGATGCCTTCGACAACGAATTCGTAGAGTCCGCCGATCTGTTGGACCCGTTGGGCCATGGCGACAAAACCGACGGCGAAGAGCAAGAGGACGACCGCGGTGACGATGAAGGCACCTACCGTGCCGATGCCGCCGCGTCCGATGGCCAGGGGAACGGCACTGAGCACGAACCCCACGGGAGCCGCAGCTGCCACGACGAAGAAGAGCAGGTGTGGGGTGCCGAGGGTCAGTGTCGGTTCCGATGGCCACGTCCGCCAAGCCGGCGGCGACCGCTGCCGCGGTTCAGGGGGTTTCCCACGGCGCCGAAGTCGCTGCTGGTGCTGAAAGGACCATAGGCCAGGGCATGCAGGTTGGCCGTTCCGATGATGACGGCACCGGCTGCACGAAGGCGAGTGATGACCGCGGCTTCGGATCCGGCTTCCATGCGGAAGGCCCCGGTAGCGCCCGAGGCGGCCCACCCGTTGATACGCATGATGTCCTTGACGGCCACGATGGCCCCGCGAGCAACAACATCGCTCTTGGAGTCGCCGGTAATGTCCGAGAAAGCTTGCAGCTTCTGGGTATCAGCAGCCTGCATCCGCACGGTGATGTTCCGGCGGTCTCCCTTGAAGGGCTGTGGCATGGCATCCTCATTCCTTGGTTTTCCATGGACATTCTCCATGGAATCGGAATCAGGTTCCCTTAAGTGGGATGTCGCTGCCGTGTCGCGCCAATCGCCTCGCAGTCGTTCCCGCAGGTCGACCCCGTTATTCCCGCGCGAGCGTAGGTCCTCGGCTAGGCTGCACGACGTTGATGGTGACATGGTTCCAATATGTCACAAACTCAAGAAATTTTAGTTATGGAGCAAGCTGCGGCTTCGAGGTTAGCGCTTCCAGGCCCGCCGAACGACGGCTTCGACCTCGGCAGCATCGGCTGTTGAGCCGATCCCGGAGTTCAAGGCGCCCCGGAACAGGTTCCTAGTTGCCAGGAGTGATCGGAAGTACTGTCCTCGGCGGTCGATTCGTCGAGCCTGCACGCCAAGGAACTTAGCAGCTTCAGCTCCTGGTCGGCCAGCGACCAGCCTTGCTCCCGGGCCGCGGTTATCCTCTTCCGGATTTCCTCGCGGTCGATCGCGGTGTTGCCGGTCAGGCTTTCCGGCACCAGGGCTTCCAGATATTCATCAAGCTCCCCCTCGGTGAGCCCGGAGAGAAGGACGCGCCCGGTCGCCGTCGCGTACGCCGGCAGGCTGGTGCCGATGATGATGTTGACGGTCAGGACGCGGTCGGCGTGGACCCGGTCCACGTAGACCACGCTGCCCCGGTGCAGCACCGTCAGCGATGCTGTCTCGCCAGCCTCCTGCACCAGCGACGCAAGGTGCGGATGGGCCACCGCCAGCAGCTTATGGCTCAGCAGATAGGCATCCCCGATCTCCAGCACTGCTAGCCGCAAGGAATAGCCACTGGCGTCGTAGGACAGATAACCCAGGTATTCCAGGGTGAGGATGAATCGCCCCGCCGCGGTCCTGGCGATCCCGACGAACTCGGCAACATCCGAGACCGACAATGGCCTGTCCTGGCTGCTGATAGGCCTTCAGCACGGACAAAGCCCGGGCCAACGCCTCGACATGGCCCGGGTCGCTCTTCTTCAAAAGGGAGGCGGTCTCCGGGAGGCTTGGCCCTATCCGAAGCTATCTCATGGCGATGCGTTTAATGGCCCCCACTGGCGAGGATTACAGGCCAGACGGCGCTGGGCGGGCGGCTACCACTGCCACACCGGCAGATCTCGCCAGTTCTCTGCTGAACGGAATTAACATCTGGACAGCAGTTATGCGTTGTGCTTCACTTGCTGGATTACGGCGACCGTGCCGAGCTGCCGCATCTGGCCAGTCTGTTCGACATCGACAACAAGTGTGGCGGCGGCGTTGGCTTGCAGGAGGCAAACGCCTACCTTGAGCTGACCGCACCCGTGATGGCCCAAACATAAAGAGCTGAGGCTTCAGCCGTTTAGCAAACTATCGACAGATCCGAAAGACGAGGCCCTCCGATGATAAATGAAACGAGTACGGCTCCGAGACCAGGTGCGACCTCAAGGCTGCCCTTGCTGAACGGACACAGTATGCCGCGGATCGGCCTCGGAACATGGCCGATGCTGGACGCCGAATGCGAGCAAGCCGTCCGCTGTGCCGTGCAGACCGGCTACAGGCTGGTCGACACGGCCGTTCAATACCGCAACGAAGAAGCCGTGGGCCGCGGCATCAGAACCGCCGGCGTCCCGCGGGCGGAACTCTTTATTTCCAGCAAGTTCAACAAGGAGTCCCACAGCGTCGACGGCGTCCGTCGGGCGTACGACGAAAGCCTGCGGAAGCTTAGGGTCGACTATCTGGACATGTTCATGTGCCATTGGCCGGTGCCGGCGCTTGGCGCGTATGCGGAGGCATGGAAAGGCCTTGTAACCCTGTTAGAGGAAGGCGCCGTCAAGGCCATCGGCGTCTCCAACTTCAAGCCGGCCCACCTGAGGAAAATCATCGAAGCGACCGGAGTCGTTCCGGACGTCAACCAGATTCAGCTAAGTCCTGCTCTGGCGCGCACACAACCGCGTGCGGTCCACCGGGAGCTGGGAATCCTCACCCAATCCTGGAGCCCGATCGGCCGTGAATCCGGACTGCGTGCGAACCCCCTTGTGGTGGCCATCGCCGACCGTCTGAACAGGTCACCTGCCCAGGTCCTGCTGCGATGGCACATTCAGCAGGACCTGGTGCCCATCCCGCAGGCTTCGGACCCCGTCTGGTTGAGAGAGAACATCTCTGCGTTCGATTTCACCCTGACCGCCGACGACATGAACGATCTGGCCCGCCTGGATATGGGCGAAACTGCTGCGCGGGACTCAGATGCTGCGGAAAACGGTCACTGAATCCCGGCCAACGGACGCGGTCCGGCGGGGCCTCGGCCACTCGGCCGACTGGGGCCGTGGTGCCTCATGTCAAGATGCTCGCCAAATGATTCCTGCGTGCCTCATCTATTGTGCTCGCGAAAGTCTCATGCTGCGTGGGGTGCTTGGGAGTAGGTCTTGGCGGCGGCCAGCCGGATGAGTCGCTGCTGGATCTCGTTGATCCGGTTCGTCAGGCCGGCCAGGTCCAGACTGGCGTAGAGCTCGTCCAGGTAGTGACGTTGGGGTTCGAGCATGATCCCGGTGTCCTTGATCCGGTCTGCCGGGGTCCGCGGGTCGTCGTAGCTGCGCACTGACTTCCCCTTGCGGCTCAGGTGATATCCGGTGACTTTCTTGGTGGGCAGGAACAGGTTTTTGCGCAGGTTCACCAGCGGCCAGAGCTCGTTCAGGAGCCCCAATTCAGCATCGGTGTCGTAGCGGTAGTTGAACGCCGAGCGGCGGACGACGGCCTCGTTTTTCTGCTCCACGAACGGGTTGTCGTTGGAGTGGTGGGGCCGGGACCGGGTCATGCGGATGTTATGGGCATTGCACCAGGTAGTGACCGGATCGTTGAGGAATTCAGAGCCGTTGTCGCTATGGATGTGGTCGATGGGGTATGGGAATTCGTCCAGGATTTCATCCATCGCCTTGACCACCCATTTGGCGGCTTTGTTCTTGATCGCCCGGTTGCTGGTCCAGCCGGTGTACACGTCCGTGGCGGTCAGTGTGAATGCGTACTGGCCTTTGGCATTGTTGCCGCAATGCGCGACCGTATCGATGGCAACCAGGCCAGGCTGCCAGTCAATATCCGGGATGCGGGACATGATCGGGATCGACTCGGTGTACTGGTTCCGCCGCGACCTGGTCGTGGACTTCCCGTCCGGATACATCGAGAGCTTGAACGGTGCCAGCAGCCGGTCGATCGTTGCCGCGCTCATCGCCAGCAACTGGTCATGCACTGCGGGGCTGTAACGGGCCCGCACCCTCCCGAAAGCGCCAGCGCGGATATGGGCGTCCATGTTGGCCAGTGTGGTGCCCATGACCGCGGCCAGGTACTTCCCGCAGGGCTGCCCAGCCACGACCCAGACCTGCTGGAGCACCTTCACCGTGTCATAGCCATACGTCGGCGGTCTCGGCTTGCGCACCTCCATACGGGCCGGGCCCCGCCGCTTGAAGGCCCTGCCCAGCTGCCGCCGGGCATTCGCCCTCGACCAGCCCACCTCCGCCACCAACCGGTCCAGGATCTCGCCCTTGGCCTTCTTCGACGCCGCCACATACGCGCCGGCTTCCTTCTTAGTGATTTCCCTGCGCGCAGACAACGTCAACCCATACATCCCTCCAGCACACCAAAGCACCCGACCATGCACCAGAGATTTCGCGAGCATTTCCCAAATGAGCGTGCCAGCGCCGCTGCGCGCCGTGGGTGTCGAAAGTCCCTCTTGACGCACCTTGCCTCTGGTGAATCGGATGGCTCAGCGGGATGATGGTGGTGTCTGCCGTGTCCGACGCCGGTCGTTCCTTGGTGCTGTTGTTTGGCCCGTAAATGAGCGTGGTGCGGAGGGTTCCACGGGAACCGTGGATTGTTGCTGTGAGCACGAGTATTAGAGTCCTGATTTAATTCCACCCTCTACATGGCAGGCATCACCACCCATTGAAACAAGCAGGTTAGGAGGTGTCCCGTGGACTTGGTTCATGAACGTGCCGCGGGCATTGATATTTCCAAGGGTGACGCGAAGGTCGCCATCCGGTCCCCGGGCAAGCGTGCCGGGACTTTTTCCACCGAGGTCACCACCTGGGGTTCCACCACCAATCAGATCCTCGCCCTGCGGGACATGCTGGTCGCCGCGAAGGTCACCACGGTGGTCATGGAGGCAACCAGTGATTACTGGAAGCCGTTCTACTACCTGATGGAGGACCTCCTGCCAGTGATGCTCGTCAATGCGAAGGCGGCCCGCAACATTCCCGGGCGAAAAACTGACGTGTCCGACGCTTCCTGGTTAGCTCAGCTCGGTGCGCACGGGCTGCTGCGCCCTTGTTTTGTCCCGCCTCAACCGATCCGCGTACTTCGGGATTTGACCCGGGCACGAACCATCGCCACCCAGGACCGGACCCGGGAAGTCCAACGACTGGAGAAATTTCTGGAGTCTACCGGCCTTAAGCTCTCGGACCATGTTTCGGACCTGATGGGTGTCTCCTCCCGGGCCATGCTCAAGGCACTTATCAAGGGTGAGCGGGATCCGCAGGTGTTGGCTGACCTGGCTCGGGGGCGCATGCGCGTGCGGGTTCCCGAGCTCGTAGAGGCGCTGACCGGACGCTTCGAGGTGCACCATGCTTATCTTTGCAACATGCATCTGGAACGCATCGATTCCATCACTCGGTGCGTCGAGGAACTCACCACCCGCATCAACGAGGCGATGGAACCCTTTCAAACGGCACGGGAATTTCTAGCTACCATTCCCGGGGTCTCCACCCTCGTGGCCGATGTCATCATCGCCGAAACCGGGGCAGACATGAGCTCCTTCCAGAGCCCGGGCCGACTCGCATCCTGGGCGGGCCTAAGCCCAGGATCCAACGAGTCTGCCGGCCGGGCAAAGTCCACCAGGACCCGACCTGGGAACCGCTATCTCAAGGGCGCTCTGGGCGTCGCGGCCTTGTCGATTTCCAGAAACCCCAAGAACAGCTACCTCGGGGCACGCTATAAGAGACTCATTGTGCGCCGCGGCAAGATGAAAGCCATCGTCGCCACCCAACACTCCATCCTCACCGCCGTCTGGCACATGCTCGCGGACGGCGAGTGCTACCACGACCCAGGATCCGACTTCTTTACCAAAAAGGACCCCACCCGCACCAAGAACAACGCCATCCGCCGCCTCCAAGAACTCGGCTACAACGTCACCTTAAGTAACCAGGAGGCAGCCTGACCCACCTTACTTTCGTATTAGGCACGCACCCCATTTCGCGAGCACTTTAGATGAGTCTCGTCGGGGGCTTGACGAACGCCACACTTTAAGTCATTCTCTTTCTAAAAGAAACTATCTCTGATTACCAGAGATGACTGGCGTCTTGCCGGCCCGGACAAGGAGATCCATCAATGACTGACCACAGCGGCGTGATTCAGGATGTACGGCAGGGCATGATCCCTGCACACATTTACAACGACAAAGAGATCTTCGAGCTTGAAAAGGAGCGGGTCTTTGGTCGCAGCTGGCTTTTCGTCGCCCACGAATCCGAGGTGCCCGAAGCTGGCGACTACGTGGTGCGCCGCGTCCTGGAAGACTCATTCATCATTTCCCGTGATGAACATGGAGAAATCCGGGCACTGTTCAACATGTGCCTTCACCGCGGCATGCAGGTCTGCCGCACGGAGATGGGAAACGCTTCCCACTTCCGTTGCCCGTACCACGGGTGGTCCTACCGTAACGACGGCCGCATAGTCGGACTGCCCTTCCACAAAGAGGCATACGGCGGCGAAGAGGGCTTCAAGAAGCAGGGGCAGACGTTGCTGCCTGCTCCTTCCCTGGGCATCTACAACGGCCTTATCTTCGTCAGCCTGGATCCTGACGCAGAGCCGTTGGAGGACTTCCTGGGTGACTTCAAGTTCTACATGGACTACTACACGAAGCAAAGCTCCGGCGGGATTGAACTGCGCGGGCCGCAGCGGTGGCGGGTCAAGGCCAACTGGAAAATCGGAGCCGAAAACTTCGCCGGCGACATGTATCACACCCCCCAGACCCACACCTCCGTCGTCGAAATTGGTTTGTTCCGCGAACCAAAGGCGGAAAAGCGCAAGGACGGGACAACCTATTGGGCCGGCAACGGCGGCGGAACTACCTACAAGCTTCCCGAAGGAAGCCTGGAGGACCGCCTCCGCTACGTGGGCTACCCGGACGAGATGATCGCCCGCATGAAAGAGCAGTGGAGCCAGGAGCAGCTCGACGTCGTGGGCAAGGACGGGTTCATGGTGTCGGCGGCGTCGGTGTTCCCGAACATGAGCTTCGTGCACAACTGGCCACGGGTCGAAGAAGACTCCGATGAAGTGCTCCCGTTCATCTCCATCCGGCAGTGGCAGCCAATCAGTGAAGACGAGACCGAGATCGTATCGTGGTTCGCCGTCGACAAGAACGCGCCCGAAGAGTTTAAGGCACTTTCCTACAAGGCCTATCTCATGTGCTTTGGCAGCGGCGGCATGTTCGAGCAGGACGACGTGGAAAACTGGGTTTCCTTGACCAGCACCGCCGGCGGCCCGATGGCACGGCGCCTGCTGCTGAACAGCCGCATGGGCATGCTGGAAAACGGACAGAACGTCGT
The DNA here is from genome assembly GCF_057808915.1 of Rhodococcus sp. FG69. Lineage (NCBI taxonomy): Bacteria > Bacillati > Actinomycetota > Actinomycetes > Mycobacteriales > Nocardiaceae > Rhodococcus > Rhodococcus sp. FG69. Next base: position 145,465 of record NZ_JBMDIX010000011.1, on the reverse strand, counting down.
CGAACCCCTGACCCCCGAGCAGTACTCCGGCCCCGGCTCGACCCGCGTCGGATACAGCGAATACAACCAGCGTGAACTGCTCCTGCGATGGGCCAACCATCTTGAACGACCGATGGAAAAAGCGGCCCAGGTGCACGTCGGCAGCAATCCGGTGCAGGACTGTCCGTCTGACACCCCGGATTCTTTCCCGGCTCCCGCTGAGCACAACGGGCACGCCCCGGCAATGACCGTTTCGAAGGAGGGCTAGCCGTGGGTATTGAAGCCGTAACCGAACGCAGCAACAAATCTCTCTCGGAGCAGTCGGTGCTGGGAGGGCACGCCCCCCGTACTCAGAGGACGGGTGACTCCCTGCCGTTCAATGATGAACTTCATCTGCAAGCCCACAAGTGGCTTGTCGATGAATCCTATTTGCTCGACGCACAGGAGTACGACGAGTGGCTGAGCCGCCTCACGGACGACGTGCACTATCTCATGCCGGTGAGGGTGACCACTGCCCTCGGGGCCGGTTACAGCACGTCTCCCGGGATGGCGCACATGGATGAAAACAAGTACTCGCTGAGCCGCAGGGCGGCGCGCTTCGCCACGGAACACGCCTGGACCGAAGACCCTCCGTCGCGGCTGCGCCACTACGTCACCAACGTCCGGACGTTCCGTACCGGTAACCCGGATGAGATCATCGTGGATTCGGCGGTCCTGCTGTTCCGCAGCCGGGGCGACGTCCGCGAGGCCGCGACCGTGTCGGCAGGCAGGGAGGATCTGCTGCGCCGCACCGGCTCCGGCTGGCAGCTCGCCCGCCGCACCATCATGGTCGACGAGGCGGTCATCCGGATGCAGAATCTGGCCATATTCCTATGAAACTCGAATGGGAAGGCGAAGAGGAGGACCGCCTTGCCGCCATTCGAGCGGCGGAGGAGCGCGACCGGCTGGAAGCACGGGTCAACGGCGCTCCGATCGTGATCGCCAACGAATTCTCCGAAGTCCAGGTAAGCCGCGTCGAGACGCGGAACGGCTCGCGGCTGATGATCAAGTCCCCGCGCTCCGGCCAGTGGGTGTCCCTGTGCCCCCTGGAGCTGGAAGCCCTCACCTGGCAGGCGCCGGCAACCTTCTCGGCCATGATCGGGCATCCGTTCGGGCCGCTTGTCACCGAGGACGAGCAGCCGCCCCAGAACAAAAACAACATCTAGAGGCCAAGGAGATTGACAATGCCTACCGTAAAAGCAGATCTGCAAGCCTGCCAGGGCTACGCCAACTGCGTCGTTGGGGCACCCGACTACTTTGATCTGGATGACGACGGAATCGTTGTTCTCCTCAGGACCAAAGTTCCCGAGGCCGAGCGTTCCCGTGTCACCGAGGCTGCCCGCAGCTGCCCGGTGTCCGCCCTAGTAGTGGAGGACTGATGAACACGACCACAGTTATCGTCGGCTCCTCAACCGGCGGCGTGCGTGCTGCCCAGTCCCTGCGCCTGGAGGGGTATGAAGGCGACATCGTCCTCGTCGGTGCTGAGACGGAACTCCCGTACGACAAGCCGCCGTTGTCCAAATCCGTCCTCTCCGGCAAAGCAGAGGAGTCGTCCATCCGCCTCCTTACCCGCGAGCAGGCGGAGGAAGCCAGCATCCGGCTGCTGCTCGGGCACGCCGCCACAGGCATCGATGTCGCCGGAAACCTGTTGTACCTCCAGGACCACGAACCCCTACACTTCGACAACCTTGTGATCGCCACGGGCGCATCTGCCCGACCCTCACCCTGGGGCCAACGGCCCGGGATCCACGTGCTCCGTTCCCTGGACGATGCCCGGAAACTGCGCGCCGACCTCCTCAAAGGCGGGGAACTGGCAGTGATCGGCGCCGGTTTCATCGGTGCCGAAGCAGCCGCGACGGCACGTACGCTCGGTCTGGAAGTGACAGTCATCGACCCGATGCCCATACCAATGAGCCGCATCTTCAACGCCGAAATCGCACAGCTGTTTGGAGAACTCCACCGCAACAACGGCGTCACCACGATCTTTGGCACCGGAGTCGAGGCCATTGAGGGCGAGCACGGGTCCTTCAGCGTCAGGCTTACCAACGGCCAGACAGTACAAGCCGCCACCGTTCTCATCGGGATCGGCGCGGTTCCCAACGACGCCTGGCTGGCCTCCTCGGGACTGCTGGTGGACAACGGCGTCGTGCTGGACGAGTTCTGCAGGGCTGTGGACGCCCCGAACGTGTATGGCGTCGGCGACGTGGCGCGCTGGCGGCATCAGAAGCACGGTGCGGACATCCGGATCGAGCACTGGACAAACGCGGTTGAGCAAGCCTCATGCGTCGCCCACAACATCACCCATCCGGACAGTCCCCGCGAGTACACACCGGTTGAATACGTCTGGAGCGACCAGCACGACTGGAAAATCCAGGTCGTCGGTCGCGTGGGAGGCAACGCCGACCATGTCCTCATCGGAGACCCTGAGCTGCACGGTCGGTTCGCAGCGCTCTACACCACCGACGGAGTGGAACTGTACGGTGCCGCGATCGTGAACTGGCCGAAGGCCCTGCTTGCCTGCCGCCGCGGCATGGGATCAGGGATCGGCGTGCAGGAACTGCGCGACAAACTCGAGCTCCTGCTCGAGCCCCGGCCGACGGCGGCACTCTGATGCGGGGAAGTCAGCCGCCGGTGGTCCACGAAGAGCAACGGCAGGCCATCGCAATGGCCTGCCGGGTCCTGGCCGGCCGCGGCCTCGCCGACGGAATCCTCGGCCACATCAGTGCGCGAACGGGGGAGAACGAGCTCTTGGTCCGTTGCAGGGGTCCCAAGGAGCGTGGCCTCGCGCACACCGAAGCCAACGACATCCGGCTGGTCGACCTCGACGGCAATCCCGCCGCCGAAGGCGAGCTCGACAGCGGCTACACGGTCCCCAACGAGCTGCCTCTGCACACCGAGCTGCTGCGGCGGCGCCCGGATATCAACTCCGTTGTGCATGCCCACCCCCCGCAGGTCGTGGCCGCCGACTTGGCAGGGCTCGCTATCCGGCCGATCGTCGGGGCGTTCGACATCCCGGGCACCCGCCTGGCGGCAGACGGAATACCCGTCTACCCCAGAGGAGTGCTCGTGCGAAACCGCGAGCTCGCAGCGGAAATGCTCGACGCCATGGGCGATCGGCCCGTGGTGCTGCTGCGCGGACACGGCCTCACCAGCGCGGCGCCGACGATGGAGCAGGCGGTCCTCCAAGCCATCAGCGTAAACACCTTGGCAGGCCTGTCGCTTCAGATCACAGCAGCCGGAGGGCAGCTGCACGACCTTCCCGGTCCCGACATGGCGGAGCTGCCAGATCTCGGAGGGCCGTTCAACATCGCGACCGCCTGGCGACACGAGCTCGCCCGGCTGAGCGTCAGCCCATGAAGCCGGCCAGCGCGGCAGTGCCGACAGTCCCGCCGACGCTGGGTACGATACAAGGCATGCGATCGACAGAGACAGAAGACGGATCCAAATACGGTCCGCCGCCGCAATACCCCCCCCGCAGGTCGTGGCCGCCGACTTGGCAGGGCTCGCTATCCGGCCGATCGTCGGGGCGTTCGACATCCCGGGCACCCGCCTGGCGGCAGACGGAATACCCGTCTACCCCAGAGGAGTGCTCGTGCGAAACCGCGAGCTCGCAGCGGAAATGCTCGACGCCATGGGCGATCGGCCCGTGGTGCTGCTGCGCGGACACGGCCTCACCAGCGCGGCGCCGACGATGGAGCAGGCGGTCCTCCAAGCCATCAGCGTAAACACCTTGGCAGGCCTGTCGCTTCAGATCACAGCAGCCGGAGGGCAGCTGCACGACCTTCCCGGTCCCGACATGGCGGAGCTGCCAGATCTCGGAGGGCCGTTCAACATCGCGACCGCCTGGCGACACGAGCTCGCCCGGCTGAGCGTCAGCCCATGAAGCCGGCCAGCGCGGCAGTGCCGACAGTCCCGCCGACGCTGGGTACGATACAAGGCATGCGATCGACAGAGACAGAAGACGGATCCAAATACGGTCCGCCGCCGCAATACCCCATCGAGTCTGTTGATAACGCCCTGCGGCTGCTCCTGCTGTTCGAAACCCAGCCCAGCATCAGGCTGACCGATGCCAGCACTTACTTGGGCGTGGCGTCGTCGACGGCGCACCGGCTGATGGGCATGCTTCTCTACCGTGGCTTCGTTCGGCAGAACCCGGCGACCCGGGCCTACGAACCTGGGCAGGCGCTGAGCTCGATTGCCTTTGCGATCAGACGGCAGGTGGACATCCGGACACTGGCCCGGCCGGTCCTCGAGCGGATCTTCGAACAAACGGGAGAAACCGTCCACTTCGCCAGGCTTGAGAGGACTGACGTCCAATTCATCGACGCCATCGAAAGCAGGCGAGCGGTCCGCGTCGGTTCCCGCCAGGGCCTCACCTTGCCAGCAAACTGCACTGCGACTGGTAAAGCGATGCTGAGCCTCCTCGGTGAGAAGCAGCTGCGGAATCTGTACCCAGGGCAGGAACTCCCCAAGCTGACTACCAACTCAATTACCTCCAGGTCGGACCTTGAAAGGGAGCTCGACGAAATCCGGCACAGGGGTTACGCAAATAGCCGCGAAGAGAGCGAAGACGGGGTGACATCGGTCGCCGCCGCGGTTGCCGGCCCAAGCGGCACTGTCTACGGAATCAACGTATCTGTGCCGGCCCACCGCATGTCGGAGGAGCTTCGCAGCGACCTCGGGGGCATGCTCCGGGCAGCCGCAGAAGAACTCCAGGGGCGCCTGGTCTAGAAGACTTAAAGCGGCTTCGCGTTTAGGCATGGTTGGTCTGTTTGTTCCGGTAGGGGCGGTGGCCGCCGGCGGCCAGTAGGCATCTGAGTCTGTAGTTGGTGAAGTTGCGGAAGCCGCGGGCGATTCGGCGGGTGGTTTCGATGACGCCATTGAATCGCTTCGGTGGGTCCGTTGGAAGCGCCGTGGGTGTCGAAGTAGGCTAGGATCGCTGTCTTCCATTGAGTGTCCGCCCGAGTCGGGCGACTTCCGGGATGGGGAGGTCGGGAATGATGTGATTACTTCGTTGACGAGTTCCCGGCCCCGCTCCGGGCGGGCGTGGTAGATGTTGCGGAGCTTCTGGTAGCACTGCCAGGCCAGGGTGACTTCGTGGCCGTGATCCCCGGCGCTGAGCTTAGCATCGAGCCGGGCGGCTTGTTTGTCGGTGAGGTGTTCGGCGCCGATCTGCAGGGTTCGACGGATTCCGTAGAGCGGGTCGCCCTTGCGGCCGCGGTGTCCCAGGGTGTCCTGCTGGACCCGGCGGCGGACCTCGTCGATCATGGCCGAGCCGAGCTTCACGACATGGAACGCGTTCAGAACGGCGATGGCTTCGGGCAGCTCGTCACGGATCGCGTTCGCGTAGCCGCGGAACGGATCCAGCGCGGCGGTCTTGATCCCGGCAGTGAACCCTGCGCCGCGTTCTTTGAGCCAGTCCGCATAGGCCTTCCCCGACCGGCCCGGAACCAGGTCAAGCAACCTGGCGTGCACCACCCCCGCGGGGTCGCGGGTGTGGTCCACGATCCCGGTGACCATGCCGGTTCCGGGCGGGCCGGTGTGGGACCAGACATGCTCATCGACCCCGAGCGCATCTACCCCGGTCAGCCGGCCGGTCGATGCGATCCGCCGGGTGGCTTCGATCCTGACCGCGTCCCAGACGGTGTGCCAGGAGACGCCGAGCTGATGGGCCAAGGCGGAGACCGAGGTGTCGAAATGCTGGAGCGCATCGGTCGCCCACCCGGCGGCCCTGGCGGTGAGCTTCGCCCGTGGTCCTGCCAGCGGGTGCTCCTCTGTGAACGTCGTTCTCGGGCAGTCCGGGTCCGGGCACCGCCAGACACGTTTGGCCCACAGCAGCCGCACCGGGCGGCCGAAACAGGGAATGTCATGGAGACGGACCTGGCGGCGTCCATGCCCGACCGCGATGACGCCGCAGTCGGCGCAGCCGGTGACGTTCTCCCCGGTTTCGACGCCCAGAAGCAGGCCGGTACCGGTTGCCGTGACGGAGCTGACGCGGACGCCCTCGACACCGAGCAGCGCATCCGCGCGCGTGCACCAGCGGCCACCGGAACACGACATAGAGTTATTCATGTCAGGGTCTCTTTTGGGTATTGGTTGCTTGGTCGCGACCAATTCAAAGAGGCCCTGACCTCTTTCCTGCCGCACCACGCCGCAGCTGCATGCGGCCACGCCCTGCCCCCGGCGTCAGACGGCCCTCACCCTGCTCATCGTCGAAGGCCCAAGGCGACCGGCTTCCCGGCGAACGCGGCCGCAGGCGCCGGACTCCTCCGGCCGCCAGATTGTGTGCACGCCAACGTCGAGCAACTTCCGCTCACCGACGTCCGTGATGACCCAGACAAATCCGTGTTCCGGAAACGTCATGTCAACCCGCCCGTACCACAATGCCCCGGTTTCATGATCCCTCACAGCGATGCGGTGCCCGCGGGCCAGGGACAGGAAGACTTCGATTTCGCATTCTGTCAGCGACTCTTTCAACCCATTCCTCCCCGGCGCTGCGCCGAGAGCCGCCGTACGCAGGGAACAGCCGGCCTGGCGGGCGGCGGGGCAGACCATGCTAAAAACGCTGCCAGCCGGCGCGCCGGAGAGATCGCTCTGCTGTCCGTTCATCGCAGCCCGCTCCCCCACCTTTCGAGTGTCACACCGCGTGGAACGTCGCTGTCCAGGCGCGCTTCTGTCAATGGCCACGAAGTTCTCCCCGTAGGCGGCCAGTAGTTCTCCCCGCTGGTGGCCACGGGTTCTCCCCGGTGGCGGCCAGTTGTTTTTCCCCACCCGCTTTCTGATTTGGGTTAGCTGAAGGGCTTCACCCCCTTGCCGGTGGTGGCTTCGGTGAGGCGGAAGGAGTCGCCGTCGGTGACGACGACGTGCGCATGGTGCAGGAGCCGGTCAACGGTGGCGGTGGCCAATGTTTTGGGCATGATCTCGTCGAAGCCGGAGGGGTGCAGGTTGCTCGAGACGGCAATCGCTCGGCGTTCGTAGGCAGCGTCGACGAGGCGATAGAATCCTTCGGCGGCGTCTTCAGAGACCGGGAGCAGACCGATGTCGTCGACGATGATCAGGTCGGAGCGGATGATCCTCGTCAGGGCTCGGGCGATGGAGTCGTCGGCACGGTGCCGGCGGACCAGGGCACCGAGGTCTTCGATGGTGAACCAAGACACCGCCAGCCCAGCTTCGACTGCGGCCTGCCCGAGTGCCTCGGTGAAGTGAGACTTGCCAGTTCCCGAAGGCCCACAGACGCAGAAACATTCACGCCGCCCGACCCACTCCAGGGTGCGGAGCGCGTCCTGGGTGGCGCGGGGAATCGACGATTTCGTTTCGTCCCAGTCGCCGAAGGTCTTGCCGGTAGGGAAACCCGCGCGTTTGCGGCGAGTGTGCAGGTTCGCCCGGTCCCGGCCGGCGGCTTCCTCAGCGAGGAGAACCCGCACGACTTCGGCGGGGTCCCAGCGTTGGGCTTTCGCGGTCGGGATGATATCGCTCAAGGACCTGCGGATATGGGGCAGTTTCAGGCGTTTAGTCAGGTCGATCGCCTCGGCCAACGGGTCGCCGTTAGCGCTGGTAACAGTGCGCAAAGGGGTGCTCATCAGGCGTCATCGCTTTCATCGTCAGTAGTGGCTGGGCTGGCCGGCGCTGGTGTCTGGCCGAAGGTGGACCAGGCGGCGGTGCCCGGTTGCAGAGTGTGGTTCTCGCTGCGACGGACCGGATCAGCGTGTTCGTGGGTGACTTGGTAGTCGAGGATCGAGATCAGGTCCCGATCGGCGAACCGGCCGGTCATCGCCGCCGTCCCCAACGCTCTGTCGACTGCGTCCGGGGAGTGCAGCTTCGAAAGGTCCACGGCCTCGGCCATCTTCGCCCTGATGCGGCGCGCTCCCGCGGCGGCAGCCTCGACCAGCCAGCTGTTGGCACCCTGGCCCAACTGTAGGAAGGCGAGCTCGGCGGCGGTACGAGGCTTGGGCACCCGGTCGGCGGCGTCGCGGTCTGGGCGGGGTGGGTAGTGGTCGTTGTCGAGGACCGGTGAACCGGGTTGGCCGCGGCGGTGCCGCGCGACTTCGACTGCACCGCCATCATTGTCGACGGCGGTCACGATCAGCTCCTCACCATGGAAGCGGGCCCAGACCCGAGTGTCGATCAACGTGTGCGGCACCGAATACCGCACCCCTTCCACCGAGATCGTCGACTCCCAGTTCACCCGCCGGGTAGTGCCGAACACCGCGGTGAACGGAGATTTCGGCAGCGGATGCAGCCGCTGCAACTCTTCGGCCAGCCGCTCGACCGGCCGCCGCCGAGTAGAGCTGTGGACGCGGGTGTTGACGTCGGTGCAGAACTGCCGGCAAGCCGACTCGAGCTCACCGAAAGAGTGATACTGCTCGCGCAGGTTCACCTCCTTCGGCAACAGGTCGGCTTTGGCGATCCGCACCGTCGCCTCACTTCCTCCCTTCGACTCCGGATCAGCAGGTAAACACGTCCGCAGCGTCGTGCCGTAATGCCGTGCCACCTCCACGATCTCCGGATTGCGGACCGCGATCCCGGCCACGTGATCGATCGTCGCGGTCTTCTCGTTGTCGGTGAGGACATAGACCGGAACCCCGCCCAAGCGGCGGAATGTCGCATCCAAACACGCCGCCACCGTCGGCAATGTCTTGTCCCAGATCGGGATCACCACCCGAAATCGCGACCACGCCAACCATGCGCAGAACAACGTCGTCTTCCGGCCGGAAATCGTTGGCCCGTCACCGAAGTCGTACTGTAACCACAGCCCAGGTTCGGTTACCCACGGCCGATACACTCGCCGCCGACCAGCCCGAAACTGGGCCTTCGCCTCCGCGACCGTCCGGCGCGTGGTCCGCTCACCGCCGGTGAACCCCAGCGCGACGATCCGTTCGTGGATGACATCCGCGCGGACCTTGCCCTGCGAGCGGACCACCAACTCCTCGATCTTCGGCAGAAAGTCGTCGATCGCCCGCGCTCGATGCCGCCGGCGGTCCGGCGGCTGCCCCGCAGCGCGCATCTGCACATACCGGGCCACCGTGTGGTGATCACACCCAGCCAGCTCCGCCGCCGCCCGATAACTACCCGTGAGGTCGTACGCCTCCAAAATTTCCATGATCTCCCTGCTCGATTTCATCCACCCAGCGTTGCCGGGACCGAATCTGACTCACAGCAGGTGGGGAACTATCTGGCCGTACGCGGGGAGAAACCATGGCCACAAAATGCGCCATAAATGGCCGCCAGTGGGGAGCTTACGATGGCCGTCGACACGCTTCATAGCGGCCCGGGGCGAGGCGGGCCACCGAGATGCCGACGTGTTCAGCCATCGCCGCCGGCTTCAGCAGATCCACCGCTTCATCCAGGGCGGCGTCCAGTTCTTTTCGGGTGTGAACGGCGACGACGAGACAACCGGGTGCTGCGTGCATGGTCAAATCCTTAATCTGAGGGCGGTGATCAGTACTTTGGGACACGCCAAATGTCCCTGGGACGGAACGGAGGAGCGGCAGCCCGCCGGCATGATCAAGCCAGGGCCCAAATCCCGGCGGCCCCGGCGGAACCTAGGGGACCAAGGCTTCCGGCAGAAGAAGGGGCAGGACCGTGGAACGCTGCAGAACGGCGGCGGTTTACCTCCGACAGTCCCATGATGGTGGCTTCAACATCTTCCAGGGATTGCTGAATCCAGGCGAGGGCGGCCAGGTCATCGGAACTGTGGGCCGCGTCGATTGATGACGCCTCTAGGAGCGCAGCCCGGCGGCTGATCCTGCCGGAAAGTTCGAGGATCAACGGCGGAATCATGGCCAGGGATTCACCCCGCGTTAGGTGCGCGAAGGCTTCTTTTCCAGCGCCACGGTGGGTGACGGCGACCGTGAGGGCCAGATCTGAGGAGTTTGTGGTCATGGGTCTGTCCTTCAGGTTGTTCAAAGTCCTGGTCTTTTCGGAGTGCTTCCGGTACGACGGAAGGGGAGTCTCGGGTGGTTCGTCCCGCCGCAGATCGTCCGCGCCGCAGGCACACTGAGGTGTACTACTGATGTGAGACACAGTTTGAAAGGATTGTGCTCATGTCTGCTCGACCTACCTATTCCGATGAGTTCAAGGCTGATGCCGTTGAGCTCGTGGTTTCATCTGGCCGTTCGCCGGCTTCTGTCGCTCCGGAGCTCGGCATTTCCGTCACCGCGTTGAAACGCTGGGTGCGGGTGTCCCGTGAGGGGCAACCAGGCGGTGGGGGGAAACCGGATGATCCGGTGGATCCTGCGAAATACAAGGCGTTGGAAGCACGGATGCGTGAGCTGGAGAGGGAGAACGATTTCCTGAAAAAAGTTTCGGCGTTCTTCGCCAAAGAACAACGGTAGAGGACTTGTACCGAGTTGTTCAGGAGAAGAACGCCGACTTCCCGGTGGCCTGGATGTGCCGCCAGCTTGGTCTCCCACGGGCGACGTATTACCGGCGGCTGGACGGCGGCGACACCCCGACTGCGCTGCGCCGCCGGGAACTGACGGATCAGGTGAAGACCGTCTTCGATTCCTCCGACGGGATCTTCGGGCACCGCATGGTCCATGCGAAACTTGCCGCCGCCGGCATCGAGGTTTCGGTGGGCACTGTCGCGGGGATCATGGCCGAAAACGGGTGGGCGGCAAAGCGGATGAGAGCGTTCAAGCGCACCACGATCGCCTCGGATCCGGATAAAGTCTTCGAGGACCTCATCGGCCGGGACTTCACTGCAGAAGCCCCTGGAACGCGTCTGGTGGGCGATATTACCTACCTGCGCACCGGCGAAGGGTGGCTGTATTTGGCCACTGTCATTGACCTGTGCACCCGCATGGTCGTCGGCTGGGCCATGGCTGAGCACATGCGCGCCTCGTTGGTTACCGGAGCCCTGACGATGGCCAGGGACAGCGGCCACCTGAGCCCCAACGCCATTTTTCACAGCGACCACGGAACGCAGTACACCTCCCGGGAAATGGGCGCCTGGTGCGCAGGAAACAAGATCCGCCAATCCATGGGCGCCACCGGGGTGTGCTGGGACAATGCAGTCGCAGAATCGCTGTTCTCATCCCTGAAAAACGAGTTCTACCATCACCACAGCTTCACCACCCGCCAGGACGCCAGACGGGCGACCATGCGCTACATCGAAGTGTTCTACAACCGCTGGCGCCCTCACACCAACAACGAGGGTCTGCCGCCCGCGACAGCAATGGCCAACTTCACAACCAGAAACCAGCCGCTTCCCGCTGCTGCCTGACCGAAAAGAAACTACCCGACTGTCTCACATCCTTGACACACCTCACACCGTCCGCCACCGGAATGGGCCTGCGGCACGGACGGTCTGCGGCTCTACAAGCCCGGGCGCACCTCCCGATCGACGCAGCCAAATACGAAACGGCAGCTTTCAAGGCCGCGTTCTCCACGGCCCGGTCTTTGGTTTCAACAACACCGACCGTCAGTGCCCCTGCCCGGCCGAGACATCAACCATGCTTAACTGCGAAGGGCCCTTAAAGCGACCCCGTACTGCTCCGGCAGTACTTTCCAAAGGGCACGGACCTGAACGTGTGGAGTTAGACCAGCTCGATGACGTCTGCGACGGACTCAACGACAGGCCCCGAGCATGTCTCAACGACCGCTCGCCACGGGCAGCCATGCAACGATTAGGACACCGGATGCAAACACATCTAATTCGCAACGTTCACTAGAAACCGCCCCGTATATCGGGGGCTGATCCTCGGCGCCAACGCAGCACGGGACCTTCGCAGCAGGGCCTATCGGCACCCCTCCCGGTCCCGCGGAACGTCGATCTGCACCGGGCCTGTCGTCTCCGTCAGCACGGTCTGGGACCGCGTTCCGTTGCGCGAGTTGGCAGTATCCTTCGCCGCCGTGTCGTGCCGTTCATAACCGAGGTGCTCGGTCAGTTCCTCGTCCAGGGCGGTTTCGATGACGGTCTTGGTCAGCTGCTTGAGCAGTCCGTCAGGACCGGCCAGGGACAGCCCCTGCTCCCTCGCCATCCTGACCAGCTCGCGGGCAGCCTCGGCCTCGGATTTCTCTGTCAGTTCGTCAACGGTTTTCGTACTCGGCACAGCCTCAAGTGTTGCGGCCATATCGGGCTCCTTCCCGCCAGGCTTGCCGCCCCGGCGTGTCGAGCCGGATACACCGTTAATTCCCCAGTCCCTGCCCGGGCAGCACGCCGCTGAAGAAGGCGAGGTTCCTGAAGGTCACCGGCGCCGAGAAGATGTCCGCAGCAGCGGTGATCGGCGCGTATCACGACCTGTGGCAGGTTGAGGCGTCCTTCCGCATGACCAAGTCCGATCTGAAGGCCCGGCCAGTGTGAGCCCCGCCCGGCACCGATCTCAGACCCAGAACCGGCCGCAGCCGAGGGCTTCCACGATGGGGACCGCTTCTTCCTCCGCCCCCTCTGGCGGGGCCAGCCAGTGGCCCGTGGAAGGGGGAGCGGAATCAGGGGTAGAATCCACCCCGCGGGAGGACCGCCATGCCCCAATGCGGGCCGCCCTGCGGCTGTCGCCCGCCGAAGGATCCCGCGCTTGTGCGTCATCCGGCGCCTGCGCCGGGCCGGCCCGGCGCGCTGAGCGCAACCGGCACACCAGCCCGGGCAACAATTCCCTCAACCGGGTTCGTCCGGGGAGGACGGAGCCACGGGCGCCGCGATCTCTTTCACGGGCACATCACGCCCAGCCGAAAACCGCCGCTGTCTTCGGCCCCTCTCCCAGAGCCCACCGTGGTCGCCGGAAACCGGACACGAACAGGGGGGCCACTTCAAGAGATACAGGCCAGTTTGTCCGCGATCGCGGTGTTCGACTCGCACGCCGAAGCCAGCAGCACGATCTGGGCGCGCTGCGCCAATCCGGCACGGACTCGAAGACCCCGTCAAGCGGGATAGTTCCCCAGGATCACCATCAACGACGCGTCGCATAGCTGGCGCTGCGACGGCCTGCGTAGTCCGCCAGGATTCGAACGAAGTCCTCGGTTCGCTCCGCGAAGACGGCGTGGCCCGCGGTTCCCAGGATGTGCAGGCTCGTGGTCTCCGAGACGAGGGCGAGCTTCTGGTAGAAGGCGATGCCCAGGTCAACCGGCGCCGAGCGATCGTCGCGGCCCCAGACGACTTCGACGGGAATATTGACCTCGCCGGCGAAGAGGCGAGCGCGGATGTCGTCCTTCGCCGCCTGAAGACTCGGCTCCCAGTATTTCTTCTCAACCATCGGGTAGGTCTTGAGGGCGTTCTGGTGGTTCTCCTTGACGTACTTAGCGGCGGCCGCATTGATTTGTTCCTGCGGCACCGGGGTCACGTACAGCGCACGGAAGTAGGCTCCGCAGATCTCCTCCGGAGACGCGTCCGCCGGAAGCGAACGCGTGATCGCGTCGTAGAACTCAACGTCGCGGAACTTAGCGTCGGTGCCAGCGAGCGTCGCGCTCGACACGATGAAGAGACCTTTGGTCGACTCCGGCATGTCAAGAGCGAGCTTGCTCGCCAGCAGGCCACCGCGCGAGTGCCCGACCAGAATCATGTCCTCGAGTCCCAGAGCGTCGATGAAGCCCCTGGCGTGCTTGACCACCGCATCGAACGTCCACTCGGCATGCGTCGGCGCGAGGTCAGTCTCTCCCTGCCCCAGCTTGTCGAAGGTCACGACGCGGAAGCCCTTGTCGACCAGAGGAGCGATGACGGGAGCCCAACCATCCCCGCCGACCGGCATGCTCATACCCGAGTGGCCACCGTGGATCAGGAGGATGACCGGACCCTCGCCCTGATCGATATAGCGCGTCCTGATTCCGCCGACGGATATGTAGTTCACGGACAGGTCTGTGTTCAACTCAAGCCTCCTGATCAAAGCAACTGGCTCGCCTATGGGGCGAGTATCTGCCATTTCTGTCACACAGAGAAGCCTTCTGTCAAGAGGGATCCGTGATTCAACGCCGGTGACAAGTTGAACGCCCGCGATCGCCGTCGACATCCCGGTCGTCGGTTGACGCTCGTTGTGCGCCAGCTGCTGATGGGGCCCGCCGAGCCCATCCCGATTGGTACGCCTTGGTTGACGTGAATACACGCCGATACAACAGCAACCACAACCGGCTGGCTGCCAGGCGCCATACCAACATCCGTGCGCCTACTCGACATTGGCTCTCCACGGCTCCACTGGGCCGCCTGGCCAGCGTCAACGCGATCGAGTAGGCGGGCGACCGCCACGAGCTGCGAAGCCCGGATTGAGCGGAACCATTGACGAACGACGAGCGAGTGGATAGCACCCATCAGAGTCACTCTCTGCCTAACAGAGGGCAGTGGCCCACAGGCCATCATGCTCCAACTGGAATGCAGCGCCAGGTCAATCTCCCCCAGGAAGAGAGATTGACCTTCGACGTGAAAATGCTCTCGAGCGAGACAAAAAGCTTCTGCGACGCGACATGCCGTCGCGTGTTCGACACAACTTCGCTTCAAGTGGTCGGATGCATCAGTGATCGCGAATTAGACACATGGAGAAGTTCGACATTCTCACCCTCCGCCTATTAGAGAAGGAAGACTGACCAATGAAACAAACACTGTCCAAATTCGAGTCTGAGTCGGTACGTACCCACTCTCGCCGTGCCGCCATCGCCGCCGCAGCCGGTAATGTCTTGGAGGGTTATGACATCGGGATTTATGGCTATTCGGCGGTTATCCTCGCCAAGCTCTTCTTTTCTGACAACGGAACCGGCGCGTTGATCTTAACCTTTGCCGTCTTCGCCTCCGGCTACCTCACGAAGCCACTGGGCGCCGTGCTGTTTGGCCACATTGGAGACCGTTACGGCCGGCGCTTGGCTCTCGTTACTTCAGTCCTGCTCATCGGTATTTGCACGGTACTTATTGGTGTGCTGCCAACCCAGGCCTCCATCGGAATTTCTGCGCCTATCCTACTTACAATTCTCCGCCTGCTCCAGGGCATCGCAGCTGGAGGCGAATCATCTGGCTCGGCCATCTTTATGGTTGAGTCGGCCCCGCCCGCGCACCGCGGCCTCTACGGAAGCTGGCAGCAGGTAAGTACAGCTGGAGGTCTATTGCTTAGCTCGGGAGCGATTGGTGTCCTGTCAGCCGTATTCACTCAGGAAGAAATTTTCGTTTGGGCATGGAGGATCCCCTTCCTTCTCGCCATATTCACAACTCTCGGAGCCCTGTGGCTGCGCCTCGGAGTCGAGGAGACCCCCACGTTTGAGGCACTCGAAAAGAGTGATGCAGTTGTGCACAACCCATTGATGGTTAGCATCAAAAAATTC
Source organism: Rhodococcus sp. FG69 (assembly GCF_057808915.1). Classification (NCBI taxonomy): domain Bacteria; kingdom Bacillati; phylum Actinomycetota; class Actinomycetes; order Mycobacteriales; family Nocardiaceae; genus Rhodococcus; species Rhodococcus sp. FG69. The sequence continues at coordinate 130,213 of NZ_JBMDIX010000011.1, read as the reverse complement.
TGGAGAGAGATAGTCGTGACCATCGGGGTCGCGACAATTGGATCAGTCGGTTACTACATCTTCCTCATGTACATGCCGTCTTACTTGATTGCGGTAATCCACGTCGATCCGAACACTGCGCGCTGGTCTAACGTCACGGCAATTGTCGCGTTCGCAGCGCTCACCCCAATCTTTGGCGGCCTCTCTGACCGCGTCGGGCGCAAGCCACTCTTGCTCGGATCCTGCATCGGCTTCGTACTGCTCAGTTTTCCCGCCATGTATCTGATTACTCAGGGGTCAACCGCACTGATCTATATCGGGCAACTTATCCCAGCCGCGCTGCTTGCCATCTACTCCGGTGCCGTGATGACCGCGTTCGTTGAGCTATTCCGCACCGAGGTTCGGTACACGGCTATGGCAGTGGGATACAACATATCAGTACTCCGCGCCCGCACCGACGGCCACGGTCGCACCGACGACTGCTCCGCCGCAGGTGACCCTGCCGATTCCGACGGAGATCTCCCCGCCCGTCGTCATCACGCCACGGCAGGTTGAAATTCTGCCCGGAGTGACGATTCCGCTTCCCGGGTTGGCACCGGCTCAGCCGGCACCGGCCGCGCCCGAACCGGCTACTCCCGGGCAGTAGCGACTCCACCGGTGACGACCGAACCCGACCGCAAGGGTCGAGCATTGGCGAGCCCCGGTCGCCTCGACGCGGCGAGCGAGAATGACCGAGATCTACCCAGTCGGACCGATCCGATGGCCGGGGAATTGTCCTCGGTCATCGGCGGTCCGGTCGGACGTCACGCGGTGATCGGACGGCAACGGTGGTTCACCGCACTGCGGGTGATCCTGCTGTTGGCGGTGATCTTCCTGTGCTTCGGTTGGTTCGCGAAGGCGGCGTGCATTCAGCAGGCTCCGGTCGGTCCCAACGGTGAACTGGGACTGGATTGGAGTGGCAGCCGGCAGTACGTGGCCATGTGCTATTCGGACACCGTGCCGCTGTACGGTGCCGAGCGACTCGACCAAGGCGCGTTCCCGTACAAGAAGTCCTGGGAAGAAACCAAGGCCGACGGCTCGACCCAGGTTCGATACATGGAGTACCCGGTGCTCGCGGGGCTGTACCAGTACGGCTCGATGGTCGTCGGGAAGATGTGGAACTCGCTGAGTTTCCTTCCCCAGGCCCTGCCCGTCGTCGTGTATTTCAACGTGGTTGCCCTGGGTCTCGCCGTCGCCTGGCTCGTCACCGTGTGGGCCACGGCAATAGCTGCGGGACGGCGGATCTGGGACGCGGCCCTGGTCGCCGCGTCGCCGCTGGTGATCGTCCACGGCTTCACCAATTTCGACGCTCTGGCCGCGGCTTTCGCGCTCACCGGTCTGTTGGCATGGGCCAAGAAGAGGCCGGTTCTCGCCGGTGTGCTGATCGGACTCGGCGGTGCCACTAAGCTCTATCCCCTGCTGTTCCTCGGTCCGCTTCTGGTGTTGTGCTGGCGGACCGGCCGGATGCGGGAGTGGGGCCTCACCGCGAGCGCTGCCATCGGAGCCTGGCTGGCCGTGAATCTTCCTCTGGCGCTGCTGTATCCGTCGGGGTGGTACGAGTTCTTCCGGCTCAACTCCGAGCGCGGAGCCGACCCCGATTCCCTGTACAACGTGGTCACCTCGTTCACCGGCTGGCCCGGTTTCGACGGTCCGCTCTATGCAGGCGCCAAGCCCCTGATCCTCAATGCCGTGACGCTGGTGTTGTTCGCCATCGTGTGTGCGGTGATCGCCTACATCGGCACGACGGCCCCCGTGCGGCCGCGGCTCGCGCAGTTGATATTCCTGGTGGTCGCCGGCTTCCTGCTCACCAACAAGGTATGGAGCCCGCAGTATTCGCTGTGGCTGGTTCCACTGGCCGTGCTTGCGTTACCGCATCGCCGAATACTGTTGGCGTGGATGACGATCGACGCGTTCGTCTGGTTCCCGCGGATGTACTACTACTTGGGCGTGGAGAACAAGGGCGTGCCCGAGCAATGGTTCACCGCAGCCGTCGTGGTGCGCGATATCGCGGTGATCGGGTTGTGCGCGTTGATCATTCGGCAGATCTACCGGCCGTCCGAAGACCTCATTCGAAACGGCAGCGCCGTCGACCCGCTCGGTGGCGTTCTCGACGGCGCTGCAGATCGGGTCAGGGCCCGCCCGGTCACATATAGCGGCCCAACTGCTTGACGGCTTCACCGGCGTGCTTGTACACTCGCGACATGGCTGTGACGACACGCGTGACCACCTCCGACGGCATCATCGAGGGAAAGCCCGTCGGTGACCTCACCACCTGGCGAGGCATTCCCTACGCCGCCCCACCCGTCGGCCCACTGCGTTTCCGGGCGCCGCAACCCACCGAACCGTGGGACGGCGTGCGCGACGCCACCGAGTGGGGCAATGCCTCCGTTCAGCACAAGCGAGGCACGATGCTCGCGATCGGCAAGTACCAGCCGTCCAGCGAGGACTGCCTGACGCTCAATGTGCTCGCCCCCAGCGCACCGAGCGCGAACCCGCGTCCGGTCATGGTGTTCATCCATGGCGGGATGTACACCCTCGGCACGTCCGCTACTCCCCTGTACGGCGGCGGCTCCCTGGTGCGCCGCTCGCTGAAGGACGGCGACGGCATCATCTACGTCTCGGTCAACTACCGACTCGGCGCTCTCGGCTACCTCGACATGTCCCAGTTCTCCACTCCCGAGCGGCCGTTCGACTCCAACCTCGGCTTGCGAGATCAGGTAGCCGCTCTGGAATGGGTGCAACGCAACATCGCCGAGTTCGGCGGCGATCCGAGCAACGTCACCGTTTTCGGTGAGTCTGCCGGCGGCAACGCCGTCACCACCCTGATGACGGTTCCCTCGGCCAAAGGCCTTTTCGCTCAGGCCATTTCCGAGAGTTCCGCTCCCGGCATGACCGCCACCAAGGAGCGCGCCGATCAATGGGCGCGGGAATACGTCGGCTACCTCGGCGGCACCGTCGAGAACGCTGCCGAGACCCTCGAGAACGCCGAGGTACTACGGCTCGGACGCGCGGGGACCAAGCTGGGTCTCACCACGTGGCACCGCACTCCGGGCCTGCTCCCGTTCGGCCCGGTGATCGACGGCGACTTCCTACCGATCAGCCCGGTCGAGGCGTATGCGAACGGAACCGCGCACCGCGTGCCGCTGATCATCGGTACCAATGCCCGTGAGGGAACGCTGTTTCCGAAGTTTCACGTGTTGCCCACCAATCCAGAGCGCATCACCAAGCTGTTCTCACTCACCGATCCCGACGCCGAAGCGGTGGTCACTTCGGGCTACCGGGGCTACCCGAACGAGCGTGCCGCCATCGACTTCGGCGGCGACTTCACCTTCTGGAAGCCGTCACTGGAAGTGGCCGAGGGACATTCGCGTCACGCACCGACGTACTTCTACCGCTTCGACTTCGCCCCGCGATCGATGAAACTGCTCGGCCTCGATGCCACCCACGGCTTCGAGCTGTTCGCCGTGTTCGGCATCAACGAGACCCTCTTCGGCAAGGGGCTCACTCTGGCCGGAGGACGTAAGGCCTTCGCCGAGGTCACCGAGCAGGTGCAGTCGAACTGGATTGCGTTCGCCACCAACGGAAAACCGTTGGACACGTGGCCGGCGTACGACGAGGATTCGCGTCGGACATTGATCTTCGACACCCGCACCCGGGTACAGAAGGACCCACGGAGCGACCGGCGCAAGGCATGGGAAGGCTACCGGGGCTACGACAGCCAGAAGCTCGAACCCGTCACTTGAGCAGTCGCGACATGCGACGGTCGGCGAGAATCTTGCCGGCCGTCTGGCATGTCGCGCAGTACTGAAACGAGCGATCGACGTAGGCGACCTCGCGCACCGGGTCGCCGCACACCGGGCACGGAAGTCCGGTTCTGGCGTGCACTCGCATCCCCGATCGCTTCTCCCCCTTCAGACGCGCCGCATCCTGCCCGGCCGACCGCGCCACCGCGTCGGACAGGACCGAGCGCATCGCGGCATAGAGCGCGCCGACTGATTCGGGATCGAGCTTGCTCGACGACGCGAACGGCGAGAGCTTCGCGACGTGCAGTATCTCGTCCGAGTAGGCGTTTCCGATGCCGGCCAACAGCGACTGATCCACCAACGAGGTCTTCAGTCGCGCGGTGGTGCCGGCGAGGATCTCGGCGAATTCGAGTTCGGTGACCGTGAGCGCATCCGGCCCGAGCCTGGCGATGCTCGCGACCTGTTGCGGGTCGCGCACCACCCACACCGCCAGCCGCTTCTTGGTACCCGCCTCGGTGAGATCGATGGCGGGCGTCGCTCCTTCCGGGGTGAAGAAATGGATCCGCAGCGCCAAGGGTCCTTTGCCCGGCTTCGGCGGTGCGACGCTGGGATTGTCCACCCACCGCAGCCATCCTCCGCGAGAGAGATGGGTGATCAGCCAGAGGTCACCGGCGCGGAGTGCCAAATGCTTCCCGAAGCGGGCGGCATCGGTGACGTCCTTGCCCTGCAGCTCGGTGATCGGCGGATCGAACGTCTTGAGAACGCTCAGCGCGGCGATGTCGATTCGACCGATCACGGCACCGACGGCATGCTCGCGCAGAAAGCCGGCAAGGGCTTCCACCTCGGGTAATTCCGGCATGTGTCCAGTATGCAGCTACGATGACCGTCGTGATGGTTCCGACTCCGTACGAAGATCTGCTGCGCCGCATCCTCGATACCGGGACGGCGAAGTCCGACCGCACGGGAACCGGCACCACCAGCGTGTTCGGGCATCAGATGCGCTTCGATCTGGCCGCGGGCTTCCCGTTGGTCACCACCAAGAAGGTCCATCTGAAGTCGATCGTGTACGAGTTGCTGTGGTTCCTGCGCGGGGATTCGAACGCCACCTGGCTGCAGGAGCACGGCGTGAGCATCTGGGACGAGTGGGCAGCTCCGGACGGCGAGCTCGGCCCCGTCTACGGAGTGCAGTGGCGATCGTGGCCCACCCCGTCGGGCGAGCACATCGACCAGATCAGCCAGGTCATCGAGACCTTGAAGACCGATCCGGATTCGCGGCGGATGATCGTCTCGGCCTGGAACGTCGGTGAGATCCCGCGGATGGCGCTTCCGCCGTGCCACGCGTTCTTCCAGTTCTACGTGGCCGACGGCAAGCTCTCGTGCCAGCTCTACCAGCGCAGTGCGGACATGTTTCTCGGTGTGCCGTTCAACATCGCGAGCTATGCGTTGCTCACGCACATGGTGGCGGCCCAGACGGGTCTGGAAGTGGGCGAATTCGTGTGGACCGGCGGCGATTGCCACATCTACGACAACCACCGCGATCAGGTCACCGAGCAGCTCTCGCGCGAGGCGTACCCGTACCCCACTCTGAAACTGGCGCAACGGGATTCGATCTTCGACTACACCTTCGAGGACATCGAGATGGTGGACTACCAGCACCACCCGGCGATCAAGGCACCGGTAGCGGTGTGAGTGCACCGCAATTCGTCGGTCTGATCTGGGCTCAGAGCCGGGCCGGGGTCATCGGCGACGGGGGTGGCATCCCCTGGCATGTCCCCGAGGACATGGCGCACTTCAAGTCGAAGACGGCCGAGCATCCGGTGATCATGGGCCGCAGGACCTGGGATTCGTTGCCTGCGAAGTTCCGTCCGCTGCCGGGCCGTCGCAACATCGTGGTCACCCGTAACGCGTCGTGGACCGCCGACGGTGCCGAAAGCGCACCGAGTGTCGCCGACGCTGTGGCCCTGGCGAGCGGAAGCCCGGTTTGGATCATCGGTGGCGGCGAAATCTATCGCAGTGCAGTGAGTATCGCGACGCACCTCGAAGTCACCGAGGTCGATCTCGACATCTCCGGCGATACCGTCGCCCCCGAGATTCCGGACGGCTGGACCGCGAAGGCCGGCGAGTGGCAGAACAGCCGAGTGAACGACACTAGATTTCGCTACGTCGAGTACGGACAGGCTACCCAACCTTCCTGAGCGCGTTCAGGATTCCCCCGTCGCGACCGCAGACCGTGCGTCATACTGACGATCATGGACAAGAAGTCACTCACCGCACTTGCCCGCCAACAACTCAAGCTCGCCGTCGGTGCGTCGAGTGGCCGCAGTTCGCAGACGGTGTACGGCGGTCACCGACGCCACCTGAGGCAGACTGTCGTGGCGTTGGCCGCCGGTAACAAGTTGGCCGAACACGACCTGTCCGGCGAGTCGACGGTGCTGGTGCTGAGCGGAAAGCTCGAGCTGATCAGCGGCGAGCGATCCTGGAAGGGCTCGACCGGCGATCTGCTCGTCATCCCCGACGCCCGCCACAGCGTCGAGGCCCTCGAAGACGTGAGCTTTTTGCTGACCGTCGCTATGTGAGTGCTTTTCGCACTACCAACACCGGGCAGTCCGCGGTGTTGACGAGAGCGAAACTCGTGGACCCCAGCAGCATTCCACCGAATCCGCCGCGTCCCCGGTTGCCCACCACTATCAGTGCTGCGGTTTCGGACAGGCCACTGAGTACCCGTACCGGTCGGTCCTGCGCCACGATGCGCTGCACCTCGACCTCGGGGAACCGCTCCTGCCAGCCGGCGAGGCTCTCTGCCAGCAGTGCCTCTTCGCCGTCGGCAATGGCGTGCCAATCCTTGGGCGCGCGGCCGAACGATTGCGTCAGATCCACATCGGACCACACGTGTACCGCGATCAATACGGCATCGCGCGCCGACGCTTCGACGAACGCCGACTCGACGGCAGTCTGATTGACGTCCGATCCATCGATGCCGACAACGACCGGGCCCTCGGCGACCCGACGACCGTCGATGTCACGGCCCCGCACCACTGCCACCGGCGAGACGCTGTGGGCCGCCAAAGACAATGTGACAGCGCCGGTTTCACTGGCGCCGATCACCAGAATCTCGGCCTGCGCCGAGACGCCGATGAGAACGTCCATGACGCCGCCCTCGATGGCGCTCGACGTCACCTCGAACGCGGGATCGTCGACGACCAGCGCGGCCAGGGTCTCTGCCGCCACCAACCTGGACTTGGCCGTCGCAACGAATTCCGTTGCTTCTCCGGCGAATTCGCTCAGATCGACAACTCCCGGCATGTCGACGGCAGTGACGATGTGCAACCGCCGATCGCGTCGATGCGCGCACAAGGCCGCCCAGATCACTGCCTTGTCCGCCGCGGCGGATCCGTCTATACCGACGATGATCGGTCGAGAGCCTGTCACGATGGGGGCCTCCGGTCGTTGCCCCGAACACAAGGTGTGGAGCGTGAAGAAGAGTAGGAGTTCAGGTTAGTCGATCCACCCCGTCGAGGTAAGTGGTGTCAGCTGGCGCGCAATGCGTTTGCGTACTCCCGCGTTCGCACAGAGCTGCGTTCGATGGTGGCGGCCTGGGCATCGAGATGGTCCAAGTAGTCCGCCAATTGATCGCGACTACGCGCCCCGGCACCGAGATCTGTCCGCTCGAAGATGCGCCACTGGGCCAACATGGGCCGCAGTACCTCGTCGAGATGGCGCGCAAGGTCGTAGATGCCGTCGCGCGCGATGAGCATCGCACTGCGCGCGAAACCGGGGAGGTTGGTACCCGGTAGCTGGAAATTCATGACGACCTCGGTGATGGCGGTGACCGTCAGGCCGGGTGCCACGGTGAGCGCTGCCGAGACCAAGTTCGCGAAGAATCGGACGTGCAGTTCCTGATCGGCGACGATGCGTCCGAGGAGACGATCCGCCACCGGATCATGGCACTGGTCCGCGGTGTTGCGATGACTGATAGTCGAGACCGACTCGTCGAGGACCACCTGAACCAGTGACCGAAGCAGGTGTGCACCGTTCATGGGGGCGTCGAACCCCACCGTCATACATTGCGCTCGAGCTCGTCCGAGGGCGACCGGATCGACGCTGCGGGTGGCGACCAGGTAATCGGTGAGGGCCACCGAGTGCCGACGTCGTTCGCTGCTCCAGTCGGTGAGCCAGGACGGCCAGGCACCGATCTCGGTTGCCCCTGCATCTCGGCGGTAGAGCGGAATGTTCTGCTCGACCAGAAGATTGGTCACCAACGCGGCTTTGGCAGTTTCGGTCAGCGGCGAGGGACGCGATCCCCAGTACATCTCGGCACGCACGAAATCGGCCGGTACCCACTGAACCGACTCGACACGGTGACGGGCGAGATTTTCCTCGATCGTCGGGCGCAACTCCCGGAGGACAGTGAACTGACCGATATCACTGTGCATGCTCGTCCCTTCGTTGCCCACTCCCGACGGGATCAAGGTAGATGTGCGCCGCGTGCGCCGTGAACAGCTTCCCGATTGTTTAGGGCAAGTCGCAGCCGGCCACGTCGGTCGCTCGAGATAGATCACAACGAGTTTTGCCGAAACCATGGATCACACGTAGATAACAACCTATGATCGATCCTGTTAGAGGCCAGGAAACAAACTTGAAGTACGAAAACGACGCGGTTTCAGGTTCGATTGTTTACATTGAGCCATCGAAGCGCGTTGATACGCGCCAGTAAGTTTGCAGTCCGTATGACCTGAAGAACCAACACGAAGGGTTGATCTGTGACCGTTCACAACTCGACTAGCCTCGGAATCATGGTCGCGGGTCAGCCTGCGTCGGCTCCTCTTCGCGATTTCCGCGCGGTGGCGCGGCTCCTGGTAGGACACTTCGCAGCCAACACTCCCTGCGGGTCGTTGCCAGGCGAACAGCTCCACGGCGACGTCACCGAATTCACCGTCAAATGCATCAGCATCGCGGTCCAGATGCTCGACGAGCGCCGCGCCCCGGCGGAATCCGACCTGGCCGAGCTTCGCGCCAAGGCCAGCCAGTGGGCTCGCGAAGGAGTTCCGCTCGAATCGGTGCTCAGCGTCTACCACGAGGGCATCCAGATCGGCTGGAATCTCGTGTCGAAGCGAGCGGGTGAGGGCGATGCAGCGCAGCTGATCGAGGCCGCGCGCATGTTCGTGCTGCTGTCGGAGAAGGTATCCATCGCCGCCAGCAAGAGCTATGTGGAAGAACTGCAGGCCGTGGCCAGCGAACACCACACTGCAGCGCACACTCTGGTCACCTCACTTCTCAGCGGCCACAACGCGGTGTCGATGGCACGTCAGTCCGGCATCGAACTCGCCGACAGCTACCTCGTGCTCGCCATCTCGGTGCCGCCGCACCCGGACGAGAACGACCCCAACATCCAGAAGACGGTCGCCGCTCGCAGAAAGCTGCGTCGTGTCCAGGCCGAGCTGGCCACGATCTGCGGCCGCACTCCCCTGTCCTTGCTGAGCACCGAGGGTGGCACCGTCCTGATTCCCGGTGTCCACGACGACGAGTGGGTCGAGGCTCTGGTGCATCGCATCGGTACCGCCGCCGAGGTGCCCGTCACCGTCACGGCCGAGCAGGCCGCCACTGCGGACATCCCCACCGCAGCCGATCAGGTCCACGAACTGCTGTCTCTGGCCCATCAACTGCACCGCCCGTCCGGCCTGTACCGCATGGACGATCTCGTGCTGGAGTACCAGCTGACGCGTCCGGGCCCCGGCCGACGCCACCTGACTCAGATACTCGAGCCGCTCGATTCGTCACCCGAGCTGCTCGAAACCCTGGAGATCCATATCTCGCACGATCTGAACCGTCAGCGGTCTGCTCGTCAGCTCCATCTGCACACCAACACCGTCGACTACCGCCTCAAGCGGATCGCACAGCTCACGGGCTTCGACCCCACACGTCCGTCCGGAATCCGACACCTGCAGGCCGCGCTGGTGGCCCGCCGACTCGAATCCTCGCGCGGCGCAGCTTGATCTGAGAGTTCCGAACGGTTTCTCGATCCGACGGCAGGTAGCGTCGAAGATACATTCGAGAAGCAAGGGGATTCGTCCGTGGCGAAGTTGATGCTGGAGTTGTCCGGGGTGGTCAAGGAGTACCCCACCGGAGAGCAACCGGTGCGGGCGTTGGACGGCATCGATCTCACGATCGAGGGCGGCCAGTTCGTCTCCCTCGTCGCACCGTCCGGTGCCGGCAAGTCGACGCTGCTGCACATGCTGGGCGCACTCGACACACCGACGTCGGGTTCCATCAGGTTCAACGATGTCGAAGTCACCACCCTCGACGACAACGCCCAATCCGATTTCCGACGCCACCAGGTGGGCTTCGTCTTCCAGTTCTTCAATCTGTTGCCGACGATGTCGGCGTGGGAGAACGTCGCCGTCCCCAAGTTGTTGGACGGCACTCCCATCAAGAAGGCCAAGGCCGACGCGATGCGACTGCTCGAGATGGTCGGGCTCTCGCAACGCTCCGAGCACCGGCCGGCGCAGCTGTCCGGTGGTCAGATCCAACGCATTGCGATCGCCCGAGCACTGATGATGAATCCGGCACTGTTGATCGCCGACGAACCCACCGGCAATCTCGACTCGAAGACCTCCCACAACATCCTCGAAATACTGGCGGACGTGGCACACGCCAGCGAGGGGCGTCGAGCAGTGGTGATGGCGACCCATGACCTCGAGGCGGCGCGCTCCACCGACCGCATCGTCAGCATGATCGACGGTCGCGTCGAGACCGACACACCGACGGCCGGTCTCGATCGGTGATCGGTACCGCTCTCAGCAGATTTCGAGTCATCAGCCTTCGCGACCTCCGCATGCACTGGGTGCGTTCGCTCGTGTCCGCGGGTGTCGTGGCCGTCGCCGCCGGGCTGCTCATCGCCGTCCTCGGCACCTACGGGTCGTTGACCGGATCCGTCGAACGTCTCGCGGTGACGATCGCAGGAAACGCGAGTTACGAAGTCGTCGGTGTCACCGACTCCGGCTTCGACCAGAGCGAACTCGACGTGGTGCGCTCCGTTCCCGGTGTCGACACGGCGGTTCCCCTGCTGCGCAGCACCGTTCGATCCGACGTCGGAGATCTGACGGTCCTCGGTGTCGACTCGTCCATCACGGCACTGCAGTCGGATCTGCAGGGCGCGGTCGGCAACGCGGCGGGACTGTTGTCCGATCCTTCCGGTGTATTGGTCGGAGCCGCAACGGGTCTGAATCAGGGAGACACCGTCACGATCGACGACGTTCCGACGGCGGTGGTCGGCGTGATCGACGGCCCCGGCACGCAACGCATCGGTGGGGGCATGTTCGCGGTTGCGCTCCTTCCCGCTGCGCAGGCACTCACCGATCGCCCCGATCAGCTCGATTCGATCTTCGTCCTGGGCAACGGCGACACACTGCGGTCCGACCTCGACGCCGCACTCGCCGGCCGAGTGTCGGTGATGAGCCCCGACTACCGGGCCGACCGCGCGAACCAGGCGATGAGTCTGACGCGCAATGCCACGCTGATGGTCTCGCTCATCGCATTCGTCGTCGCGGCCTTCCTCGTCTTCAACGTCATGAACATGGCCATCGCGAAGCGTCGACCCACCATTTCTCTCCTTCGCGCCGTCGGTGGACGCCGCGCGGATATCGTCCGCGACCTGCTGTTCGAGTCCGTCCTGGTCGGACTGGTCGGCGGTGCCGTCGGTGTTCCACTCGGAATCGCGATGGGCCGCATCGCCATCGAGAGCCTTCCGCCGTTCCTGTCGCAGGCATTCGACGCTCGAATCGAGTACGTGTTGCCAGGTTTTGCCATTCCCGTGGCGATCGCAGCGTGTGTACTGGCCTGCGTCGGAGCCTCGGCCGTCGCTGCGGTACAGGTGTATCGCATCTCGCCGATCGAGGCACTCGCCGTCGGCGGCGGAGAAACGGCAGGTGGACCACGTCGTCGATTCGTCGCTGCAGCCACCGCGTTCGGCCTCGTCGCCATTGCCGGATCGTTCGTGTTCGCCGTCAACGTCGACGGCCAACTGACCCTCGGTGCCGGAGCGCTGTTCATGTTCGGCGTCGTTGCGCTGTGCGTCGGGGGGACGGGACCGATCGTGTCGGCCACGGCGGCCGTCCCTCGCCGCTGGGGTGGTGCCGGCCGGCTGGCCACCGCCACCATCGAACGTGCCCCGCGACGGATCTGGGCAACGGTCATGACGATCGTGATTGCGGTGGGAGTCAGTGTCGGAGTGTCGGGTTCGTTGGCCAACATGACCGACTCGGCGGCCGAATCGCTGTCGTCGTTGGCGAACACCGACCTGTACGTGTCGATGTCCTCGCCCGACGCCATACCGTCGGGCCCCATCGTTCCTACGGAGGTGGCAGACGCCGTCCGTTCGACGCCCGGTGTCGCTCGCGTCGTCGAGGGGCAGTGGGCATACGCAACGATCGACGGCGAGACGGTATCCATCCAGGGCGTCGCCGACGGCAGCAATGCGGTGACGCTCGCATCGCTCACCGACACCGTGCGGTCCCAGGTGCTCGCAGGTGACGGTGTGGTGCTGTCCCAGGGGTTCGGCAGGACGTTGGGTGTATCGGTGGGCGACTACATCGATCTGCCGACGCCGACGGGCGTGAAGAACGTGCGAGTGCTGGATCTGGTCCAGTACATCAATGCCGCGGGCGGCACGATGGCAATCTCGCTGGACTCGATGCAGCGTTGGTACGACCGACCCGGCGCGACCTACCTGGAGATCGGCGTCGACGGAGACGTTGCGGCCGTTGAGGATTCGTTGCGTTCGACACTGCCGCCCGAGGTCTTCGTGTACACCGGCGCTGCCGCACTCGAGGGCACCAGCGCTGCCATCAGACAGTCCGGCGCACTGGCCATCGCGTTGCAGTGGATCGTCGCGCTCGTCGCCGCGGTCGCGTTGCTCAACACGTTGACGCTGTCGGTCCTGGAGCGTCGACGCGAACTCGGCGTACTGCGAGCCATGGGCGGTGGACGGGGAACCCTGGCACGAATGGTGTTGGCGGAGGCACTGTCGGTCGGCATCGTGGGCGGCGTGCTCGGCCTGATCATCGGCGCGGGTCTGCAGTATCTGAGCACCTTGATCCTCGGCGCCAGCATCGGAATCCCGGTTGCCTACACCGCCGGTTGGTCGGTGCTGCTGTACGGCCTCGTCGCCCTGGGCCTGTCGCTGCTGGGCTCGGCTCCACCCGCCGTGCACGCCTCGCGACTGAACATCGTGGAGGCCATTGCGGCGGACTAGGTTGTGGGCGGGGCCTCTGGATTCGGCGGGTCGGCAGGATTCGCGGGGCCTCTGGATTTCGCAAACGCGCGCGCGTTTGCCAGGTGCGAGCGGAATGGTCAGCGGACGTATAGCAGGACTGCGCGCGCCTAGCGAATGCGCGCGCGTTTGCGGGAGGGAAGGGTTGTCGGATGGCCACATTCAGCGTCGCAGCAGAGGACTACGACGCCGACGCTCTGCTCGACTGCTCGGGCGGCCCGGAGTGGGAGTTGGTTCCTCAGCGAGCCGCCCTCCTGGTCCACGACATGCAGCCGTACTACCTCAACGTGCTCGACGACTCTGTCCGCTCGAAAGTGTTTGCGGCGGCATCGGAGGTGGTCGCGTGGGCGCGGTCGAGTGGGGTACCCATTCTGGCCAGTGCTCCACGAGCGGCGAGTGACGTCGCCCAGCGGGGACTGCTGGGACCGATGTGGGGGTTGGGCCCAAACGCCGAGGAGGTAGCGATCACCGAGCCGGACTTCGCTCCGATCGCAAAGCGAAGTTACAGCGCCTTCTACGCCACCGATCTGGAGGTCGAATTGCGCCGACGCGGCCGTGACCAGCTCATCATCGTGGGCGTGTTCGCGTCGGCGGGAATTTTGGCGACGACGTTCGACGCTTCCGCCCGCGATATTGAGTGCTTCGTCGGCGTCGAAGCGATTGCCGATTACACCGCTCACCAGCACCGCACCGCATTGAAGCTGATTGCGTCACTGACCGGTCGAGTGGCGTCGATCCAGAACCTGCTTCCCGATCCGCGGGGTGGGCCGCTAGACTAGCGAGCGCGATGTGGGTCGGCTGTGCACTCTGGCAGCAAACCTATCCGCAACCGATTGTTCCGAAAATCGAAAAATGTTGCGCTGCAGCAGTTTACGATCAACGGACAGTTACCAGCCTTCGTAGCTCAGGGGATAGAGCAACCCTCTCCTAAAGGGTAGGTCGCAGGTTCGAATCCTGCCGAGGGCACCACAGAGCGCTGCAAGACTGCCATGATGCCCGGGTGCGGCACTTGCGGAGGCGAGCGTATGGCGAAATAGTGCAGGTGTGGACCACTCCCCTGACGAGCATGCGCCACTCGTCCACCTGAACCACAAGAGTTTCCCGCAATTCACCGGCTCGCCACTGCCTACACCCACCGTGGGCGACGTCGCGTTGGCCTTCGTCAGCGGGTTCGGGGGAACGACGATCGGCGGACTGATCGGGGCCGTGGCGGGGTTCATGATCGGCGGGGTCGCCGAGGCAGCTTTGCTCGCCATGGTTCTGGCCGGCATCATCGGATGCGCCGGCCTCTATTTCGCGTTGATCCGTCGACGTCGATGGTCGCTGTCGGACTTGGGTTTTCGATCCCCCGCGCACAGCCTCCTCCATCTCCTGTGGCAGGTTCCGCTCCTGATGCTCCTCGCCGTGCTGGCCACGGCCGGAATTGGCGCACTCCTCGACGTCGCACCGGACGGCAATCAGAACGCGATAGTGAAGGACGCCGTAGAAATCGGACCGGCCTCGATCGCCGCGATACTCGTGCTGATCGCGGGCGTTGTTCCCTTGATAGAGGAAATAGTGTTTCGCAGGATCCTGCTCGATTGGCTCAGGTCCAAGATGCCGACAGCGGTCAGTGCTGCGCTTGTCACCATCGTCTTCGCACTGTGCCACATTGCACCGCCGGCGATGCTGTACATCCTCTTCCTGGGCACCGGCCTTGTTGCACTCCGTCTCTGGTATCGATCGCTCTGGGCTCCGCTGATTTTGCACGCATTCAACAACGCCGTTGTCAGCTCCATCGCCATCGCAGTAGTGCTCACCTGACGTCCGAAGCAGGTCTTGCGTACCATCGAATTCACCCGTACTATCGAACATGCATTCGAGTACTGGGGAGGAACTCGTGGTTACAGCTTTGAAAAATTTGCCGCTGACACCTGATGAGGTGTTGCGTTTCGTCGCACGTCTTCAGGCGTCCGATGTCGTTGTCGACGCAGCAGCAGGCATCGATTTGATCTCCGCTCTCGAGACGGTCAAGTGCGTCAGCGTGGCAACGCAAGCCGTGGTGACCGATGCCGTCGCAACAGCCATCAGCAACGAACGCAAAGAGCTCGGCAAACCGAAAGCTCAGTGGCGCAGCGGGATTGCGTCACAGATCGGCTTGGCCCGACGCGAATCGCCGAACCGTGGCGGCACTCACCTCGGACTCGCACGCGCGCTGGTGCACGAAATGCCGCACACTCTCGCGCGCCTGAAAGCCGGCGAACTCAACGAGTGGCGGGTCATGATTCTTGCTCGCGAGACGGCGTGCCTCACCGTCGACGATCGCCGCACCATCGACGAACGATTGTGCGCAGACCCCGCGACATTGGCCGGTGCCGGCGACCGCACCATCGAGGGTCGCGCTCGCGCACTTGCCAACGAACTCGACGCCGCCTCCCAGGTGAAGCGGCGTGCGAAGGCATACGCAGCTCGGCGCACCAGCACCCGCCCCGCACCCGAATCCATGGGTTTCTTCACCGTCCTCACATCGATGGAGAAGTCCGTCTGCATGTGGGCCACGCTGCGACGAGATGCCGACACCATCATCAACTCGGGCGGCGACACACGCACGCGCGACCAGATCATGGCCGACCTCGTGTTCGAGCGGGTCACCGGCGCGTCAGCAGCCCAAGGCCCGCCAGTGACCGTCGACATCGTCATCTCCGATTCGACGCTGCTCGCCGGCGGTGACACGTCCGCATATCTGCACGGCTACGGCGAAATCCCGTCCGATGTCGCACGGCAACTGATTCGAGACGCGCTCGACGACGCACAAGGCAATGAGACGCACGTCGCATTACGTCGCCTCTATGCCCATCCGAAATCCGGAGCGCTGACGGCAGTGGAGTCCACGTCGCGAGGTTTTCCCACCGCGTTGGGACGCCTCATCGACCTCCGAGATCGCACCTGCCGCACCCCGTGGTGCGACGCGCCGATCCGACACCACGATCACATCCGGCCACACTCCGCGGGTGGTAAAACCAGCGCCGAAAACGGCGCAGGCCTTTGTGCCGCATGCAATTACGCGAAAGAAGGGGAAGGCTGGACGGCCGAAGCGCGGCGAGACAAACGCAACGCGCGACATCGGTACAGGCTCATCTCACCCACCGGCCACACCTATGACTCGAGTGCCCCGCCCATGCCGGTGGTCGAGCTCTACAACTCGCGAATCGAGAACGTGATGATCACGGGTCTCTTCGACGACGGCGCCGCGTGACGAACATGCACGGGAAGAGACCGAGCCACAACTCGGTTACACTCGGTGACGACGCGCGTAGCTGCACGTCAGACGTCGTGGAATGCTCCCGAATCACCATGTGCACCCCGCACAGGCTTCTCTTACGGCGATCGAAACTGCCCACCGGCAGTCTCGCCACCTTGCATCTCGGCCCAAGGCCCGCAGGTGCAACACCCTGCCCGAAAGGCACTTTTCATCACTATGACGACCCCACAAACATTTGCTGCACTCGGTGTACCCCAGGCCATCGCGGATGTACTCGCGAGCCAGGGCAAGACCGAAGCCTTCCCCATCCAGGCCGATACGCTCCCCGACACACTGCAGGGACGCGACGTGCTCGGACGCGGAAAGACCGGCAGCGGAAAGACACTCGCCTTCGCGATCCCGATGGTCGCTCGGCTCGCAGGCCAGCTTCCCGGCAATCGCAAGCCCGGCCGCCCGCGTGGCCTGATTCTCGCTCCGACGCGTGAGCTCGCCACCCAGATCGCCGTCGCAATCGAGCCCCTCGCCGCCGCGTACTCGCTGAAGGTCACCACGATCTTCGGTGGTGTGTCGCAGGTTCGCCAGGTCTCCGCGCTCAAGGGTGGAGTCGACATCGTCGTCGCCTGCCCCGGTCGCCTCGAAGACCTGATGAAGCAGCGCCACCTCACGCTCGACGGCGTTCAGATCACCGTCCTCGACGAGGCCGATCACATGGCCGATCTGGGCTTCCTGCCTGTCGTCACCCGCATCCTCGCCGCCACCCCGGACAAGGGTCAGCGCATGCTGTTCTCGGCGACACTGGACAACGGCGTCGACAAGCTGGTCAAGCGCTTCCTACACAACCAGATCACGCACTCCGTCGACGAGGCCACCTCCCACGTCGAGGCCATGACGCACAGCGTCTTCGAGGTCGACGGCGTCGAAGCCAAGAAGAAGCTAGTCCATCAGCTCGCCTCGGGCACCGGACGACGCATCCTGTTCATGCGCACCAAGCACCAGGCCCGCAAGCTGGCCAAGCAGCTCACCGACGCCGGAATCCCGTCCGTCGACCTGCACGGCAACCTCTCGCAGGCCGCACGTGACCGCAACCTCGCAGCCTTCTCCTCCGGCCAGGCTCGCGTTCTCGTCGCCACCGACGTCGCGGCCCGCGGCGTCCACGTCGACGACGTTCAGCTCGTCGTCCACGTCGATCCCCCGGCCGAGCACAAGGCGTACTTGCACCGCTCCGGCCGCACGGCGCGCGCCGGCAGCGCTGGCGACGTCGTGACCGTCGTCCTGCCCGAGCAGCGCAAGGACACCGCAGTGCTGCTGCGCAAGGCCGATATCAAGGTCACCCCGATCCGCGTCACCGCCGATTCGCCCGCAGTGGCGAACCTCGTCGGCGAGCAGGCCCGCTACGTCGAGCCTGCACCGCGAGTCGAGCAGGCACCCGCCCGCACCGGAGCCCCGCGCAACAGCAACGCTCGCCGCGGCGGCCCGGCCCGTTCGGGTGGTCAGCCGCGCAGTGGTGGTCAGCCGCGCAGCGGTGGCGGACAGCCCCGTTCCGGTGGACAGCCGCGTAGCGGTGGCGGCGGCCACAGCCGTCGTGCAGCAGGACCGGCTACGAGCCAGCGCAGCCGCTGATCTCGGCCTGAGCGCGGAAAGCCCTTTTTACGAGGGCTTTCCGCGCTTTTCTGTTCTCACGCTCACCACCGCAGCAACTGCGCAAAGACCGGCCGGCCCGAACCACGGAAGTCACGTCGAACAGTGTGTCTCGGTCGAGCTGGCACACTGGAGCGGTGACCGTCAGTTCTTCTCGCACTCCGAAGTCAGGGCCCCTCGGTCCTCAGGAATTGGCGACCGCCGCGGTCATGAGCAGCTTCACAGTCGCATTGACGGTGATCGGTGTGCTCGTGCCGATGGCAGCGATTCTTCAAGTCGTCGCGGCCGTTCCGATGTCGGTGGTCGCACTTCGGTATCGGACCCGTGCGCTTCTGACCGCTGCGGTAGCAGGCACCCTCGTCGGATTCGTCGCTGCCGGTACACAGACGGCACTCACCGTGGCGAGCGCGGCGCTGTTGGGCGGCCTGGTCGGGCGAGCGAAGCGCAAGAAGCAAGGCCTGTTCGGTGTGCTGGTCACCTCGATGGTCGTCGGGCCCGCACTGGGAGCCCTGACGGTGTTGCTCTTGCTGATCCTCGTTCCGCTGCGAACGTTGTTCCTCGACACCCTTCGCAACACCCTCGAGGGCGTGTCCAGGTTGCTCGAGCGCACGTCGGCCTTGCAGGGTGCCGCCGATGTGCTCCGCAGCAGCTCCACCGCGGTGCTCGACAACTGGTGGTGGTGGGTCGGCGGTTCCATCGCGTTCGGGATCGTCACCGGAACACTGTTCGCCTGGCTGATCCTCACCGCCATCCTCGACCGTCTCTCCACCATCCCCACCCCCGAAGCTCTTGTCTCGAGCACCGACGACGACGAGATCGGGCCGTTGCCGGTCACCCTCGCCTCGGTCGGTTATCGGTACCCGGGAAGCGCCACAGCTGCATTGACCGGAGTCGACCTACACATCGAACACGGTGAGTTCGTCGCGATCGTCGGTCACAACGGCTCCGGCAAATCGACCCTGACGAGGATCATCGCCGGCCTCGAACCGTCGGAAGGCACCGTCAGCGTGGCGTGGATGTGGAATGGCACGACCGGACCTGGTGTCGTTGCCCAACCGCTGAATCGGTCCAATACGGAATTTCACTATTCCCTCGAAGATGATCCGAGTATCTGGCTCGAAGGCAGAACGACGGCAGCGACACTTTCGCACGGATTGGGCATGTCGATTCCGGCGTTCATTGCCGCCGTCATCGCTCACCCGAAGGTGACCGGCAAAGATGCGACGGCCTGGCCGAAACCGGTACAACCCTGAGCCGTGGGCGATGGTCCTTGGGTACGCGGCGGAGTGCCGCATGAACGTTGTTCGCGTTGTCGCCGCCGATCGAGCAGGATGTGGCGTGGTGGGCTCGCTATTGAGCCAAAGAGCTGACCCGGTAGGTGATCTTGTTGGTGGTCGTTGTGGGCATGTCGTTGAGATACGAACTGAGCGCACGCGCGGCGTCGTTCGCGAGTGCCGTTGCAGCGCCGGGTGTTCGTGCGCGAGCAGTCACCGCGATCCCGGCGATGTCGGAGGCCCCAGTAATGGTCAGATCGGATTCGTAGTCTGCTGCCGCGCCGCCGCGTGTGTGTGCGAGGAGTTCAGCGGTCTTGGCGAGGTCCTCGGGGGTTGTCTGGATCCCGACGAAGACGTAACTCGTGGTTCCGGCATCGGGTTGCGTCGGTGTAACACTGAACTCGACGAGAGCCGTGCGGGTGAACGCGATCGTCTTCGTCCACCACAACCCGCCGAATACTGCGAGCACGAACACTGTTACGAGGACGATCAGGCGTTGCGGGCGTGTCACGGACTGCTCCTTCGTTCCTACAGCCGTCGGCGACGCGCGTGCGTCCCAGTATTCATCACGGGGCTCTCGGGCCGAGCTTCCGCTACCGCCCCGGGACCGCGGGCGGTAGCGGGGACTGTGCAGTGATGGGGCCGCATTGACAGGCGTGGCCTGTGTGCGGGTGAGAGTCCGTACGGTCCGGTCAATCCGAGTAGTCCTTTAGGGCTAATACTTTTGGCGGGGAAGCGCTTACGGCGTCGGCCCGGCGGGGAACGTCCTGCCCCTCGGAATACATGGATGTGACGGTGTGAAGGGCGGACAGAGAAGTTAGTCGGTGAACACCATGAACGCGACACGCGCCTGGCCGGTGTGCGCGAAGACTGCTGCGTTGACTAAATCGCAGAGGGCCTCGGCGCCGTAGTTCGCGATCCGTTGAGTCGAGAGTGGCGTCCGGCCGCGGGCGTACACCACCTTCCCCGCGACAGCCGTTGTGTCCTTGATGGTCAGACTCGACGCGTATTCGGATCTGTTGCCGCCGTATGTGTTTACGATCCGCTCGGCGACAAGCCTCACGATCTCGTCGTTCGAGAACGGGAAGGCCGCGATCACTGTGGGAGTGATGTCAGAAGGATCGCCGCGCGGAACGTAGACGAAGGTTTCGGCCGTGAACGCGACCGGTGATGAGCGGGTGAAGGCAATCGTCTTCGTCCACCACAGTCCGCCTATCGCGACGATCACGACAGCGACGACGATCAGAATGCGGTGTCGAACGACCAGAGGTCTCATCGGTTAGTTGTACCGTGCCGGACGCACTCGACAGGTCAACGTGGCCAGCGGCATTCGCGTCGGTGCGAGTCGATATGGTGCACGACATGATTCGCTACCGCTTTGGCGCTTCCACAATCACGTTTGGCGACGACCTGTCACTGCGTGGCGGACGGAGGTCGAACTGATGGCCGACGCACCAGCAACTCTCGACGAAATGCACAAGCAGATCGCGGACATCCAGGACAAGATCCGGCGACTGCGCCGGGAGCGGATGGACACCGAGAACACCACCCCGAACCCCGAACCGCTCCGCGTGGCCATCCGCCAAGCGCACCGGGACCGGGACGCCGTGGTCAATCCGAAAGTCGAGGACTTGCGCTCACGGGCGGGTGAACTGACGGACGCGATCGATGAAGTCTGGGCGAGCTGCGACCACATTCGGTGGTCGCTCTACCGCTTGGACCGCACCGGGGTCATCGCGAGGATGTCGTCCTACGGCAAGGACACGCTCAACTCGCTGCAGCAGTCCTTGGAGGAGGAAGCGGTGATGCGGACCCAAACCCTCGAATCGCTCGAAGCGCAGGGCGTCTCGGAGTTCCCGGTACCGAAGCCGTTTGCCATGTACCCGGCGAACCGTAGGGAGTTCTGATGGCGCGCGGCAAGCACCGTCAGGCCAAGCACAACCGCGACATGCGGGAAGCGCAGGACAAGCTCGCGACTGTCCGGGCGGAACTCGCCGAGGAAGAGCGCCTGCACGAGGCGGCATTCAAGGCACGCGCCGAGGCGGATGAACTCAAACGCGAGTTGGACGCTGCGTGCGTGGACCGGGACAGGGCGTGCCAGGCGGAAGTCGATCGACTCGGCAACGAGATCGCCGCGCTCGGCCTATGGGTGAAGTCCCATCGCGCGCTGCATCAGCGGGTCCACGATCGCTGGGGGAGGATGCTGGATCCCATCACCGACGCCCTGGGGGGCGGCAAGACCGAGAGCTTGGAAGCCTTCATGGCGGTGATCGGCGCCGAGGACAGCGTGACTCTTCAGCTCGATGTCGCAGACCGGCGACAAATCTCGCAGGAAGCAGCCACGGCGATTCAGCGCGCTCGCGGCGGACGACGATCGGCTCAACCGAAAAAGCACTACACCGAGGCCCAGAAGCAGATGCGGAAGGAGCTACTCGTCTCACGGTTGCCTGCGGATGATCATCGCGCGGACGCCGATGTCGACGACGACACACGGCAGCGCGCTCTCGGTACCCTCTTCGATCGCACTCCAGCGGCGGTCAGTGCTTGGCATCCGGCCTCGTGGATCGCCGAGCCCAGCCCTGAGTCGGCTGGGTCGGCGCAGGCCCTGGGACTGGTCCTGGGCGAGGAACACACCGACTTCCCGGAAGGGCCTTCCATCCCGACGCAAGCGCACGCGACACTGAGTGCGGCGACACGCAATGCGTTGTCCGGGTTGCCGCCCCGTCAAATATTTACGACGTGGCAGCGTGCGTACGGTGCGGGAACCGAGCAGGCTCTCGATTCCCGGATTCGCCTCCCGATCGCTGCGATGCCTCGTCATCCCATTCCCGCGGACGCGGCCTCGCTGCAGCACTGGTACACCGCGGCAGCATGGGGGAGTGCGCTCCGCTACGCCGGTGGCGCTGGGTCGTGTGCGCCGTCGAGGATCGCGGTCGCCACACAAGCGGCCGTCCCCTTCTGGCTCCCGCCCGGACACACACTGAACTATGCAGATTCGGAGCCGCTCTCAGCCGACGATCGCGCCGACATCCGGTTGCCTTATGCGCAGGTGTTCCTCGCATTCGCTGATCCGCTCCGACTCGACGCCGCCGCACCGTCGACACCTGAGGTGGACGAGTCGTGGGAGTGGATGACGCGCGTCGTCACGGACATCTTGGGCCGCGGTCAGACAAGGTCCCTGGGATCGATGTTGCTGGCCGGAACACGAGGATTCACCGCCGACCGGGTCGACCTCTGCGACATGATCGAGCAGCGCGGGGCAAGGATCGAAGGCCTCGTCCTGCTCGCCGACGCCGTAGGGCGGCTCGACGACGAGTTCGCTTGGTGCGTAACGATCCCCGCCAAGTCCAGCGGCGTGCTCGGGCGATGGACCCTGCCCGCGTCGTTGGACAGCACCGCGTTCCGCGATCAGGTGATCAACCTGGCGGCGGTCGCGGCATGGGGCGATTGGCACAGTGCAGCGGAGGAAACCGACGGGCATGTCACAGTTCGGGAGTCTGCGGACGGCGAGTCAGCCGAACGCAAGGACGGCGCGGTGCGGGTCCTGAACGTGAAGGCAACCGGGCGTGCGGAGTCCGGGGCTGCGCAGGGGACCGGCGCGCAGGTGGCGCCTCATATCCGGCGTGGGCATTGGCGGCGGCAGCGGTACGGGCCGAAGCGTTCACTCGAACGGCGAGTGCGGATCGCGCCGGTACTCGTGAACGCTGCTCGTGGCGACATCGGCCCGCGGGTGTACCGGTTGCCGTCGTTGCCGCGCGAGGGCGCAGCTGTGACGCGTCAGCGGTGAGCGCGCGAGCACTACGGGTGAGTCAGGCATCGCTGGCTATCTCGGTGGTCCTGCTGGTGCTGGTCTATTTCTGGGATCTGCTGTCGTTGCGACTCCAACACCAACCCAGCTGGTGCATGGATCACTACGGAACCCCGGCGCGGTTCGCCAATCTGCTGCCCGACCGCGCGGAGCGGGTAACGGCAGGAGTTACGGACTTCTGGGGATGGCTCCCGCCAGGTGTGAGCTGCACCTTCACCGACGTAATGACCAAAGAAAGCGAGACCCTGACACCGGCCGCGGACAGGTCGTTCTTCGTCGTGGTCCTGGTGGCGATGGTCCTGATTTCAACTGCAGGCATCGTTTTCACCCGGCGAAGGCACTGAACACCAGGAGGTACTGGGCGGTCAGAGCCCCGTCGGCACTGTGGTGGCCGCGGGGCCACGCCGACTCCGCGAAATCACTGAATCGCGTGTAGAAATAGTCACGAAAGACCCACCCGTAGAACGAGAAAGGATCCGCACATGGGGACCTACCATCATGTGGTTTTGCGTTCGGCGGCTGGCGAATACGTCGCCAGAGTGAGGCCGAGCGCATTCGGATGCGACGTCAAAGTCGGTAGTGGAGGATACTTCGATCAGAACGTCCTCCCTGCTGTGACGGCATTCGCGGAGAAGCATTTCGGCACTTCCCTCACTCCCATTTGGGTTGACGACATGTCGTGTGACGGTTGGGAATACAACCCAACACTCGTCGCTCCCTGGGATGGCCCGGTGTCCCTGGACGACGAACCGGAACTTCCCCACCTGGTGCCAGCCAGTCAACAGGGTGCTGCTGTCCGCGCACATCCGGACATCATCGTCGCCGGGATGTAGCCGCCCCCGCTAGCCGGTAACCAGGAAACCGCGGATACATCGCGCGCAGTGTCGTTCTAGGTTCCGTTCAATGCGGCGACGGATTGCTCGTGTTGCAGTTTGGAGTCGACGGGCTCAAAGCAGTTGGGGGAGAATGTATGAACGGATCGAGAACCGTTCCGATTCATCAACTTCGACTGCTGGGAGATCGACGCCAATGCGCAACTGGATTGTGTACGACGACGAGAACAATCACATTGGTACGGTGACCGCCGACGACAGGTATTCGGCGCAAGACAAGGCGCAGGAGATCGAGGGTTGCTCCTGGATCGAACCCGAAGATGCACCGCACACACCGGTCCCCTAAACGGGCCGCGCTCACGCAATAAGGGGATTCGAACCTATTGGTTCGAGTCGGCGAGAGGGCTGTGCGGGAATTTCTGTGTTGTGCTCGATCGCGGCCATGGGGTGCTCCTCCAGAAGCAATTGTGACTCGGAGGTCTTCGCGCCGTTGGGAAGTAGTTCCAAGCGTCGCCAAATCGTTTTGGCGGGTGTCGGCGAGTGTGCCAAATCGTTTTTGCATCTGTCAAGCGGTGCGATAGTGTCACGTGCATGGCGGGTGCAGGTCGAGCGAAGATCACCGACGTTGCGAGAGCAGCGGGAGTGTCTGTTACGACGGTCTCGCACGCTTTGAACGGAAAAGGGCGGGTCGATGCAGAGACCCGTAGTCACGTTCAGCAGGTGGCCGCGCAACTGCGATATGTGCCGTCCCGCGCAGCTCGTCACCTTGTGGCCGGTGGTTCGGATGTGGTCGGGCTGACATTTCCGTCGATCGCCCGCTTGCCTATCGGCGAGTTGATGAGCACGGATTGGTATTCGCAGGTTGCTCTGACGGCGAGTCAGGCCGCCTTCGAGCATGGCGGGGCTCTCACGCTCCTGCCGCCGTTCGTCGAGACAATGAACTTGACGAAGTTCGGCCTGCGCGGGGTAGTGGTACTCGAGCCGACGAGGGGGGACTTACGCATCGAGATGCTCCGACAGTGTGCGATCCCGTACGTCACGATGGGCCTCGACCCAGGCCATCCAGACGTGTTTACCGTGACACCGGATACGACCCACGGTATTGAAAAACTCTTGTCACATCTACGAGCCATGGGAGCTCAGCGGATCGCTGTTCTGTGCACCGATAGCGGATGGCACAACGAGGTTGTTGCGACCGAGGCGGCACGCAAGTGGGCAATCGCGAACAGTTGCGCACTCGACCTCCGAACGGTCGCTCTGGCCGAACAAGACACTCGCGCTGGGATTGTCGGTGCCGCTCGAGCTGCTGCGTACGACCTCCTCACAGGTGATGAGGTCCCGGACGCAATCGTCGGTCTGTTCGAGGACTTCGGCATCGGCATCCTCGACGCCGCTTCCGAGCTAGGCCTGCGTGTTCCGGCAGATTTGCTTGTCGCTCAAGATGTCGACGGCTTCAAGGCCCAGCATTCGCGCCCACCGATTACTGCGCTCGAATTGCACGCAAGTGAGCAGGTCGCTTCGGCGATCGATCTTCTCATCTCAGATTCCACGTCGTCGTCGATCGCGGTTTCCACCACTCTTCGGATTCGAGAATCCTCGAGCCGCTGAGACTTGTCACATTCAAGGGGACCCCTCTCCGCGTCGACGGTCGCCATCAAGAAATCGGCTTCGAGCGTCTCGTTCCAGCGTGACCTGACCGGCTAAAACGATTGCAGTGGTGTCGATTTCGGTACCCAACACCCCGTCGTTGACGACGACCACACGAAAATTTCGTAAAGACACGACCGCAGCCGTTGCGAACGGCGAGACCACGGAGCACGACGACACCGGCCAGTTCGCACTGCGAGGGCAGTGTTCCGGGGTGCGGCGTCCCTGCCGATCGACCTCGTGGACGCTAGCCCCATGACCGATTGTGTTTGAAACGAACGCAGCAGCGGGCAGCCGTGCCAAGAGGTTTACAACCGCGCTGAAAGCACCACTGTCGCCGATGCATCGTGCACCGAGGCGCTGTTATAAAACGTGGCACTGCCGCTCAGCACGGGATTGGGTGCGGCCACTCTCGCACTCGATCCCTCGACGCGGCTACCTTTGTGCGTGTTCCACGCTGTCAGGTGATGCGAACACCAGTTGCTTGCGGACCTTTGACGCCTCGACCGATCTCGAATTCCACGCGCTGACCTTCATCGAGGTTGCGAAAACCGTGCCCCTCGATCTCGGAGTAGTGGACGAACACATCAGCTCCGCCGCCCTCCTGCGCGATGAAGCCGAAGCCCTTCTCTCCGTTGAATCACTTCACGGTGCCTTTCGTCATGATCTCTTACCCTTCTTGTCGAAAGTGCCATCATGCGAAAACCCGATCTTCAAAGAACATGATCGCACCCGTTGCAAGCGCTTGGTGCGTTACGCAGGTTCGACTGAACTCACCGGCGAAGGTCTGAGGCGGTAAACGATGACAATCGCCTCTGCTCCAGAGAGTCTCTAAATGGAGTCGACAGTGAAACCCGAGGCGTCGAGTCAACTTGAAAAGACGGTGAGCCACGCTGCTGCAGTGCAGGTGCCCCAAGGCCGGCTGCCCCCTTCCCGGGGTCCTAGCGCGTAGGTCTGCAGCTTCGCTAGGAGCTATTGGGCGCAAACCGGCGTCGTGGACGACCATGCGAACCACCATTGGGTCCACAGTTATCAGCGCTTTGACGTGCTTGGAGCACGGTGAGTGTTCGTCGTCTTCGGCCGACGGCCAGCCGTCGAGAGGGAAGAGCGCGCCGGTGAGCTGCCGTCCGACTCCTATGGTGTCGATCGGGGGCTGCTGTGGTCGATGATGTCGGCGTCGTCGACGAAGACCAGCGTGCCCGCATCGGTCGCAACAGCCCACCGATGAGGCATGGCCCAGTTTCGGCCAACTGCGTCGCCGGTGAGGGTGTAGTCGGCGAAGTCCTCGATCAAGGTGCCGGACGTGACGCGACCGTCCGGCAGTCGAACCTGGACGGTGTCACCAGCAGAGGGCTGTTGCGTTGTGACATCTACCGATTCGTTCATGTCCGTATTGAAACAGATCGAGATGTGCCCTTTGCGCGCCAACCCCACGCACCCTCACTACCCCACCCGGGCTACGCCGCCTTGGTCCTCGTGAGTTGCCACATTTCCCATCCACTTCGTCGCCAGGAGTAGCTCGCTCAGCTCGGGGTGGTCGCGCTTGAAATCGGACAGCCGCTCATCGAGCGGAAGACGCCCCTTGTACCTGTGTTCCGGTGGTTGGCAGCCCCCGCTCGGTCAGCAGCTCCTCGCCCCCTTCCTCAGAGCGGTCATGGCAGCAGCGGGGTCCGGCCACACCAACGCATCCACTCGCCTCAGCGCCTGATCCACCGATACCGGGTATTCCGAGTGGTGATCGAACACCTCCACCGGGGGATAGAAGTGCTTCACCTGGAGGACGTCAACCTCGCTACCCCGGTAGTGGCCGTCATCGTCGACGCCGAACCGCACATCCACCGCCACATCACCCACGGTGTGCACCACACCGCGACAATCCCCCTGATTGCACTCCAATGCCACCGAAAAGATTCCTGTGACGTCGGCTGGGTTCATAAGCTCGTATCGAGCCTGACTCAGTGGATGGTCATACCTGACAGCGTCGCAAATTCGACCATTCTTCTCGGCCCGCGGCACTACGAGGACACCCTGATTGCGCACCGGACACTCGATCGATGGCCATGACGACGCGTTGAACCACCCGTTCGTTAGAAGCTGCGAGACAAACGTTTCACGGAGACACATTCCTTTTGCTCGAGGACCGACCATCATAGGAAGCAGAAGCACGAAACACGCAGGCCCTAACGGTCCCACCGCACCGCCGCCTCTGTGGTCTGGAACTGTCGATCCCTGCCGGTCGAGAAGTGCAACGCCAGTCGCACGAGTAGAAGCTGCGATGCGACCCCCCAAGCAGCTGAGCCAGCAGCCTCAGCCTCGAAGTGACTGCCACAACTCCACATTCAGCAAATCTGCATAGCCCATATCCACCAATGCCCTTTGAATCTCGTGAGTCGGTACGCCCGCATAGAATGGCGACTCCAAGCTCTTGTCCGTCCGCAGCTCTTGGGCGACGATACCGACGACCCTCCCGTCGGCCGCGACAATCGGACCGCCACTGTTACCCGGCCGAGCAACCGCGGAAAACAGCATCAAATTGTTGCCCGCGTAGTCCATAACCTCCGGATTCACCACCCCACCCGAGTGAACCACCAAAGTCCGCTCGCGAGTCATCGGTACCGGCGGATAGCCGAAAGTCCACACAGAATCGGACCACTCCGGGTTTCGGAACGCCATCCCTCCGGTCAACCCGGGAGCACCCTCCAGCCCGGCGACCTCGACAATCGCCACGTCCAATTCTTTGCCTGGACTATCGACTGCAGAGTGACTCCGAATATCGGCGATTTCCAGTCGGGTCGTTGCAACCGAAGCGACTTCTGCCGTCGGCGGAGCGGCCGACGACGTCTCAACGAACTCCACCGACATGTCGGTCACCACATGCCGATTGGTCAGAACATGCCGATCATCGAGCAGCAGACCCGTTCCCGCAGTCTGACTACCATCGCCTGTTGTCCCCACAACGGCCACCGTGGCCGGCATGAAAGACTTGATTACGAACTCTGGCCCCAGGCCGCGAGCAAGCCACAGATCGCCCCCTGCCTGAGCCTTCGTGATGCCACCGAATCCGGTATGGAAGCAGTCACCCCACGGCGGACCGCCTGAGCCCTGCATCCGATTCAGGAAGCCTGCCCGTGTAAGCTCGTCGGCAATCGCAGCGATCTGAGTGCCGATGACCCATGGATCCTCGACCAGCTCGACGGCCTTGGCGTACTGCATAAATTGGTTCAGAGAGAGCGGCAAGAAGACCTGCTCAGGGTTCGGGTCGCCCAACGCAGTCTTGATCTTGTCGGCCTTGATAGGGAAGAACGCCTCCATCATTTCCTTTGCGATCTGGAGCCGGACGCGAAGCGGTAACCTTGCGTGCGGAGTCATCTTCTGCGCCATCGAATAGATCCAATCGTCTTCCCCGACCCGACCCCAGTGTGCCTTAGCCCAGCGCACTCAACGCCCGACCACCCCACCCGCGAACAGCCCTGAAACCGGCACCAGCTGCGCGTCCAGCACTGAGCACAAGCTGGAATCGCTCGTGAAAGTCAAAGTCTAATAATTTTTGAGGTTCACTGGGTGTTGCCGGTGTCGTCGACCGGGCCTGCGCAGGCTGTGTCCTCTGCGGTTCGCGGGACCAACGTCAAAGTTCAACAAATTTTGAGCTTGAGTGTACATTCAAGTCAGAGTCAAACTCGAAGAAACTTTGACTTTCGCTGTACTATCGACGCCACGCCGTGTCGAAACGTCAAAGTCCAGTGCGTTTTGGCTTTCGTTGGGACTTGAATGAGAGGCCATGAAGACACCTGCACCTCCGCCACCGTTCGCTGACTTGTTGTCAACGCTGCGCGGAGACATGGACCGGTTCATGACAGTCATGATGTCGGGGGAGGATCTCGATGACCGCGACTACCTGGATTGGGACAAGCTCCGCTACAAGACCCCGCCGGACGGCATGACCCATGAAGAATGGTGGTTTGCCCTCAAAATGAGGCGCAGGTCGATGCTTCGTCCAGTGCCCCTCAAGCGGATCGATGACTTGTCCTTGAGCTATGCACTGCCCGACGAACTGCTGCGGGCACTTGACGAGGTCTCCCAACGTGCCAGCGGTCAGATCGCACTACCCGACGAGGTGATGAATAAGACAACCCGTGACAGGTATGTCATTCAGTCGCTGGTTGAGGAAGCGATCAGTTCCAGTCAGTTGGAGGGTGCTTCGACCTCCCGAAAAGAAGCAAAGCGGATGCTAGCTTACGGGGAGGCTCCAAAGAACCGGAGCCAGCAGATGATTCTCAACAACTATTGGGCAATGCAGCGCGTGCGGGAGATTCAGCATGAGCCATTTACCCCAGAGCGGATATGCGAGATTCATCGCATAGTAACTGACAAGACTCTGGACAACCCCGAAAGTGCTGGAAGAATCCAAGAAAACCCCGATCCGAACGATCGGGTCAAGATCTTCGATGAGGAAGAGAACGTTTTACATCGACCACCGCCGGTCGAGGAATTGCCAGCTAGAATCCGGGCGTTATGCGATTTTGCTAATGGCGATTCCAAGACGGATCCTTATATCCCGCCGGTTGTGAGGGCTCTAGTCATCCATTTCATGATGGGATATGACCACTACTTCGAGGACGGGAACGGCCGGACTGCCAGGGCGTTGTTCTATTGGAGCATGCTCAAGCAGGGTTACTGGTTGACCGAACATCTAGCGATTTCGAGGATTCTCAAGCAGGCACCTTCGAAGTACGCCAGGTCTTTCCTCTACACCGAGCAGGACGAGGGCGACTTAACCTACTTTCTGATCTACCACCTGCAAGTGATACAACGTGCGCTGGGGGAGCTTGATGAGTACTTAAATCGAAAAACGCTGGAATTGCAGCGAGCTCGCACATTGCTGGCTCGCGGCCCTGGCGGGTTTAATCACAGGCAAGCCGCCTTGCTTCAATCGGCAACCAGAGATCCGTCGAACTATTATACTGCGGAGTCGCACATGAACTACCACTCGGTGTCTAAGCAAACAGCTAGGAATGACTTGTACGACCTGGAGCAGCGGGGATTGCTACACCGGACGAAGATAAGTCGGCAATTTGCCTGGGTTCCAGAACAGGAATTGCTGAAGATACTTGAAGCCGAGTCGGTTTAAATGCGAGGTAGGCGTGTGCATCGTCGAGGCCATTATGGAAATCGAGGAGGTGGAACCCCACACTTGCTTGCATCCGTTGCGTCTTGGCTCAGACTCGCGATGGTGCATAAAGTTTCATCTGGCGTCGGCGGGAGCAAGTCCGCACCGAATCCGGCCCCGTTGTGACGAACTCGGGCGGCACGTCTGCGGCTTTCGGATTCAGTTACCAGTATCTTGCGACGGCGACCTTCGTCCTGAACTGGCTCATCGACAATCCGGATCTCGATGTCGACGCTGTCGTACTGGAAGTAGAGCCGCCGTTCTCGGGAACCGACCCAGACAGCCCGGACGATGACATCGTGGACTTCGCACTTCATGTTGGGGGCGTCGAGAGGTTCCGTGTACAGGTCAAAGCGTCCAAAGATCCGAGCGCTCGGACTTTGGCACCCGCCGAGGCACAGCGAGTGTTCGATCGTCTCAACGCGATCAGGCATGACGGGGAATCCGTGCTGCTGACCAATCGTCACCTCGGTCCCACAATGACCTCGGCATGCTCTGCGCCGACGAAAAACGAACTTGGACTTCTCTTTTTCTGGCCTGGTGGTGCAGCCAGCAGTGGCCCCCGTGGCAGGCAGATCGCGGTGTCGCACAACCAGCGGGAGCTTGAGGCGTACTTCGAGAAATCGATCAGGAAGGTACGGCAGGACAAGGACCTGAGCCAGGGCGTTGTGTCGAGTCGAATGGTCGGTACGGTCCTCAGACACCTAATTTTCGACGCCGCAGCCGGGAACCGCGATCGGCAGATCTCCGGAAAAGAAATTCTCGGCACACTTACAATCCCCGACGCACGCATCGCGCACGCCGCAGGAGCCTTCGATTGGGGCAACGCGGAGTCTCAAGTACCCAACGTTCGCTCGTCGGTGCCTCGCCTCGACGTACTCGACGAAGTGGGCGCAGCCTTGGAGGTCGCCGATCGAACGCCTCCACTGGCGGTCCTGACCGGACACACTGGCGTCGGCAAATCAACAGTCGCCAGCGACTATTGCCACCTCAATCACAACCGGTACGAGACTGTTCTATGGCTCGACGCCCGCGACGGAGGGTTGTTACGAGCGCAGATCCGTGACTACGCTGAACGACTCACAGGACGGAGGGTAGACCCCTCGGCAAATCCCGCCGGCCTGATGGCGGCCGCGCTCGCGTCGCATCGCGGCCCGTGGTTGCTCGTGTTCGACGGCGCGCCCGGGCGGGGCCACATCGAGTCGTTCATCCCCACAATTGGGCACGGATCAATCTTGGTCACAACGACGAACAGCACCGGGTGGTGGCCAACTGCACGCATCCACGAGGTCACCTCATTCACTAGCGCCCAAGCACTCGAATGCTTCGCCGCCTACGCCGATATACCGCCCCGGGACATACCCGCAGTGGCGGGCACCATCAATACGATCGTTGAGCGGCTTGGCAAGATACCGCTGGCCGTGAGTATGGCTGGGTTGTACTTCCGGAACGCTCAGAGCGATCTCGCAGAACTCGTACCGAGCTATTTCCGCACATTGGAGGCCCTCGACGACACTATTGCGATTCCGCCGGGCTTCGACCGTACTGCGTTCGCAGCCGTGTCGACGGCAGTCGAGCGCATCGGCGATGGGACCGGCTCTCCTTACATACGGAACGCTCGGATATTGGTTATGACTGCTTCGTTCGTTGCGCCGGAGATGATCCCGTTGAACCTGCTGATACCAGCCACCACCGATCCCCTTCGAATCGATATGGCGGATCTGCCTCAGCCCGTACGTGCTGAGCCTGCAGTCTCCCGCGCGATCATTACACTCCTCCGGACTCAAACGATTGCACACCGGACCGTCGGCGACGCCTCGACGGGAGGAAGCGATCTGAGTTCGGATTGCATTCAGATACACCCTTTGATTCACGAGATCGTCCGCACCAAGTACATAGCCGACGCGCCCGAAGGTGCGCTCATGAATGCAATGACCGCGTTGTTCGGCCACCTTATTCCCTGGCTTGGCGTGATGAGAACGTCGAGTTCGTTTCTGGCGCTCGAGCAGTTGCGAGTACACGCTGAGGCCGCCCTTTCGTACATCGAAGAGCTTGAACCTCTGAGCTACGTTGCAACGCAACAGCGGAAGGTCTACCTCACTGCCAAGGCCGGCGTAATAGGGGAGGTAGCAGCCTGCTACGCCAACACCGCCCGGATGAGTCAGTCCAGCGAGCTACTACAGAAACTGGTGGTGCTCTACCTCGGCGAGTTCCCAGGCGAGGAATGGGCGCAGGTCTTCGCAATGAAACACGCGGCGGACATGCTCAGCGATCTGTCATCTGCTTCGGTAGAACCGCACAACCTGCACCAAGTTGCAGAAAAGACTTTGCCGATGATGCTGCATCTGGAGCAGCACGGCACCGACAGCACGAAAGAGATGGTGTACGCGAACGTACATCTAGCTCTGCAGTCCGTGACACACGAGCACCAATATCGGTCGCACGCCGGGTTGGATCAGCTAGCGTCCGGATTTGGTGAGATCGCCGATCGGGACCCGAAGAAGGAGTCGCGGCCCGAGTGGTTGATGCGTCGGAACAATCGATTCATCGCTGCAGGAAACTACCAAGCAGTCTTGGACTCTCTGGAAAGTTTACGTTCGGTCATCGGACTGGTTAATGACATGGTCACCTTGGACGCTCTAGAAGTGACCGCACTCATCAAGACCGGCCGACTGGACCGAGCATTCGAAAAGCTCAAGGTCTTCTTGGCCTTCGAGTTGGTTGCGAATCATGTGGTGCTGAGTTATCGAGACGGCCTCGGGCGAATTGCCGGCGCGTTGCGACATCTTGAGAGCCCGGATGATCAGGAGCGGGCCGAAGAATACCTGATGCGAACGGTGGGTCGTTTCACGGCGGTCGAGCGAGAAATTCAAGCAGCTCAATTCGGCCAATGATACGCGATGCGTGCATGCACAAATCGGGTCTGGCGTGGTGGGCCAGGATGTCGAATTGTTAGCCTTGCGCTCAAATTTCGCTTCCTCCTCAGGCCTGTGGTCCAACTCCTCCACCGGCGTACACCTCGATTGCCGAAAGACCGCGTCGGTAGTCGGCTATCGCGGACCGATGTCCTTCAAGGATCTCAAGTCCTTTGCCCGTTGACTAGCCTTTCTCATCGACATACTCACACATCTCGGTTTTCGGCATGACGCAATGCTTCGATCAGCAGGAGCCTGCAGAACAGCCAACCGGTAATGAAACCCGCAGTTAATCCGGCGATTATGAGCGCGCCGACGAAGGCGGATGAACCCGATTGAGTGAACCCTCCCGGATTTGAGTATTGGCCCTGTGTACTGGACGCAGAACCGCCCGAACCAGCCGGGGTTTTGTTCGGATTCAAGTCCGCTGAAATCTGTTTCGTTAGGCTGTTGAAACCTTCTGCAATCGAGCGAAATTGAGTCAGTCCAATACCTATTATGATCGTAGTCAACCAGTCGCTAACCTTTTCCAGGTTCGTGTTTGCGAGGATCCGGGCGCGAATATTGTCCGAACGCTTTAAGTTTTGCGCATCCGACTGCTCGACACGCGGTATCCCAAAGATGAAACCAACGAGCCCTCCTGTGAGTTGAGCTGCGCAGTAAATAATGCTCATTACCGAGAACGCGGATCCCACCGTCGAGTAGAATGCACAGAATATCAATCCGACGGAGAGGGAGAACGCGGTCCATGCGAGCAGTGCCGCGCTCATGGCCCCCACTGTCCCCGTATGCGGCGGTAGCACAGTCGACCAGAAATTTTTCAGAATGCCCGGTGGCTTCGGACGATTCAACAGCCTGCCGTGAAGCTGCGGTTTGGCCCTTCGGCTCTTGACTCGTGGACGGTCTGCGGTCGTTCGTCGAGGGCGTGGTGAGGGCGGACGGCGGAGGCCGGAACCAGGGAAGAACACCTGAGAATATGTTTTCCTCATTTGGAGACCCTTCAGGTGGAAATACAGCCCGATTGTATAGCTCAATCAAAAAATGGTAAGACTCAGTGAGCATCCTCGAAGCCAAACGGTAAATTGCGTTGCCGACTAGTTTTCAAGCAGGGTACCTAGGAAATTCATTAGTGACTATAGATAAGCGCTAGGATTCGGTACTTTTATTGGCCAGTCTCGGTGGACGGATCCATCCTTGGTCTCGACTGGCGACAGTCGGGTCAGCTATGGAGGGTGGGTGTCGGGGAAATACGGAAACCCGGCGGGTCAGTGTGGCAGGGAATCCACCGACAGCGAAGTCGAGGACCAGCGGCGTGGGTGAGGTCCTTTGCGTGCCGCGGGTGTGTCGATGGAACACGGCTTGGTCAGGACGATCTTGGGATGTTGATAAGCAGCGAGTCGTCGCTTCGCTCAAACGATGACTCCCCGGCCGTTGAGGTAACGAGGCACACATGACCATTGAGCGGAAAGACCCCGCCGCGCCGGTGTTTACGGCGGAAGTTCTTCCATTTCTTCCAAACGGAGGGGTCGGAAGTCATCACGGCGTCGACGGCCGTGACCCACCCGGGCTGCCGACATGCCATCCCTAAGGCAGCGGTGACGTCACCCGACACACCCGTTGCGGGTTTCTCTGCCGCCCACCCAGCTTCCTGCCGGGTGTAGAACTCGTTCAACGCCTCGCATGAGTGCCCAATCAGAATGCTGGTGTTTTCGTCCGCTGAGTCCAGAATGCTGAGGCGAGACAGAAGGTAGGCACCAAGGGTGTCGGCTTCAGTCAAAGTACGGGCCCGCGCCGAGTGCATCTCGGCACGTCTGCGTGCATAGTGATGAAATGCCGATGGGTCCGTAAGGATGTCCGAGTTCATCAGCAGGTCCGTGAGGGACACCACCCATGTCGGCCGATTGACGTTGCCTGCGACTGCTAGGCCGCCAGAAGCAAACGGGTCGATCCGCTCGAA
This sequence comes from Rhodococcus sp. FG69, assembly GCF_057808915.1. Lineage (NCBI taxonomy): Bacteria > Bacillati > Actinomycetota > Actinomycetes > Mycobacteriales > Nocardiaceae > Rhodococcus > Rhodococcus sp. FG69. The sequence goes on along the minus strand of NZ_JBMDIX010000011.1, from coordinate 94,704 downwards.
GGTCACGATGATCGCGGTGCCGCCGGCGACGTCAGGGAGCAACTCGACCGCCCGCCCTTTCTCCGTGGGTGCGAACTTGCGGCCGCGTTGATCGAGGATGTAGCTAAGAGCGCGATCGGTTTGGTCGAGCGCCTTGCTCAGGATGGTCTTGATTTTCGTGTCGACCCGGCTCGGGGCGCCCCGTCGCCCCGGTTCCGTCAGTGCGATCGCCTTCGCCTCGACGACCAGCGGCCACTCGGTGCAGACGAGGGAATCGATTTCACCGTGTTTACCAGCGGCTAGGTTGTAATGCTGCGTCGAGTACACGTTCGCCTGACCGAAAACCGTCCGAAGCGCGGAGGTAACAAGGCGTTCGTGCGCGTCCTGACGGTGCTTGAAGTACTTCTTTGGGTCATAGTTTTTGCGTGTTGTTTCCGCGGCGAGGCGGCGGTGGATACCGGCTGATAACGCCCACGGGTCCGGAACGAGGTAAGTGAGATTGCCTAGTCTGATGCAGGGGTGCGTGCGTGCCCGGTTCAGGTCACTGGGTGCCCGGAAAGCCGGTTGGCAGCCGTATTCGGTGGAGAAGAAATCCAACATCGCAGTGATTTGCTCTGCGTCGATTCCTGTACTCGCGGCGACGTCAGCGGGTTTCCACAACGTAATTGCGTCTAACGCCTGTCGCATCACCTGCACCTCGTCGGGATTGATCCCGCCGGTGTTCAGTGCTTCGGCCATTGCGTTGATCCCCGCCGAGTACATCTCACCTATCGATCGGGTGTGCAATCGCGTACACCGGATCACATCCGCCGGATCGAAGCCGAATGCGTTCACGTAATAATCTCGGTGTCTCCCAAATACCTCTGAGTCCACGCGTTCGAGATGAACTGCGTAGCCAGGCATCCGGTCCGTCTGGTACTCCAACTGCATTTGCTGCAGGAGAAGCTCACGTTCCGAGTCGGAGCCGGCCTTTTCGATGGTTTGTGCAATCAAGCGCAGCTGCTCGGCTTCGAAGATGTCGCTGATCAGTTGCGTCACGCGGTGCATGACTTCAGGTGGAGTGCCCGCGTCGCCAGTGTTAGTCATGGACAGTGCGACGCCGACTAGGTACTCGACTTTTGCCGCCCACGTCGACGTCGTGTTGCCGTCAGCGACGCTCTGCGTGCCTGGTGACCTGACTGTCATGGCGGGTACAACCACTGCTTTAATGAGCTGGGTGATGTCTCGACCGACCATCAACCCGCGAAGTTCCTCGATCATGGCGGTCGAGTCAGTCGCCTGTTCGGATAACGCTCCTAGTAGTTCGTTGAGGATTGCGTCGCGTTCGGGTCCAGGGGGCAGCGACGTTTGCACTGTCTCGGACCCGGAAGAGCTGGCGGTGACCTCGAATAGTGCATCGATGTTGGGGGAGCGGTTCTCTGGGAACCCACCAAGCCTGGCCATAGCATGATCGTAGGTGTTGCATGTGACAAACAGTCCGGTCGCCGGGGACAGTGATGTCCGCAACTGTGAATGCGCGAGTTCGATCGAACATCTCGCGCTGGCCGGTCACGCTACCTTCTGCAATGCCCCATTGACGGCGAACGACGTTATGTACGAACCCGAGTCGCGTGTCGAGCATGTCCCAACGTAGTTTCCGATCGCGTGTAGTTCCGCTGTGGGTTCGACCTGCCATCGGGTGTATCGGCATCGAAATCGAACGTCGTCGCCGTTGGTTTCGACGATGAGGTTGGTGATCAGGTGCCGGCTGAGCGGTGCGGAAGCGAACAACCGAGCGTAGTGCGTCCTGATGCCGTCACGGCCGACGACGTCGGTTCCTGCGAAGTGGACTACGGCTCTGTCCAACAGGCTGGCGACTGTCTTTGCGTCGCGTTCGTCTGCCGCTTCGGCGTAACGCCCGAGAAGGTTCTCGATCTCATGCCGCGCGTCCGCTGGAGGCAGTGCGTTCACAGTGACCACCAGTCGAGCCGGGTCGTGGCCGGGTGGAGCGCATGGCAGAACCGTCCGATCGAACCCGCGCTCCACAGCATTTCGACCGACCCACAATCGCGTCCCTGAAAATTGCGCCGCTGCTTGCGGGGAATCAGTTAACTTTGGCAAAGTCTGTCGACGCCAGGCTCGGTGTCACGAGCGTGTCACATGTCGGTACGAATGGACGTGGATTCGGGTGGTCTCGCCTGGACAAATCACACAGGTCAGAGCCTCTGTGGTGGTTCCATGCGGACGTATCTGGTTGTCTCGCAACATACTTGTAAGCGAGCGGTCAACGGTTCAATCCCGTTAGGAGGCTCCACGAGACGGCTCCGACCACGTGAAGTGGTTGGGGCTTTGTCGTTTGATCAGCTGGGTGGCGTTGGTGGGCAGTCTGTGTGGCGAACAGGCGTCGCCCGAGCGCGGGTTGCATTTCAGGGCCCGGATCCTGCTGCACACTACCGTCGAGGATCGACGGAGAACCGTCGAGATCGGACGATAGTGTGCAGGCAGGTCCGGCGGGCCGTCCCCGACTCTTGCCAGGGTTTTCGAGTTGTCGATCTGTGGGCGTCGATGCCGGGCTTGGTGAGAGTACGACGCCATCGGGCGGGGAGTCAGAAGTTGCTGAGGCCCGCTCTCGGCCATCAGATCGGCGCCAGCTGGATGCCGGGCTTGGACACGGCGGCGGCCGGCATCGCTGTTGCGGCGCACGGCGGCGACGACGTTGTGGTGACGGGTGTCAGTGCAATCCGGATGTGATGGCCGAGATCGCGGAGGCTCAGAAGATGCGAACGACGTTGACGCGGAAGCAAGTTCGGTTGCGCATCAGGCGTTGCCTCTTAGCGCGAACACTCGCGCAGTGTGCTCACAACAGGTCCAGCCCGACCGTACGGCGCTGGGAGACCGTGGTCGTCTCCGCGTCGAACAGGCGCGTCTGACGGTGTGCATCGAACGCCGGCCAACCCGGGTGACCCGTCTGGATGAACCGGACCCAGGCCGCGTGCATCTCCGTGGCAAGCTCGTTCGGTGCATCCGGACCCGCCATGCGCAACGCCTCACCGTCGTCGAGACGGTCGAACACGAATCCGAGCTCCATCGCGTGGGCAGCGCGAAGGTCGCGCACCGGGCTCTGCCACGCGAATTCATACAGGAAGGTCGGCACGGAGCGGACGGTGGCAATGCGCGTTGCCGGGGCGCGCAGGATCACGTCGGTGGCAAGCTGTCCGAAGATTTCGCCGGTCGAGGCTTGTGGCCACTCCGCGCGGTAGGCCCGCACAACTCGACCGGGGATCCGCAGCGCGAGACGTGCAACGAAGAGCTTGAATCGGCTGATGCCGGCAAGCGCCTCCGGCGTGAACCACAGTCGATACTCGTCTGTGTTCGTGCCGATCAGGATTGGCGTGTCGATCTCCGACAGCACCTCGTGGGGTGAGCGCGGCAAGCTGTCCGCATCGATCGCGAGTTGAAAGCCGGGGGCGCCACCGAACGGCGCGGATCCAGCGGACTGCGTCCTGCGTGCCTCGAGGAGCTGCACGGGGGAGAGGGCCGCGAACGCATCCCTCTCCGCGCGGATGCCGAGCTGTGTGGCGAGCTGAGCGGTCACCCTCCCCGCCTTCTTGGCCGATTGAGCCTCGAGCGGACCGGATTGAACGATCGCCTGAGCGATGAGCGGCCTGGAGTCGTCGCGTGCGAGGAGACCGGACACGAGGGTGCCGCCGGCAGATTCGCCCATCACGGTGATCCGGGTCGGGTCGCCCCCGAACACGGCGATCTCGCGATGCACCCACTCGAGCCCTGCCGCAGCGTCACGCAGACCCAGGTTTCGCGGTGCCCCGTCGAGCACGGAGAAACCCTCTGCGCCGAGGCGATAATTGATAGAGGCGAACACGATCCCGGCACGAGCGAACTTCGAGCCGTCATAGCCCTGGAGGGCTGCGGTGCCGCGTTCCAGAGCCCCACCATGGATCCACAGCACGACAGGGGCACCGTTCGCGTCCTCCGGCGCCCACACGTTCACCGTGAGGATCTCGTCTCCGTCGATGGTCACGGTGCCGAGCAGCTCGCCGATCGCACCGGGGTAGGCGAGCTGCGGTGCGGTAGCACCGAACGAGGTCGCCTGGCGCACGCCGTCCCAGGGGGCGGGGGGCTGCGGTGCGCGGAATCGATTGTCGCCGAAAGGCGCAGCGGCGTAGGGGATGCCCTGGAAGCGTCGAATGCCATTCTCGACGGTGCCCTCGAGCGTGCCCGTGCCGATCGTGACCTGTGTCGCGGAACTCGTGGAGGTCATCGCAGCGTCCTTTCCAATCGATGCAGTCCAGGGGGAAGCGCCTTGCGATCTCCGCCCCATTCCACCGATGACGGCACCGGGGTCCGGACGATCAGCAGATCCTGCTCCACTCGAACCTCGATGTCACCGTGCGGCGTTGGGATGAGGGTATCGGCCCACTCGAGATCTTCCACGTGCGGTGCGATCCTGACGGCAGCATAGCCAGGTGCCGCGGGCGTGACACCGAGAGTGTGCACAACGACATCTCGCGCGACCGTCGCGGACCAGCCGTGGCAGTACGAGCCGCCTTCCCAACATTCACGCATCGCCGTTGGGCCGGAATCGAGGAGACGAGTCCATTCTCGGTACCGGGGGAAGCAGATCGCCGCCGAGTGCCGCGACTGCGTCGTGGACGAGTGCCCGGAAGAAGGGTTGGGGATCGACGCTCTGATGGACCACCGAATCTCCGGTCCACGCGCGCTGTTCTCGAGTCGGACAGTCCAGGTAGGCGTCGACGGCGCTGAGGTCGACAGTTCGCAGCGAGACGTCGACGATCCTCTGCAGTTTCGGATCGCTGCAGGCGAACCGTGCCCCGTATCGAGGACGATGCACCTCGATGATCTCGGCTCTGAGGAGTTGGGGGAGGGTGCCGGAGAGAGATGACGCGCTGAAGACGAGGTAGCGGCCTCCGACGGTGTCGAACGGTTCGTAGACCGTCTCCCCGTCAGCGAGCACGACCTGCAGTGGCGCGGCTCGTCGAGCGGATGTCAAGGGCCGGAACCCGTCGCCGCCTCCGCGGCCTCGGCTCGGCTCAGTGGCGGGGGTGCGCCGACGTCGACGGGGGTTGCACTCGGAGTGCGCAGCCCGTCGATCATCATCTGCAATGTTCGACGCCACAGTGCGGGGTGGGCGTCGCCGCCGAAGCTTCGAACCGCCTGGACGGCAGTGAGAACGAGAACGAAGTCGCTGGGCGCAAACGACTCTCTGAGCCATCCCGACGCCTTGGCCCGATCGGTCAGGGTCTCGATCGGTGCCTCTATCCGGGACATGATCGATCTGTCGGCGCCCGCATCTTTCGCCCCGGACAGCAGTAGTTCACGCAGGCCCTTGTTCTCGGCAAGAACTGCGCACACCTCGACGCAGTGGTTCAGGAATGCGGCACCGGCGTCGTCCTCGGCCGCGGCGCGTTCTGCCATGGCAACCATCTGATCGGCCTTCTCGGCAAACAGTGCCGCAATCAAGGCTTCCTTGCTGCCGAACCGCCGGTACACGGTCCCGACTCCGACGCCGGCGCGGTCCGCCACATCCGCCATCGACACCTCGAGGCCGCGTTCGGCGAACACGTCCATCGCGGCGGTCGAGATTCGCTCGACGTTGCGCGCTGCGTCCCGCCGCAGACCGGGATTCGTGTCGCTCGTCATCACCGCAGTCTACCAATCCGGAATGACATCGTCCGTTTTGTGGTTTAGTCTGTGATCGAAGCGGACGAACCCATTCCGTTTAAAGGTTGGAGCGAAGGACGGATCATGACGAACAAGAGAACGCGGGTCGACGGCAACACTCGGTGGTGGGTTCTCGGAGTCCTCGCGCTGACGCAGTTGGTGATCGTCCTCGACGCGACCATCATGAACATTGCGCTGCCCGAGGCTCAGAAGGCTCTGGGATTCGATGACAACGGCAGGCAGTGGATCGTCACCGCCTACTCGTTGACCTTCGGTGGACTCCTGCTCGTCGGGGGTCGCGTCAGCGACCTCTTCGGACGCAAGCGGTCCCTCATCGTGGGCCTGGTCGGCTTCGCTGCTGCATCCGCCCTCGGCGGGTGGGCACAGAGCTTCGAGGTTCTCGTCGCCGCACGCGCAATGCAAGGTGTGTTCGGCGCGCTTCTCGCCCCGGCAGCCCTGTCTCTGCTGACCGTGACGTTCGCCGACAGCAAGGACCGCGCCCGCGCGTTCGGCATCTACGGCGCCATCTCCGGTGCGGGCGGTGCCGTCGGCCTGCTCCTCGGCGGCGTACTGACCGAATACCTGTCCTGGAACTGGTGCCTCTACGTCAATGTCATCATCATCGCGATTGCCGTTGTGGGTGCAGTCAAGCTCCTACCCGCCACGGAAGAGTCGACGGGGGACAAGCCCCGCCTGGACATCGTCGGAGCAATCCTCGTCACCACCGGGTTGTTCTCTCTCGTCTACGGCCTGGCCAACTCCGAGACCAACGGGTGGACCGACACCTGGACGCTCACGTTCATCGGAGCGGGAGTCGCGCTGCTCGCCGCATTCGTTCTCGCGCAAACAAAAGTGGCGCACCCCTTGCTGCCCATGCGGGTGTTGCTCGACCGGTATCGCGGTACGTCCTACCTGGTGATGGTGATTTCCGCGATCGGCATGTTCGGCGTGTTCCTGTACCTGACGTACTACCTGCAGTCCCTTCTCGAGTACTCCCCGGTGGTCGCCGGTGCCGCCTTCCTTCCGATGGTCGCTGCGCTCGCGATCACTGCGTCGACGATCGGCAAAATCACCTCCCGCGTCACTCCCAAGATCACCGTGGGTGTGGGACTGGTCGTGGGAGCGGCCGGAATGGCGTTTCTCACCGGCATCGAACTGACCAGCAGCTACGTCGCCGATATTCTGCCCGGATTGCTCCTGCTGGGCGTCGGACTGGGAGCGGTGTTCTCCACCGCCATGGGGCTGGCGACCCTCGGGGTCCGGACCGAGGACGCCGGCGTCGCCTCGGCCACCGTCAACACTGCGCAGCAGATCGGTGGTTCCATCGGCGTCTCGTTGCTCTCCAGTTTCGCAGCCACCGCGGCAGCGAACTACTACACCGACAACGGTTCGAGCGGCCTCGATGCCGAGGCTCTGGCACGAAACGCCGAACTCGCCAGCTACCACACCGCGTTCTGGTGGGCATCGGGCTTCTTCCTCGCCGGCGCTGTCGTGGCCGTATTGCTCTACCCCGCGAAAGCGGCTGTGCCCGAACCGGATGCTGTACGTGTCCTTGCGCATTGATCATGTCTTCGGCGCCAGAAACTGCTAGTGCGTTCCCAGGCTCAATGCCTCTAATGCAAAGGACCAGATCGATGCGACAGTGGTTTCGTTGGCGCGCGCTCCGCAGGTTTGTCGTGCTTCGCCGCGATCATCACCGATTCGAGACGGTAGAAGTGATTGCGGTCGATCTTGTGAATGCCGGTGACGCATTCGGAGTCGACTGGCCCGACGACGAGATGCGCTGCCGTCGCCGTCTGCGCTGGCTCGGCTACCTGCCGCGCGACGACGGAGAGCGCGAACACGCACTCGCACAGGGGATTCTGGCCGCCACCCAACGACGCAATCAGATACGCAGAGTATTTGGCGCATCGCGATGCCCGTCCAGTCACTGACGGGCGCCGGTAGCTACGTGTCGACCTTGGTGGTCCCCGGCTGACCAAGCGTGGACAAAGGCGTATTGCCCACGCCTGTCTCAGCATCGCGGTAGGCACGGGTCATGAAGACCTAGGTGGCTGGAACCTTGGCTGTCTGATTGGTTGGCCCGCGTTTGTGGGCAGGTGTGCCCTTCAGCGAATCGACGGGATTCCGCATCTTTCAAGAGTATCGGGCAATCTGTGTCGCGAACAGGCGTCGCCCGAGCGCGGGTTGCATTCAGGGCCCGGATCCTGCTGCACACTTCCGTCGAGGATCGACGGAAAACCGTCGAGATCGGACGATAGTGTGCAGGCAGGTCCGGCGGGCCGTCCCCGACTCTTGCTCATTGTTGAAGTTGTCGATCTGAGGGCGCCTGGAGTCCGCGGTCGATGAAGCCGATGATCCAGTCGAAGCTGTCGTCGATGTCGGTGCTGACCTGGAAGCCGCCGGCTGTTTCGAGAGTGACGAAGCCATGAAGCTGGCTGCGCAGCATTCGTAGGGCGTGGATCTGCTGTGCGGGTTCGATGCGGTAGCCGTGCAGCATCGCGCCCCAGGAGTCCATGACTCGATTGGCCGCTGCGATGAGCGGATCATCGGGGCCGGTGATCTCGGCGGCATTGCCGGCGGCGTAACGGCCCGGGTGTTCTCGGGCCCAGACACGCATTGCTCGCGCTCCGGATTCGAGGGCATCGCGGCCGGCCCGCCCTTGGATGGCATCGCGAATGGCGTCGGCGAGTTCGGTCATGGCCAGCACGCCTATTCGGTGTGCGAGGTCGGCCATTCCGTCGACATGTTTGTACAGCGAGGGTGGTTTGACGCCGAGTCGCTCGGCGAGCAGACCCATGGACAGGCGCGCGAAGCCGACCTCGTCGGCGAGTTCGGCGCCGGCTTCGGTGACCGACGATGGCGCGAGCCCAGCCCTAGGCACGGGCGAGAGTCCGAGTCAGGAAAGGCAGCGCGAGCGCTAGTGTCTGCTCGGGCGCCTGAGCGTGTGGGTAGTGGCCGACTCCGTCGAGAACGGCGAGCTCTCCGAGGCCTGTCGGCAGGTCGGCGATGATCTTCTCTCCTTCGGCGCGGGGGTCGGCCCAGTCGGGGTCCGCGCTGCCCTCGACGACCAGGACGGGGCAGCGGACGTTCTTCAGCTGCTCGCCGGCGTCGGTGGGCTTGGACTTGCACATGGCTTGAAGGGCCTTCATCCTGCCCGGCTCGCGGAGCGTGTCCGTGATGCGGTCCAGTTCGACATCCCAGTCGGCCGGCTTGGTCGGGTACGCCAGGTCGAGGTACTTCTCCCAGGCTTTCTGGCTGCCCGTCATCACGGTCTGTCCGAGCAGCATGGTTCCGCTGCGGTAGCCCTTGTTCGTGAGCAGCCCACCGACGGAGTAAGACACCGCGCGCGTGAACGGCGCCAGCTCGATGACTCCCGTGATCGACTCGGGGGCGGTGGCGGCGGCAATAGTGGCGGCCCCGCCGCTGATCGACTGGCCGATGATCACGGCCGGCCCGCCCAGGTGACGCACGAGCGCCACCAAGTCGCCAGCGATGTCGGTGCGGCTGTACCCGTCCCATCCGAGACTGGATTCACCGCAACCGCGAAGGTCCACGTTTGCTACCCGGTACCCAGCCGACACGAGTGCAGGCGCCAGGAAGCGGTAGGAGTGCCGACTGTCGCCGATGCCGTGCGCAAGGACTACGAGCGGACCCTCCCCGGTCAGGTCGTAGGCGAGCGTGTTCCCGTCGATGCTCAGGTGTTCGATCATTTCGTCTCCAGATCTGAGTGGCTAATTGCTATAGCTAAAAGCTAATGCACATAGCTTCCGAAGTCAACGCTCTCATTCGTTTTCAGTATTTGGTGTTGCTATGTACCGGTACCTAGTGTTACTTTTTCCGGTAGTCAGCAACACTGAGTAGATAGGGGAGTGGTCCGATGGGCAGCCAAATGACGGAGATGCTCAAGGGAACGCTCGAGGGCATCGTGCTCGCGATCCTCTCCGAACGGCCTGCATACGGCTACGAGATCACGTCACAGCTAAGGGATTTGGGCTTCACAGAGACCGCGGAAGGCACGGTGTACGCGCTGCTCGTTCGGATCGAACAGCGAGGCTTCGCCGATGTGGAGAGGGTCCCCTCCGAGAAGGGGCCACCGCGAAAGGTGTACGCGCTCAACACTCAGGGGCGGGAACAGCTCGCCGAGTTCTGGAGGACATGGAGCTTTCTCGGAGAACGCATCGACCAACTCCGCACCACCGCTGATACCGCGCAGAACGAAGGAGAGAAGTGATCATGGCCGCCAAATGGATCGAGGCCCTTACCGGGTCGATCGAGCAGAAGAAGCACTACAAGCTGCACATGTCGCGCATCGAGGCCCTCCCCGAGCCGTACCGCAGCGCCGCGAAGGCACTCAACCGGTACTTCATGTACTACGGATCCGTCTCCGACGGCGAACTTCTCATCACGATGATCAGAGATCACGCCGACCTTTGGGAACGCGCGGCGATCGACGGCACCCCGGTGCGCGATGTCGTGGGCAACGATCCGGTGGAGTTCGCCGAGGAGTTCGTCCGCGCCTATTCCGACAAAGAGTGGCTCGACAAGGAGCGCAGTCGTCTGACGAAGTCGATCGCCGCCGCCGCAGGCGAGAGCGGACAGGAGTCGAAGACATGACCATCGACGCGACCGTCGAACCAGCAATACGGGTGCAGGGGATCAGGAAGTCCTTCAAGAATCTGCACGTGCTGCGGGGCGTCGACTTCGACGTCCAGGTGGGGAGCATCTTCACGCTCCTCGGCTCCAACGGCTCCGGCAAGACCACCCTCGTGCGGATCCTCTCGACCCTGCTCACCGCCGACGCAGGCACCGCCGTCGTCCACGGCTTCGACGTCGCGACGGACCCGAACGAAGTGCGTCAGGCGATCAGTCTGACCGGCCAGTTCGCGGCCGTCGACGAGGTGCTCAGTGGCCGGGAGAATCTCGTGCTCGTCGCGAAGCTTCGTCACCTGAAGAATCCGAGTGCGATCGCCGATGACATGCTCGCCCGCTTCTCTCTCACCGAAGCGGGGAGCCGAAGGGCGGCGACCTACTCCGGTGGCATGCGGCGCCGGCTCGACATCGCGATGAGCCTGATCGGGAATCCCCCGATCATCTTCCTCGACGAGCCCACCACAGGGCTGGACCCACAAGCGCGAATCGAGGTGTGGCAGACCGTCAAGGACCTGGCACAGGGCGGCACGACGGTGCTGCTGACCACGCAGTACCTCGACGAGGCCGAGCAGCTCGCCGACCGCATCGCGATCCTGCACGAGGGCACGATCATCCAGAACGGCACCCTCGCCGAACTCAGAAAGCTCCTCCCATCCGCCACCATCGAATACGTCGAGAAGCAACCCTCACTCGAAGACGTCTTCCTCGCCCTCGTCGGCGACACGGACAGGACCGGCGACGGCTCGGTAGCCGCTGACAAGGAGCACCGATGACCACCCACGTCCTCAGCGACACCGGCGCTCTCACCGGTCGATCGCTGCGTCACATCGTCCGCAGCCCGGACACGATCATCACCACAGCGGTCACCCCGATCGCGTTGATGCTGCTGTTCGTGTACGTGCTCGGCGGAGCTATCGACACCGGATCCGACGAGTCCTACATCAACTACATGCTCCCCGGTATCCAACTCATCACCATTGCTTCCGGCATTGCCTACACCGCGTACCGTCTGTTCCTCGACATGCAGGGAGGCATCTTCGAACGCTTCCAGTCCATGCCCATCGCCCGCTCCAGCGTGCTCTGGGCGCATGTACTCACCTCGGTGGCCGCGAATCTGATCTCCGTCGCGATCGTCACCGGTGTCGCTCTGTTGATGGGATTCCGCACCGGAGCGTCAGTGGGTGCCTGGCTCGCCGTCGTCGCCATCCTGGCCTTGTTCACCCTCGCGCTGACCTGGGTCGCCGTGATCGCAGGACTATCGGCAAAGACCGTCGACGGTGCGAGCGCCTTCAGTTACCCGCTGATCTTCCTGCCCTTCATCAGCTCGGCGTTCGTGCCCACCGAATCGATGCCCGGACCTGTGGCCTGGTTTGCCGAAAACCAGCCCGTAACCTCGATCGTGAACACCATCCGCGCCTTGTTCGCGCAGGAACCTGTCGGCAGCGACATCTGGATCGCCATCGCCTTCCTCGTCGGCATCTTCGTCCTCGCCTATGGCTTCGCGATCGCGATCTACCGCAAGAAGATCAACTAGAGGCCCCGCATCCCTGCTCGCCGGTGACGAAGTCGTTGTGAGACAGCTGATGTCGAGCATCGAACGGAACAGAGAGATCTGGTTCCGCACGCTCGATTTCGGCCTCCACGGCACCGCCCCGGAAGTCGAGAGCATCCTCGACGAACCCCAGTGACGATGAGGGACGGCGCGCAGTCGGTCATCGATCCGCTACGAGAGCCGTGGCGGCCGGTTCGCGGTGGGTATCGATCCATGCGGTCAATGCATCACCGGCACAGGCGATCAGACGTTCTCGGTTGAGACCGGGTTCGCGTTTGACCCCGATTCGCATCGCCGCAGCGAAGCCGACCGTCACGCCGATGTAGGACAGTTCCGATATCTCCGTATCGGATAGATCACTGCGATGGTAAGCCAGAAAGTGTCGGGCGAGCCGCATCAGTTGGCCTTCCACTTCGGGGAGGATGTTTCCCTGCAAGCCCATCGGCACTTCGTTGGCGAGCGCATTGATGATCGCCTCGTTTCTTTCGACCGCCTCGACGAGCAGTGTGAACAGTTGCCGGACGGCAACCGACTGGTCGAAGGAGAGCGACGTGGTGACTGCCGCAGCGAGCTCGTTGGTTATCTGCACGCTGGCGCGGTCGCGAAGTGCGGTGAGCAACTCGTTCTTGTCCGCAAAGTACCGGTACACCGTGCCGATGCCTATACCCGCCTCGGCGGCGATGCGATTGGTGGTCAAACCGATGTAGCCGTGACGGATCAAAAGCTGAGCAGCAGTGTCGAGGATCTTCTCGATCGTCGCGATCGAGCGTTGTTGAACCGGTTTGTAGCGCGCTGAACTGCTCATTTGTCTATGGCAACAGTTCGTTGAGCTCGTGTCAATAACCGAGTTGAAACCGAGCAGATTTCAGCTCTAGGGTTTCGTATGATCTCGGTCACATGGTTGGCCGGCTCCGGACGAACAAGGGAGACGAAGCTGTGTCGACATCGATGTCGCGTCCTGGCCGAGGCCCCGTCGCCGCGCCCCCCGCGCAGGACTACTACTACCGCCCCGGCATGCCGCTACGGCCGTGGCCGCAGCGATCGACCGAAAGTCACGAGCTGTGGGACGTGTCCCGCAGTCGCTTCGTCGAACCGATGGTTCCGCGGGATCGGTTGTCGGCGCCGGGCCCGCTGATCGGCTTGGTGGCCGACCACCAGTGGCAGGGTGACGAACTGATGGACGACGTCGTGCGCGCATTTCGCCGCATCGGAATGTCCGACGGCCGCCGGATGCTCGAGACCGCCCTCGACGACGGGATCGACGCCGTCACCGATCCACCCCCGGAGCTCGTGCGGCTGTTCGACAGTCTCGACAACCCGCCCGCCTGGCACGATCCGGAGCGGTGGGAACGTGGGCGCCAACTGTGGATCAGCGCGTCGTTCGCCGGCAAGACGGGGATGGCGGTGATGGATGCACTGGCGACGTTCGTCGGCAACGACGTCTCGACCGCCACCGGAGCGACGCGGCGATTCATCAACGACTACCAGCGTCGAATGTTCGAGAGCTACACCTGGTTCTGGAACGTCACCAGATCGAGCGCCATGGACCGTTATTCGCCGATCTTCAAGGACACCGTGAAAGTACGGCTGATGCACTCTCAGGTGCGAGCCGGACTCCGCAGGTCCTGGGAGCCATCGAATTTCGAGCGAAACGGCTGCCCGATTTCCTGCACCGCAATGCTGATGGGTGCTATCTCCTTCGGTCTTCTGCCCATGCTCGTCGATCAAGGGCACGGCCGAAAGTTCTCCCAATCCGATCTCGATGACGCATGGATTCACTGGGCGTACATCACACACGTTTTCGGTGTCAGTGAGGACGTCATTCCAACCACAGCGGACGACGCCATCGAGATACTCAACTACTACCTGCCTTACACCGGTGGGCCGACCGAGGCGACCGCGGAGATGTCCGGGGCGGCTGCGGTCACGATGACCGATGAGCACGGCCGGCTGACCCTACGGGGTCGATCGACGGTCAAGCCTCTGCTCGGCATGATGGCCTACTTCGGCGGCGAACCAGCGGTGCGCGCCCTCGTCGCCACCACACCGGCACACGACATCGCGATCGCTCGGTGGGTGCGGGCCATCGGCGCAGTGGCCACGTTCAACGTGTGGCTGAACAGAGTCTCCGATGTTCTGCCGTTCGCCGACACCCGCCTGCGTCGGCGCGCTGCCAAAGGCGATCGCTTCTGGCGCATCAACGTGCTCACCTCCCGTGCCGCCGCGAAACGCAAAGGAATTCTGACCACCCCGTACGACCACCACGATGCAACACCGTCCACTGAAGCGGGTTGCCCGATTCGGTGACTACGCCGTCTCTGTCCGTAGGCGTTATCCGGTATATCCACAAGCTCGACGAGAACGGAGGTGGTCGTGGTGTCCGCCGTATCGACTAGCCACCCGCCGAGCGCCATCTCATCGAGCGTCGGCACCTTCGGCCGGACCATGCGGATGGGTGCCGAGGCACTCTCGTTCGGGCTCGAGGATGCTGTGCGGCTGCGGTTCCAGTGGCGAGAAACTCTGTCCCAGGCCTGGTTCTTCATCACGGTCACGGCAATTCCCGGTGTTCTGATGGCTGTTCCGTTCGGCGTGATCGTCTCGGTTCAGGTCGGAAACCTGGTCCACGAACTCGGGGCGAACTCGTTGATCGGTGCGGCCGGTGGCCTCGGAGTGATCAAGCAGGGTGCGCCGATGGCGACCGGGCTCCTTCTCGGCGGTGCCGGTGCCGCGGCGATCGCGGCCGACCTCGGCGCTCGAACCATCCGCGACGAAGTCGACGCTATGCGGGTAATGGGAATCAACCCGACGCAACGACTCGTCGTTCCGAGAATTGCAGCGATGCTGGTCGTGGCCCCTCTGCTCAACATCTTGATCATCGCGGTCGGCGTCGTCGCCGGATATATCGTCGCCATCGGGGCTCTCGACGTCACATCCGGGAGCTACTGGGAATCGTTCGGCGCATTCACCACCTCGATCGACGTGTGGGTATCGCTCGCGAAGTCGCTCCTCTTCGGATTCCTGGTCGTCATCGTGGCGTGTCAGCGCGGGATGGAAGCGAAAGGCGGGCCTCGCGGCGTTGCCGACGGCGTCAACGCAGCCGTCATTTTGTCCGTCGTGTCGATCGTCGTGATCAACACCGCGATCACCCAGGTGGTCACGATGTTCTTCCCGGTCAGGCTGGCGTGATGACGGTCTCGACCTACACTCCGCCGCTACTGCGGCCCTTCGTCTGGCTGCGTCGCACCGTCCGTCCGATGGCACCGATCGACAATGCGGGCTTCGTCCTGGTATTCGCATGGCAGGTTCTGTCGTCGATTCCGTTGACGCTGAAGAAGTATCGATCGCAGACGATGCTTCAAGTGACCGACATGACCTGGGGGCGCGGTTCGGTGCTCGTCGGCGGCGGAACTGCGGTGGTGATGGTCGTGATGGGGGCGGCCGTGGGCGCATCCATCGGCATCGAGGCGTACAGCGCATTGAACCTGGTCTCGCTCGGCCAGCTCAGCGGTGTCGTTTCGGCTTTTGCCAATACGCGCGAACTTGCCCCGATCGCTGCAGGAGTCGGCTTCGCAGCTCAAGCGGGATGCCGGATGACAGCCGAAATCGGATCGATGCGAATATCGGAGGAAATCGACGCCATCGAAGCTCTCGGTGTGCGGTCGGTGCCGTTCGTCGTCACAACCCGCGTCATCGCCGGCGTCGTGGCCATCGTGCCGACATTTCTTATCGCACTGATCGTGAGCTACCTCGCCTGCGGTGCAGTCGTGGTGACGCTGCACGGCGCACCCAGTGGGGTCTACGACCACTACTTCACCCAATTCGTCGCGAATTGGGACGTGGTTGCGGCGGTCGTGAAGGTGACCGTGTTCGCCGTCGCCGTCATCCTCATCCATTGCTACCAAGGCTATTTCGCCACCGGAGGCCCCGAAGGCGTGGGGACAGCATCCGGGCGCGCAATTCGTGCCAGCCTGGTCGCGATCATCAGCCTCGACATGATTCTCACTATCGTTCTGTGGGGCCTCACCTCCCCTGTGACCTTCTCCGGATAGGACCAATGCCCACCTACGGATTACCAGGCGTCGCCGCCGGACGTCGAACAGCGCGGACCACGGGCGTCCTTGCCATGGCCGCTGTCGTCGCGCTCGGAATCGGCTGGCGTCTCGCCCCCGCCGGAACCGATGCGAACCTTCTCACGATCGATCTGCTCACCGACCGAATCGGAGCCGGGATAGGCCAGGGCAGTGACGTGCGACTCGACGGTGTGAAAGTCGGCGCTGTCGGGTCGATCGAAGGCACCGCTGAGGGATCGCAACGCATCGAGCTCGAGTTGGACCGGTCCCAGGTATCCGGTCTCACCGACACGATGAGCATCGACTTCGCGCCGGGAAACCTATTCGGAGTCACCGAGATCGAGATGCAGCCAGCTCCGGGTGGAGCCACCCTCGTCGACGGCGCAGTCCTCGATCTCACCGGAGAGGAGCAGGGGCGTGTCGACGACGCCACAATTTCCACCCTGCTCGGTTCGCTGGGTGGGTTCACGTCCGGGGTCCTGACTCCGAAGCTCACAGAAGTGTTGCGCCGAATGGACATCGGAGCGACCGCGTTCACGCCGCTGTTCCAATCCATGGTTGCCATGTCGAGGGCAGTGGCCGATACCCAAGTCCATCCTGCGCCATTTCTGCTGCGCGAGTATGGATCTGCGCTGGCCGGTCTGCCGTCGACCGCCGACGGCGGAATCCGTCTGCTCGACGCGGCATTCGACTCCGAGTACATGAAGTCCGAAGAGAACCGAACGAGATTCGACGCCACGACGTCCGTGCTCAAGGACAGCCTATTTCCGAGCCTCATCCCATTGTTGACCACTGCTCAGCCGAACTTCGAGGAACTCGCAATCTTGATCGCACCGATTCTCGATGCCATCGCCGCCACCGTTCCGACGCCGCACACCACTGGCCGTGACCTCGGCGTACTTCTGGATCGGTTGAACGAGAAGTTCCACGACACATCTGAGGGCCCGGTGCTGAATGTCGAGGTAGACCTCAGTGCAATTCCAGCGCTGTCAGGACCGTTGCAGGCAGCCGTGCCTGCACCGGTGGACAGAGGGCGATGATGAGCACGCCGAAACTCGTTGCGCGACTTGCTGCTTTCGTCACCGTGATGATCATGCTGCTGACGGTGGTGTTCCAGCTGATCGACCGGCCGGTCGGTGGTCCTACCGAAGGCTACTCGGCGCTGTTCACCGACGCGAACGGGCTCAAAGCAGGTGACGACGTGCGTATGTACGGCGTGAGCGTCGGAAAGGTGTCTGGCCTCGAACTCGACGGCCCGTTGGCTCGCGTCACGTTCACCTCGGAACGCGCGCGGCCGATCTACGTCAACAGCACCTTGGCGATTCGCTACCAGAATCTCACGGGTATGCGGTATCTCGATGTGCAGCAGCCGGACGATCCGGGTGAGGAACAGCAGCCAGGCGAGACGATCACCACGGACCACACTGTCCCCGCGTTCGACATCACGACGTTGTTCAACGGTTTGCAGCCGGTCCTGGCGACCCTGACCCCGAACGATCTGAATCAGCTGACGGGCAGTTTGTTGGCGGTCATCGAGGGAGACGAGACCCGCGTCGGTTCGGCGTTGGACGGTATCGAGAAGCTCACCGATCACTACGTGACCGACAGGCAAGCCGTCATATCGACCCTGGTGCACAACCTCGGTCAGGTAGTGGACCATCTCGGCGGCAAGTCCGGCCATGCGATGGAACTCCTCACCCAGATGACGGCAGTGTTCGGGACGCTCGCGGATCGCATCGGTGGTCTCATCGACTTCTCGTTGACCATCCGTCCTGTGCTCTACCCGTTGCAGAGCCTGTTGAACACCGTGGGTTTGACCGGAGACCCGAACCCCCACCTCGACAACGTGCTGCGCACAGCTATTCCGGACCCGGCCGCCGCTGCCGACACGCTCGGCAGGTTGCCTGCACTGATACAGGGACTGGCAGCAGCGATACCCGACCCCGGTGCTTACGTCAGCACCACGTGCTCGAACGGGACGGCGCAGGCCCCGCATGCGCTGGAAATTTTGATCCAGCAGCAGAGGATCGCGCTGTGCAACAAATGAAGTGGGTGACCCGGCAGAGAGCGCGCGTCGCCGGAGGATCCGGAATTTCCGATGTTCGGTTGGGGCTCCTCGGCGCTGTCGCGGTAGTGGTTCTGCTGGCCGCCGTGGGCATCGTGTCGGTGGTGGAGACCGGAATGACGACGTACACCGCAGAACTGTCGGACGCCGGATCGGTCCGCGCCGACGACGACGTTCGGGTAGCCGGAATCACCGTCGGCACGATCAAGTCCGTCACCCTGCAATCGGACCACGTGGACATGAGTTTCACGGTGAAGGACGACGTCTTCATCGGTGACGCCACCTCGCTCGAGGTGCGGATGCTCACCATCGTCGGCGGTCACTACCTGGCTGTGCTCCCCGCGGGGGACGCGCCGCTGGGGGAGACGACCATTCCCCGCGAGCGCGTCATTCTGCCGTACAACCTCCCACAACTTTTCGAGGACGCGGTGCGGCCGGTGGACGAGTTGGACGGTGACACAATCCGAGTGGATATGGGCGCGGCGGAGTCGAAACTGGCCGCGAATCCCGACTCGCCTCGTGCTTTGCTGACGGCTCTGGACAACATCACGACCATCATCGAGCAGCAGAACGAGGATGTGTCGCGCACGCTGGCGTTGGCCGACGAGTACTCCTCGGCGCTCGATCGCAACTTGGACGTCGTGGTGAGGCTGGTCGACAAACTGAACCTGCTCGAGACTCTCATCCACGACAACAAGGCCGAAGTCGGTGTGGCGCTGCGGAGGATAGCTGAAGCCCTGCACGCGCTGGCTCCCGTCGGGCGGGCATGGGAGTCGACGTTGAAGCCCCATGCGCAATCGCTGGCCGACACGATTCCCGCATTGGATGAGGTCGGTGCCGAACTCGGCGCGATACTCGAAGCCGTCCGCGTGTTGCAGGAACGATTGAACCCGTTGATCACCGACTCCGCTGGTGCACCCTCCAGCCCTTGTATTCCCGTTGCGGGAAGGACCTGCTGATGATCGATCGACTGATACGGTCCAGGACTTTTCTTTCGGTGGCAACGGTTGTGGCGCTGCTCGGATCCGTCGGCGGGGGATACAAGGTACTGATGCCGTCCCCGGAGATGCGTAGCTACTGCGCTCTCATGCCCGACAGCATCGGACTGTTCGAGGGCAGTGCGGTGTCGATTCTGGGCATAGATGTCGGATCGGTGACGTCGATCGAGCCCGAGGGAGGCTCGTCTCGCGTCGATTTCGAGATTCCGGCGAATCGCGCGCTGCCGCTGAATGTGGGCGCAACGACGGTGGCGGACTCGCTCATCGCCGACCGCAGATTGGCGGTGATCGGCAACGAACCGAGTGGGCCGGCATGGGACTCGTCGAGGTGTATCGACAACACTCTCACCCCCCAAAGTTTGACGGAGACCTTCACGGCCCTGTCGAATCTGGCAGACGAGCTGAACGGCCAGGAAGACGGAGGCGACAACCTGTTGGCCGGAGGTATTGCAGCACTCAACGATTCCACGAAAGGGACTTCGGATCAGATCAACCGGATCGTCCACGGGCTCGGTGCCGCACTCGATTCGCCGGACGCCGCGATAGCCAATATCGGCAATCTGATCTACACCCTCGCATCGCTGGCGCGCAGCGCTCGGAGCGGTTGGGGCGACGTCCACTTGATGGTCACTCGGCTGACCGAGGAATTCGACGCCGCCACGAAACTGGCGATTCCGCCGATCGTCGAGATCATGGACACCCTTCACGATCTACTGCCTGCTGCCAACGACTTGGTCAAGATGTTCGGTACGCCGGCGCTGCGCAGTCTCAGCGCTCATCAGGATCTGCCGCGACTGATCAGCGCCGGAGTGTCCGACCTGCGCGATGTGGTGACAATGCTCCCCGCAGTTTCTCGTGCGTTCACCGATTCGCTCGACCCGGAAACCGGGCGAGTCTCCCTCACCTACGCTGCGCCGCGGGTCGAGATACCCGATCCGCACCTCGCCCAGGTGTGTGCGGCACTCGATGGCCGCGCCGGGCAGTCCTGCGCTGTGGACAGCGGCGGATTGGTCGATATTCCACTGGAGCAATTGATACTCGAAATGACCGGTGCCCGATGATGAGACCGACCGAATCCGGATGCAGGCGACGCACGACGGGGTCCATCGCCGTTCTGTGTGTCCTCGTGGTTGCGAGCGGATGTTCGTTCGACCCGGCCGCATTGGCAGTACCGGGGACTGGAGTCTCGGGTGAGACCTACTCGTTGTCGATCGAATTCGCCAATGTTCTCAACCTTCCGCTCGGTGCCGATGTCATCGCCGATGGAGTCGAGGCGGGCACTCTCGTCGACGTGAGAATCGTTGCGCCCGAGTCCGCATCCGGGGACGCGGCGCGCGCAGGGTATGTCGTCGCCGACGTCGAGATCACAGAATCGACTCGGGTCACGGCGGAGACTCGCGCCGAGTTGCGTCAGGCGACTCCGCTCGGCGATGTCCACATCGCCCTACTGTCCGCCGTGGACGACAACGGACCGTTGCTGACCGATGGGGCAACGATTTCGATCGATCGGACGTCGCAGGCACCACAGGTCGAGGACACCCTGGCCGGGCTAGCCAGTGTGGTAGGCGGTGGAGCCGTCGACAGCCTCCAGAACACCGTGCGCCAGATGAACTCCGTCTTTCCCGTCGATCCCGCCGAAACTGCGCGCATCTTCAGCGCGGTGGAGAACGATATCGCCGCTGTGGGTGCCGATGTCGGCTCGGTCGACGCGATTCTGGACGGTCTCGGTGCCAATGCTGCACTGGTACTCGACGATCGGGACATGCTCGATCCGCTGCTGACCGACTACGGTGTCCAGCAAACCACCGCAGTCGTTACCTCCACAGTCGGTGTGATGTTGATTCTCGCCGGGCTCGGTCCCGTCGCGCACAGTGCCCTCTGGCTCGCCCCTCTGGTGCAGTCGCTCGACCGGACCGCCACGGCCGTTGTGCCCATGGTGTTGTCGTCCAACCCGCTCGATCTGAGTCAGCCGACCAATCTCAGCAAGTTCAACGATCTGCTGCGGACTCGGATCTTCCCGTTCGTCGAACAGGGGCCCAAGGTCGACGTCACGATGTCGGAATCGGAACAGAGCGATCAGATTGCCACCGCGTTGCGCATGATCGGGGCGGTCCGGTGAAGGTTCGCTCGGTAGTGTCTCTGGGCGCCATCGCGGCTGTGTTGCTCCTTGGAATCGGATACATGACTTTCGGAGTTCTCGGATACCAGCTGTTCGAACGTTCGACGACTGCGGTTGTGCTCATGACGAATTCGGGCGGTCTGAACAACGGTTCCGCTGTTCTTCTGTCCGGTGCCCGAGTGGGTGAAGTGGACTCGGTCGTCAGATCGGCCGACGGAGTCCGGGTCACGGTACGGTTCAGCGACCGCTACGACATCCCGGCATCGAGCGCGATTGTCATCGAAAACCTCAGTGCTCTCGGCGAACCGTACATCGATTTCGCTCCGGGCAATGAGTTGTCGCCGCCGCACCTCTCCGACGGGCAGACGATCGACGCCCGCACAGTCGACCCGCCGCGAACCATTCCCGAGATGTCGGCGCGACTGGTGACGTTGCTCGATCAACTCGACCCCGAGGCCCTCGGTTCGCTCATCGACACGGTCGAGAAGGCAACGGCCGGAACAGGATCGGAAATTCCGCGGCTGGAGCGATCGACGACATTGCTTGCCGCGACGCTGATGAGCCATGAACCGCAGCTCCGCTCGCTACTGACCGACCTGCAGTGGCTCGGCGGCGACATGACCTGGTTGGGGCCGGCGTTGGAGTCGGCCGGACCCGAGCTTACCGAAGTCGGTCTCGGGCTGTCCGATGTGGTTGTTGCACAGTCGAAATTGTCATCCATCGGGAATCCCGCGACCGACTACACCACCGACGGTGGCTTGGTGCCGTTCTTGCAGCAACTGACGACGTTGCTCGCCGAAATCGGTCCCTCTATCGCCGAACTGGTGCCCGTGCTGCAGCCGCTCACCGCTGCAGCGCTCGACACCATGCCGGCGCTCGATGTCAGCGCCCTCGTAACGCAGGCAGCGACAGCGGTCGGCGACGGCAGTGCGCTACAACTTCAGATCACCGTGAAATAGAGAAAGAGGAACCATGTCTGCCATCACAGAATCGGAAAAAGGAGTGCCGGAGTCGCGCGAAGACTCCCCACGTCGGCCTACACGTATCGAGCTTCGGCTGTCCACCGTGGTGACCGGGTTGATCGTGGCGGCCTTGATCATCGCCACCGGTACATTCGCAGCCCTCTACCTGTCGGCACGCGGGGATCTCGCCGACAATGAGGCGCGCGCCGCCGACAACGCACATGCCGAGCAGGTGGCCGCCGACTACGCCCTCGGTGCGTCCACGATCGACTACCGGGATACGACGGGGTGGCTGGACGAACTCAAGGCGAACACGACGCCACAGCTCGCGGCGAAGTTCGACGCGACGGCGCAGCAACTGGAACAGATCCTCCTGCCGCTGCAGTGGACGTCCTCGGCCACACCCATCACCTCGGTCGTGACGTCCGAGTCCGATGGAATCTTCCAGGTCAACGCATTCTTGAATGTGACCTCCACCAGCGCGCAGACCCCGCAGGGAACGGCAACGACCGTCACGTATTCGCTGACCATCGACAAGAACGACGATTGGAAGATCACCGACGTCGGTGGCCTCGACGGCGCGTTGCCCGGCAACTGACGGTTTGTGCGGTTGGCTCGGATCTTCCGCAGTTTCCGGCGGTGACCACCGACCGGCTCACCGCTGGACGGCCTGAACCAGTGTTGCGACGAGTTCTTCGCCGGTTGCGTTCCATTTCTCTTGGCCGAGATGGCCGCTCAATTCCATGTTGGCTATACCTTGAGCGCTCGACAGGAGAAGTGCACCGTACCTACGCGCATCCTGCTCACCCACCACGCTTGCGACGATGTCGAGAAATCGGTCCTGCGATGCCCCGACCGCTTGGGCGGCAACGGCCGGGTCTCCGGCGGGTGGGGCGAACATCAGAATGTACAGGTGTGGGCGTTCGCGACCTATGGTGATCAAGGTGAGGAGCGCCTGCTCTAGTCGGGTGGCCGGGTCGATCGCGGTGTCGGCGATCAGTCTGTCCAGTGCGAGGGTCACCTCACCCCATGCGTCGAGTGCCAGCTGGGTGAGCAAGTGTTCTTTGTCCTTGAAGTGTCCATAGGGTGCTCCCCGGGAAACACCCGCCCGAGCTCCAACCGCGCGAAGGGTAACTGCCTCCGGCCCTCCGGAATTGAGCAGTTCGAGCGCCGACTCGATGAGTGCCGCCCGTGTCGCCGCGGCGGATTCGGCTCGTGAGACCATCATTCGAGCGTAGTCGACATTGCCGTGCAGACGGAGCAGCGATCAGCGTGCGAGTTCTTTCGGGAAATGTGGCCGGAGGTTCGCTGCGGCGACACGGTCGAGGGCGCGGTCGGGGAGGATCTTGGCCAGGCGAGTGAGCATTGCGGCGTCACGTCCGATTGTGTAGCGAGTCTTAGGTTTCCGAGTTGTGACCGCTTTGGCGATGACGACCGCAGCGGCGTCCGAGGTGACGCCGGTTTCGGTGAATGCAGTGGCTTGATTGATGATGGCCTGCATGAGCGCGCCGTAGTGCTGGCGCTGCTCCGATGACATCTCCTCCACGAATGCTCGTGCGCGTTCGATGCCGCGGCCCGTCATCTCGGTCTTCACGCCGCCAGGTTCGACGACGACCACCTGAACACCATGTGGTGCGACTTCCCGACGAAGGGCATCGCTGACTGCTTCGAGTGCGAATTTTGCGCCGGCGTAGGCACCGTATGTACCCATTGCGACCTTTCCGCCCACGGAGCTGATGTTGACGACGCGGCCGTGGCTTCGACGCAAGAACGGCAGCATTGCCTGTGTGAGCGCGATATGGCCGAAGAGGTTGACCTCGAACTGAAGTCGCCACTGGTCGAGAGGCAAGGTCTCCACCGGAGCGTTGACTGCGATGCCGGCGTTGTTGACGATCGCACGCAGACTTCTGTTCTCGGGATCGGCGTCGATACGGTCGACGAGCGCATCGATGTGATCGGGGATGGTGATGTCGAGGATTACTGGTTCGATGTTCTGTGCGCGGATCGTGTCTGCGTCGAACGGGCGTCGGACGCCGGCCAGTACGTGGTAGCCCTGCTTGGCCAATGCGTGCGCGGTTGCTGCTCCCATGCCGGTGGATGCACCGGACACGACGATGAGTTCGCTTTGATGTGACGTTGTCATATGACAACTGTGAGCTACCCGTGTGACATTGTCAAGTGAAATGCACCCGAAGGTGCGCTCACCCACCTTCGGAAAGCCGGATGCCCGACTCGGTGGTGGGGCTCCGGTCGGACTGTCGAATTCGCGCCATGACCCGTCGACCCAGGGAGAGTGCGAAGCTCACCGCCTGCCAGTACAGAATCCCGACGAGAATCGACAGGGCGAATGCCAGCCAGGGATGGTCGTCGCGCAGCGGTAGGTAGACCTGGAAATGGGTCAGGTAGATATAGAGGGAGGCGCTCGCCAACACTCCTGCAACTCGGGCCAGCATTGTGGGGCACGGGATCGCCCTGAGCCACACCAGCATGCAGAGGCCGGCGACGATGATGACCTCTCGTTGCGTTTCGCCGAAGAAGAACCCGGGTACCGTGGCCACGATCGCCGCAGTGACCCACACTCGATGCCACGTGGTGCTCGCCTGCGCGGCGGCCCAGCCCAGGGCGAACAACCAGAAGACCACGGACGCGGTCAGGATGCGATTGCGGCTGTCGTCGACTTCGATCAGCCCGTATCGAGTGACGAGGCCCAATGCCACGACTCCCATCGCGAACCAGAACGAGTAGCGACGCTCGAGACGGTCGATGAACGGAATGGAAAGTACCGCGGCAGTCGCGAGAACGATGTACACGATCGCCTCGACGAACCAGTAGCGCCATTCCGCAGACCACCCTTCCGGGCCGAGGATCCCGTTGAGCAGAAATGCACTGGTGATCTGGTAGTCCCCGGTGAGGGCGATGACGGACCCGATCCAGACCATGCTGGGGACGGCGATCCGGGCGACGCTTCGGAGCACACGGCGAGTCCGTTCGGTGCGTTCGGCCGCCCCGAGGGGAAAGCGGGCGAAGTTGTAGCCGGCGATCCCGAGAAGCACATGCGCCCCGCCGAGTACCGAGAACAGGTGGATGTGCGAGCCGACGATCAGGACGATCGCGAGGGCACGCAGCAGAACGTTCGTCTCCACTCGGCGCCAGCCGCGGCGCACACGTGGAGCCTGATCGAGGTCCCGTACTCGGGTGGTGTGCCAGTTCTCGGGGAGGCGGCCGAGCATTTCCTCCAGCCGCAACGACATCCGAACGTACGACAGGGAGTCACCGCCCAAACTCACGAACGTACTGTCGTCGTCCACGTGTGAACAGTGCAGAATCTCTGCGTACAGCGCTTTCACATCGCCGGTAGTCGGGACAATGTCCGATGGGTCGGGTCGGCCCGCGATCTCGGCAACCGCTCGCACATCGGGTTTGCCGGTGGATGTTCGCGGCAATTGATCGACGAGGCACACCCGTACCGCTGCTGAGGGAAGGCCGCTGGCCTGCGCTGCGGTGCGTCGGACGACGTCGACGTCGCCGTCCTCCGCAACGACGACGAGCTCGTCGATACCGCCGGTGCAGCACGCCGTCAGCCCGCGTTGTTCGAGCGTGGACTCGACGTGCTGCAGGTCGATACGCAGGCCGAACACCTTCGCGAATCGGCTGCGCCGGCCCACCACCTCGTACAGTCCGTCGTCCGTGCGCCGGGCGAGGTCACCGGTATGCAGTTCTCCGTCGAGGGTGTCACCGAGGCGCAGGTCGTCGGGACCCTCGGCGTAGCCGAGCATGACGTTCGGCCCCGAGTAGACAAGTTCACCTGTCCCGTCCGGGGCGTCGTCGACTGCCTGTAGATGAAAGGATCCCCCGGGAATCGGACGGCCGATGGTGTGCGGGTGGGTGGCGGCGAGATCCGGTGGCAGATAGGCCATCCGGGCGGTCGCTTCCGTCTGCCCGTACATGACGAACAAGTCCCAACCCCGACGTCGACCCACCTCGGCGTACCTTCGGACGCGGTCCGGGGACATCTTGCCACCGGCCTGCGTGATGTAGCGCAACTCGGGCAGATCCAGCTGGTCGAAACCGATGCGGTCGAGCAGATCGAAGGTGTACGGGACGCCCGCGAACGTGGTGCCGCGCTGGGCCCGCATGAGGTCCCAGAATTCGGGATCGGTGACAGAGGAACCGGTCAGAATCAGTGCGGCGCCGCGTGCCAGGTGACTGTGCACGACCGACAGCCCGTAGCAATAGTGCATGGGCAGCGTCGTCACGGCGCGGTCGGTCGCGCGGATGCCGAGGTATTCCGCGATGGACTCGGCATTGGCCTGCACGTTGCGGTGGGAGAGTCGGACGAGTTTGGGTGATCCGGTCGAACCGGAAGTACTCAGCAGCAATGCAAGGTCGGGGTGCAGCTGATGCCTCGATCGCCGGCCGTGTTTCTCGATGACCGGGCGGCCGTCGACGCTGCGCACCACCCCATCGGGCTGGTACGCATCGATCAGGCCGTC
This sequence comes from Rhodococcus sp. FG69, assembly GCF_057808915.1. Taxonomy (NCBI): domain Bacteria; kingdom Bacillati; phylum Actinomycetota; class Actinomycetes; order Mycobacteriales; family Nocardiaceae; genus Rhodococcus; species Rhodococcus sp. FG69. Next base: position 68,134 of record NZ_JBMDIX010000011.1, on the reverse strand, counting down.
GAGATGGTCGGGATTGTCACCTGGTGCCATGAGCGCCGGATGTCCTGCCCGCAGCGCCGCAAGATAGGTAACGACCACGTCGATCTCGTTGGCTCCGGCGATGAGCACCAGGCCACGTTCAGTCCCGAGTTTCGACGCCTGCTGCTCGACGCGTTCGTCCAGGTCGCGGTAGGTGACAGTCTCGTGCGCCGTGATCAGAGCTGGTGCATCGCCGAAGCGGCCCAGGTCGCACGCGAAGCGCACACCGGGGCGGTCGACGTAGTTGGTCTCGCTGGGCACCGACGGAGTCTATATAAGGAATGCCGAACCTAACTAGATGGCATTGCGTCTTTGCGCGTGCACGCCACAGAGCGCCTACTGTCCTCGACACAAGACTGCTCACTCGGGTGGGTTCACAGGCCGCAGACTCTCCTGCACACTATCGACGTGGATCGATGGAAAGCCGTCGTGAGAAGCGCGACGGTGGGGCATGCCCGAGGTGCTACGTCGTGGAGCGGCGAACCAACTTGGGAGTGAGGACGGTCTCGCGCGCGTCGGCGCCCGAGATCTGTGCCAGCGCAGTCTCGACGGCAGCCTCGGCAAGTGCTGTCGCGTCCTGTGCAATGGAGGTCAAGTGCACGTGTGCGATGCTTGCCAGGCGCGAGTCGTCGTAGCCGACGACAGCGACCGTCTCGGGAACCGAGACACTCGTCCGGACGAGGTAGTCGAGCACGCCCGTCGCGCAGCGGTCGTTGAAAGCGATTATGGCAGAGGGTGGTTCGCTGCGCATCAGCCGTTCCGTGGCCTTCGCGCCGTCGGTTTCCGTTGTTCCGCCGGCCGCGAGCAACGCTGAGCCGGACAGCCCGTGACGGGCCATGGCATCACGAAATCCGTGGCGGCGATCTTCGGCGCCGGGTGCGCGGCTGCCATCGATGTGCGCGATCCGTCGATGGCCTCGCTCGACGAGATGGTCGACGGCGAGTCCGACGCCGGCGACGTCGTCGCTGCGCACCGAACCGACGCCGTCGACACCGCTGCGTCGCATCAGTGTCACCGTCGGAACCGAGGAACCCAGTGCGGCAACGTAGTCCGACTCGAGATTCGATCCGAGCAGGATCGTGCCCTCGCACCGTTCCCTGATCAACGACCGAACGGCAGCGTCCTCGTCGCGGCTCGGCGCCGTGGCGCTGAGCATGACGTCGTACCCGTGCAGATCGGCTGCGGCATATATCTGTTCGACCAGGTCTCCATGGAACGGCTCCTGCAGATCGTAGGTCACCCCGAGTAGGCGTGAGGTGGTCTGGCGCAGCTTCTGCGCACGGCGGTCGGGGATGTATCCGATGCTGTCGGCTATCGACTTGATGCGCGTACGTGTCGACTCGCTTGCGCCCGGAACGCCGCGCATGACGATCGACACCAAAGCGGGGGAGACCCCCGCGATCCGTGCGACGTCGGCCATCGTGGGGCGAGTCCCATTGGTCACCGTGCTCCATCCGTTCGTTCGGTCAGACGGTAGTTGACGCATCTGTCTCGTGGCTCTACCGTAGTGCAACTAGAACGTACTAGTGGCGCTGAGCAGCAGTTCCAGTCTGGAGAATTCGATGTCATCGTCAGCTGAAACCTGTTCGCGTGGGAGTGCACGCCGACACCGCCAGGAGCGACACCGCAGTGTAGAGACCCGTGCCGCAGTGACGTTGGGGCGCTGACATGTCCGACTACACCCTCGCCGCGAGCGCCGAGATGCTGTTCGTAGATCTGCCGTTTCTCGACCGCGTGAAGAGCATCGCCTCACGCGGTTTCGAGGTCGAAATCTGGAACTGGGCAACCAAGGACGTCGACGCTCTCGCCGCATCCGGAGCGACGTTCTCGTCGATGACCGGCTACCTGGAGGGAAACCTCACCGAACCCGACGGTATCGAGCTGCTCCTGAGTACTGCCCGCAAATCCTTGGCCGTCGCCGCTGAACTCGATTGTCCACGCTTGAACCTGCACGGAACAGGCCTCGACGGCAGTGGGCGCCCGGTACTGCCGGTCGAGGTGGTGACTCCGTCGATGTGGCTTGCCGCCGCCGACACACTCCGCAGGATCGCTGCGCTCGGAGAGGAAGCGGGCCGGGTCTTCACGTTGGAGAATCTCAACCTGGCGGTCGACCACCCGGGTACGCCGTTCGCCTCGGCAGCAGACACATTGGCGCTGGTGCAAGCCGTCGACAGTCCGTACCTGAAAATGAACTGCGATCTGTACCACGCTCAGATCGGCGAAGGCAATCTGATTGCGTTGGTGGAGAAGTCACTTCCATTCATCGGTGAGATACAGGTGGCCGACGTACCAGGGCGGTGCGAACCTGGGACAGGGGAAATCAACTACAAAGCCATCGCACGTGCATTGCGGCGCCTCGGCTATCGAGGCGTCATCGGGCTCGAGGGGTGGGCATCCGCCGACCCTGACGCGGCTTTGGACGCGTTTTCCGAGGCATTCGCCTGACGTCATCAGTGTTCTCGGTATCGAGCGGCGACCAGCGAGGCTGTGACCATCCTCCTTGCCTCGCGCTATTGTGGGCGCTCAATCGGATTGGTGCTTTCGAGCCAGAGTGGGCTGACCTGCACCGAGGATTCGAGCTGCGGAGAATCCGGTGGTGTTTCTGCGGCCAGCCGTTTCGGGCCGTTCTCGACCGGAGTGCTAGAACGGCCCGTCAGTAGTGCTATTCGTCTACGACCGCTCCGGCACAGTTGACCAATCCACCGTCGACCAGGTATTCCGATCCGGTCGAATACGCGGACTCGTCCGACGCCAAGTAGACCACGAGGTTGGACACCTCGATGTCCTCGCCGATGCGCCTGATCGGTGCTGCAAGCGAGGACAGGTCCATTCCTTCGGTCATCGGTGTCTTGATCGTGCCGGGATGAATCGAGTTCGCTCGGACGTTCTTGCTGCCGAGTTCGGCCGCAACGGTTTTCGTCAACCCTCGGACGGCGAACTTCGAAGCAGCGTACCCATGCTGCCCGGCGCTGCCAGTGATTCCCGCAGTCGAGGAAATATTGACTATCGACGACGGTGCGGCATCGACCAACGCGTTGCGGGCTGCCTTGATGCCGAGAAACTGTCCGGTCAAGTTGACTGCAAGGATTGCGTTCCACTGCTCGAGCGAATAGTTGTCGAGAAATCCAAAATTGACGATTCCGGCGTTGTTGACCAAGACGTTGAGCTTGCCGAATTCGGAGATTGCAGTGGAAACGGCGGTCTCCCAGTCTTCTTCGCTCGTGACGTCCAGGTGCACGAAACGTGCATTGTCCCCCAGTTCATCTGCGAGGAGCTTTCCCCGGTTGTCGAGGATGTCACCGATTACGACTTGACCACCTTCCCTGACGACGGCGCGTGCGTGGCTTGCGCCCATGCCCTGTGCGGCGCCGCTGACGATAGCTACTTTTCCTGCGAGTCTGCCTGTCATGAGTTGCGTGCTCCTTGTTTCGGTTGGTTGAGAGTGAACGGCCGATGACAACCAATCGGTCGTTTGAATACCGTAGCCGTGGTCGCATCCGACGACAACGGAAACGGGATACATGTTCACGATCGACCCTGCGCTCGATGTGAGGCAAGGTGGCGGCTGCAGTTCAAGTCGAGTAGTCACTACTCTTGGACGAGTGGGTGACGGCCATCACAGTGGGTGAGCGGCAAAGTTGCGCGTACGCAGCCGACTGCATTCCGACTCGCGACCGCAGATTCTGCGGTCACCCGCCCCACATTTAGGAGACCTGATTAATGACTGCCACAGTCGATCCCACGACCAGTTTGTTCACTACAGCGGACCACTACCACACCCCACTTGGTTCGGACGGGACCCCGCATGCGTTCTTCGAAGCGCTGCGCGACGAGGCCGAGACCGCCCCGATCGCGTGGAGTGAGGCCTACGGCGGGCATTGGGTAGTCGCGGGATACAAAGAAGTTCAGGCCATCATCCAGAACCCCAAGGCGTTCTCCAACAAGGGCGTGACTTTTCCTCGCTATGAGACCGGGGAGTTCGAGCTGATGATGGCCGCTCAGGACGATCCGGTCCACAAGAAGTACAGGAAGCTGGTCGCGAAGCCCTTCTCACCCGAAGCAACCGACCTGTTCACCGAACAGTTGCGTCAGACGACCAACGCCTTGATCGACGATCGCATCGATCTTGGGGAAGGTGATGTCGCGTCCTGGTTGGCGGACGAGATTCCGGCCCGACTCACTGCCATCCTTTTGGGTCTCCCACCCGAGGATGGAGACACCTATCGCCGGTGGGTGTGGGCGATCACCCATGTCGAAAACCCTGAGGAGGGTGCCGAGATATTCGCCGAGCTGGTTGCCCACGCGCGGAACTTGATCGACGAGCGGCGCAAGAACCCGGGCGGCGACATCATGTCACGAGTAGTCATGTCAGAGGTCGACGGAGAAAGACTGTCCGACGACGACCTCGTCGGTTTCTTTACCGTCTTGCTGCTGGGAGGTATCGACAACACGGCTCGATTCTTGAGCTCGGTGTTCTGGCGTCTTGCCTGGGATATCGAGCTGCGACGTCGTTTGATCGAGCATCCTGAGCATATTCCTGCCGCAGTCGATGAACTGTTGCGTTTCTATGGTCCCGCCATGGTCGGGCGCCTCGTCACCGAGCGGACGACAGTCGGAGACGTCACCATGGAACCGGGTCAGACCGCGATGCTGTGGTTTGCTGTCGCCAACCGCGATCGGTCCGTATTCCCTAACGCCGACAACATCGTCATCGACCGAGACCCGAATCGTCATCTCTCCCTCGGACACGGGATCCACCGCTGCCTCGGCGCGCATCTCATCCGTGTCGAGGCGCGAGTCGCGATTGGTGAATTCCTGAAGCGCATACCTGATTTCGCGTTGGACGCCGACAAGGAGTGCGAGTGGCTCATGGGTCAGGTCGCAGGAATGTTGCATGTACCGATCGTCTTTCCCAAAGGCGAGCGATTGAACGACTGACCGCAAGACGGTGAGCGTGCAGTCAGGAATCTGACGACCGGCAGAGGTTCACAAGGAGGAATCGCTTTGCTCGACCACCCAGCGACCATGCAGGTCCTCGGTCCATCCGGAGACGAACCTCGTTCTCTGCACATTGCGATCGTAGGCAGTGGTCCGTCCGGCTGCTTCACTGCGCAGATGTTGCGCAAACAACTGCCGCATGCGGCAATCGTAGTTTTCGATCGCCTACCGGTGCCGTACGGTCTCCTACGCTATGGGGTATCACCGGATCATCAAGGCACCAAAGCGATTACCCGCCAATTCGACAAGATGTTCGGTAGCGGCGCGGTCGACTTCGTAGGAAACGTCGATGTAGGCAAGGACGTTTCGCTCGATAGGATGCGCACGCTGTTCGACATCGTTGTCCTGGCAACGGGTCTGTCGTCCGATCGTGCCGTGCATGGCGTCGAGGGAGATCGGGTGTACGGTGCCGGCAAAGTGATGCGGTGGTTCAATTCTCACCCGGACGAATTGCTGTTCGAACCTCTCTTCGGCGATCGGGTAGCTATCATCGGACACGGCAACGTCGCGGTTGATGTGCTTCGCCTGCTGTCGAAGGACGCTTCCGCGTTCGGCGGTAGCGACCTCGATCCGCTCAGGCTCGGGCACCGGCCGTCACATATTCATGTCGTCGGGCGTTCGGCTGCATCGGCGGCAAAGTTCGACAGTGTGATGATCCGAGAATTGGCCTCGATCGACGGCTTGGCTGTCACCGTGGACGTTCTCGATTCGCTCGATCATCAGGACGCACGGGTGCGGGCAAAAGCCGAGGCCTTACGGGATCTAGCTGAGGGAAACGCCGTGGAGCGACCCCGAGTGCGGATCGATTTCCATTTCGGATGGCAGCCTCGCAACCTGGAGATCTCCGGCGGTGCACAACAACTCGACTTGATCAGCACCGATGGCTTGTCCACGGTGCGGCGAATCGACGTAGACAGTGTGGTGACAGCCGTCGGGTTCGCCCCGCAGAACTGTCACACCGAGTCGGGCCTCACCTCGACCGGGGTGATATCCGAAGGCCTCTACTGCGTCGGCTGGCTCGAGAGGGGTTCGACCGGCGGGATTCCGGACAATCGGGCGGACGCAAAGCTCCTCACCTCGCGCATCGTTGCGGATCTGGCTGATGGAACAACAAGTACGGATAGGCGCGGACTGCGCGCGCTGGAACCCGAACTGCACGATAGAACAATAGATTTCGCAGGTTGGAAGCGTATCGATGAATTCGAGTCGGCACAGCAGAGGGAGGGTCGTTGCCGAATAAAGGTGCCTGACATTGCCACGATGATCGAGATCGCCCGAACCTGAGCCCAGAACTTAGTAGAGAAAGCATGGATAGCTATGAGTGTCGTCATACTGTTTGGAACCGAGACCGGCAATGCCGAGGGATGCGCATTCGAGATCGGCAGAGTCATGGGCGAAGTTGCTCCGGTCGATGTTCACGACATGACTGACTACAGTCCACAGCAGCTGCTCGACTCGAGAGCTGACACTGTGGTCGTAGTCACCGCAACGCACGGTGAGGGCGAGTTGGCAGGCGGCGGAGCGCGATTCTTCGAGGCGCTCGTAGGGATGTCTGCGCGGTTGGAAGGTGTCCGTTTCATGGTTTTCGGTCTCGGTGACAGCTACTACTCGACGTACAACCGAGCGAGCGAGATAGTGGTGGAGCACTTGAGCGCGCTGGGTGCCACACAACTAGGGTCGACCTTTCGTCACGACGCGTCGAGCGGAGACGATCCCGAAGAACTCGCGGGAGAATGGGCCGAGGAAATGCGGGCGCTCGTCGCGGCGCCGGTCGCGTCCTGACCGCAGGCGGACGAAGATGGCGTGGACGGTCAGGTCTGCCGAAGTTGCACACAGACGCGGAGTCTCGGAGTTGAATGGTCAGGATGTCAAAGCAATTCGCAGCTCCGTCGCTCGCAGACCAGTGGCCTTTGGTGGGTCGGTCAGGTGAGGTTGCCGACATCTGTGCACGCCTGCAGTCGGGCCGCGGTGTGCTGTTGGCGGGCTCTGCTGGAGTTGGCAAGAGTCGACTCGCGGCCGAGGTGCTACAGGTACTCACCGGCCAGGGCATTCGCACAGCACGTGTGAGCGCGACTTCGTCCAGCTCGAGTATTCCACTGGGCGTGTTCGCACCGTTGGTTCCTGCGAGTGCTTGGATTCAGAAGAACGGCGGAGTCACCCATCGCGCCGACTTGCTTTCTCGATTCGCCGACATGCTCGTCGATCAACACGGATCCGGCCAGCTGGTACTCATGGTCGATGACATTCATCTGCTCGACGAGATGTCGGCGACGCTTGTCTACCAGATGGCAGATACAAACAGGGCGGTGCTGCTTGCAACGTATCGGACACGTGAAGCCACATCGGAACACGTAGTCAATCTGTGGAAGAACGGAGTCGTGGATCGAGTCGAAGTCGAGGGACTCTCTTCCGCCGATATCGAAGAAGTGGTCAAAGCGGCATTGCAGGGGCCGGTAGACGATGGGACGCTCGAGATCCTGGCCGACAAGGTCCGCGGCAACGTGTTGTTCCTACGCGAATTGATCATCGGGGCGATCGATACAGGCAGCCTCGTGGACGATTCGGGTGTGTGGCGGCTGCACGGTGGCCTCGAAACAAGTGATCGGCTCGTCGAGCTGGTGACCGCTCGACTAGGTGTCCTGACAACTGAGGAACACAGACTCGTGTCGTTTCTCGCGTTCGGGGAACCGCTCACCGTCGACGAGGTCGAACGCTTGGGAATGCTCGCTGCCGCAGGCGAAATCGAACGCAAAGGCCTCCTGCTGACTGAAACAGGGGTGACGGGTCATCTACAGCTTCGCATTGCCCATCCTTTGTACAGCGAGGTCGTCCGCAGCAGTCTTCCGCCGTTGCGTGTCCGAGAGGTCGTCCGCGAGCTCGCAGAGTCGGTCGAGCTCGACGAGCCCTTGTCGGATCAGCGCCTGATGCGTGTCGCCGAGTGGCGATTGCTGGCGGGGGGCGGCGACCCGGACCAGATGCTCACCGCAGCGTACGTGGCACGTTGGCACTACGACTTCGTCCTTTCCGACCGTATGGCTGCCGCCGTGCTGCACCAGGTCGACAGTTTCGACGCCGGGCTGTTGCGGGCGGAATTGGCCAGTCTGAGGGGGAACGCCGAGGAGTCGTCACGTCAGTTGTCCGCTCTTGCCGACTCGGCATCCACTCCGGTCGAGATCTTCCGCGTCGCGGTGGCCCAGCTGGATCACCGCGCGATCTACGCCGGGACAGTTGACGAGGGTCTCGAGGTGGCCGATGAGGCGGAGCGTTCGCTTGCCGGCACACCCTATATTCGCGATATCGCGGCGCGGCGGGCGGCGCTCATACTGGGGAGAGACGGTCCGGCACACGCGCTGGCAGTGGCAGAGCCGCTACTGAAGGTTGCGTCGGGTTCGGCGTTGGTGTGGGCATGCATGCCTGCGGCATACAGCCTTGCGCGTACCGGCCGAATCGCAGAAGCCCTCGAGGTGGCCGAGTTGGGGCGTTCTGTGCAAACCCAACTGCAGACGCCGATGGACTGGTACCCGTTCATGCATCGGTTCTACGAGGCCGAAGCGTACTCGCACGCCGGTGAGTTCACGAAGGCGTCGATGATAAGCCGAACCGAGTACGAATGGGCAGTACAGAACCAGGCAATAGAGGCACAGGCCCTGTTTTGTTGGCAGCGCGCCAAGGCGGTTGTCGACTGTGGGTACCCAGTCAGGGCGGTGCGTCTGTTGTCCACCGCTGTCTCTATCTACCGCCAATTGGACAGACCGCAATTCGTCCAGTTCTGTTTGGGCTATCTCGCTCTTGCCCAGGCGGTGGCCGGCAAACCGTCCGAGGGAAGAAAAACGCTGCAGCAGTCCGCGGAGTTGGGACTTCCCTCGACGATGTTCATGGGGGTCGATCCCATCAATGCTTCCGGATGGGTCCACGCGCTCTCTGGTGACTTGCGCAGTGCACATGTAGATTTCGAGCTCGCGGCGTGTTCCGGGCGGGAGATCGGCGACCGTGTGGGGGCTATTGCGGCGGCTCACGCCCTGGCTCGGACTGGGGCTGCAGCCCGGGCCCGTGAACTCTGTGTTCCCCTGGCTCGCGGTGTAGAAGGAGATTTGGTAGCGGCAAAGCTGGAACATATCTTGGCTCTGGACGCCGCCGATTCCGGCAGGCTCGAAAGGGTCGCGGAACGTTTCGAACGATTGGGTGCGATCCTGATTGCAGCCGAGGCCTATTCCAACGCGGCGGCAATTGCCGACAAGCGCGGGGACGCAAAGCACTCGGCAGTATTGTTTCGACGCGTCGGCCACCTGGTCGGTCGATGTGAGAATCCGTTGACGTCGGCATTGGACAAGAGGGACTGGCACTTGGGGCTGACCGCTGCTGAAATGAAGACCGCCACGCTCGCTGCTTCAGGAATGTCGAACAAGGGCATCGCCGCGGAGTTGTCCATATCGGTTCGAACAGTCGAGAACAGACTGCAGGGTGTCTACGCCAAACTCTGCGTCAACGGTCGTCACGAGCTCCCTGAGGCCATCTCGGGGTCTATCGGGGCTCGTTGACTCGCATCTGCCGCGGTCGGGGCCTCACCCCGCCCCATGCAAGCCGCAGCTCCGGAATGCGTTGCATGTTGTTGACCTAGAACAGCTTTCCACGTGAGATCTCCACACGCCTGATCGAGCCCACCGATTTCGGGACGGGCTTGTCTAACGGTCGTTTGGTGGTATGTTGTCGATCACACACCGAGTGTGATCCCGTTTGAAAGGTATGCCCGTGAAATTTGCAATGTTCCAGACCCCGTTCATGCGCCCGGAGCGCACACCACGCGAGGTCTTCGACTTCGCTGTCGAACAGGCGATCGAGTGCGATCGTCTCGGTTTCACCGAGTACTGGATCGGCGAGCATGCGACGATGTCGTGGGAATCGATCACCAACCCGGAACTGATCATCGCCGCGTCGGCACGTGAGACTCGGAACATCAAGTTGTGCCCGGGCGCGCACCTGCTGCCGTACCACAACCCGGCCTCGCTGGCGACGCAGGTGGCATGGATGACGCATGTGACCGAGGGCCGCTACATGCTCGGAATCGGAGCAGGTGGATACCCGAGTGATGCCGCACTTCGCGGCTTCAAGGACATGTCCACCAACCACAAGCGCGTCACCGAGGCGCTCGAGATCATGAACAAGGTGTGGGAAAGCAAGCCGTTCCACTTCGAGGGTGAGTACTACACGGGCGGCTACCCGGAACCCGACGAGCACCACGAGTACCGGAGTACGGCGCCCTACGGTGGCAAGGTCGAAATCGCTCTCGCCGGCCTCAGTCCCAATTCGCCGTCGCTGTCTTTTGCGGGTCGCAACGGTTACCACGCACTGTCGGTCTACGCAGGCGAAGCTGCGATCTCGAACCACTGGAACACGTACGAGCAGGCCGCGAACGAAGCCGGCCACACGGTCGATCGTAGTGACTTCCGCGTCGTGCGCGACGTGATCGTCGCCGACACCGATGCCGAAGCGCGCAAGCTTGCTGTCGAAGGCGGAATCGGCAAGGCGTGGATGGAGTACCTCATTCCTGTGTACAAACAGTTCGGCCTGCTGCAAGCGATGCTGCCGAATATGGACATGGCCGACGTCACCATCGACGACATTGTCGAAAAGGTGTGGATCGTAGGGTCTCCGGACACCGTTGCCGAGAAGCTCGCAGCCGTGACCGAGGCAACCGGGGGTTGGGGAACGACGATGGTTTACGGCCACGACTACCTCGACGACGTCAAGCCGTGGAACTACTCACTTCAGTTGCTCACGGAGGAAGTCGCACCGAAGCTCGCCTGACCGTCTCGTCACTGCACTCGAAAGGACCACACATGAGCGCACAGAATCAGACGGCCGTCGAGGTCGTCGAGAAGTTCATCGCAGCCTACAACTCCGGTGACATCCCCGGAATCCTCGCGGTCAGCGCAGAGAATCTCCACTTGGAGCATCACAACCGCGGAGTCTTGCTCGACAGCGCGCAGGCATTTGCCGATCTACTCGGTCAGTTCGCAGGAGCGTTCCCGGACAAGCACTTCGAGAATCGTCGTGCTTTGCACGTGTCGGGCGAGAACACGGTTGTCGTCGAACAGACCTGGGTCGCGACCGCGATCGTTGACGTGCCAGGTTGGGCGGCTTCCGGCGAGACGGTGCGCCTTGACGTCAGTACCCGCTTCACCGTCGAGAACGGCTTGGTCACCGAATACCATGATTACGGATAAGCCACTCGATATGCGCTTCGACGGTGATGTCGTCGTCGTTACCGGTGCGGGCCGCGGCCTGGGGCGCGAGCACGCGCTGCAGTTCGCAGCGCGTGGTGCATTCGTCGTGGTCAATGACTTCGGCGTCACCTCGGACGGTGACGGCAACGATGTCGGCGTTGCGCAGCTTGTTGTCGATGAAATTCTGTTTGCCGGAGGACGAGCCGTGGCCGACACCAACAGTGTTGCAAGCGCGGACGGTGCAGCAGCGGTAGTAGCTACCGCCGTCGACACGTTCGGTCGGCTGGATGTCCTGGTGAACAACGCAGGAATCATCTCTTACGGTGCCCTTGCGGAGCTCACCGACGAACAGTGGCAACGGATGCAGTCGGTGACTGTCGACGGTGCGTACTACATGTCGAAAGCAGCATGGCCTCAGTTCCTCGAACAGGGGTGTGGCCGGATCGTGAACACTACGTCCAATGCGGGATTCGCGGGTTGCCCACAGCTGGGGCACTACGGAACTGCGAAGCTGGCAGTTGCCGGTCTCACGAAGACACTCGCCCACGAAGGCGAGGAATTCGGTATCGTGGCCAACGCCATCGCACCGATGGCAATCACACGAATGAACCGCGACGCGTTCTTCGACGGGACGAATTCCGAATCGGACGACTGGCAAGAAGATCTCCGGAGCGGCAAAGCGCCGATGGGGCCTGCCGAAATCGTTTCGCCGACCGTCCTGTGGCTCGCGCACCCGTCGACGAATATCACAGGCGAAATCTTCAGCACGTCGTCCGGTAAAGTCGCCCGCGTCGCCTTTGTGGTTGGCGAGGGCTACTTCGATCCGAACCACACCCCGGAAGATCTTCGTGACAATGCCGAGGCCATTCGCACGCTGGGCAATTTTCTCGACCCGAAGTCGACGGGCGACGAACTCGCCGTCATACCAATGCTATTCGCATGAATTGGCCATCGGTTCGCTACCGAATCAAACGAGAAAGCAGTGCATTGTCATGGGAAAAATGGACAACCGTGTAGCTCTCATAAGCGGCGGAGCTCGAGGCATGGGTGCATCCCACGCCCGGCTTCTGGCAGAGGAGGGCGCTGCCGTGGTAATTGGGGATGTCCTCGACGATGAGGGTAAGTCGCTTGTCGCCGAACTCGGCGACCGTGCACGCTACGTGCATCTCGATGTTACCCAGTCAGCCGATTGGGAGCATGCCGTCGCTACCGCGGTGTCGGAGTTCGGTCGGCTCGACATTCTGGTAAACAACGCCGGCATCGTGCGCATAGGCGATATCGAATCGCACTCGATCGAGGATTGGCACACCATGATCGCGGTGAACCTCACTGGAGTATTCCTGGGAATGAAGACAGCGGTACCCGAGCTGAAGAAGAACGGCAACGGTTCGATCGTCAACATCTCCTCCATTGCCGGACTGCAAGGTTTTGGTTCGATGGCCTCGTATAATGCGTCGAAGTTCGGTGTGCGAGGGCTGACGAAATCGGCCGCAATCGATCTCGGGCCTCATAACGTTCGAGTCAACTCGATTCATCCCGGTTTGATCAGGACGCCGATGACCGAGGGTGCAGACCAGTCGCAACAGCACGTGGCGATGAAGCGGGGCGGTGACCCCATCGAGGTGTCCCGCATGGTCTTGTTCCTCGCCAGTGATGACTCCTCCTTTTCCACTGGATCGGAGTTCGTCATCGACGGCGGAGAAACCGCAGGTCTTGCCCAGAACGCAGTGTTCCACTGAAACAACGGCTTTCGCTGTTCTGAACGAGAACCCATCCCACGTCGGCTCGGCGCACCCATAACCCCTCCTGGTGCGCCGAGCCGACTTCCATTTGCCCACACCACCTGGAAGTTGACGACGCCATGACCAATGCCGCATTGCCGAAGTACGACGAGTTGCCCGAGCTGGGCAATCTCGGTGTGAGGCACAGTTGGGGCTTGCTTCCGACGCGCCTGGGGACTCTGGCGCTCCTCGATGAAGGGCGTGCGCGCGCCGGCGCGGAATCGGTGATATCCGGGCGATCGTTCGGGTTGTCGCTACCGCTCGATACCTTCGACCCGCCCCTTTTCGGCCGTGCAGCGCTTGCACATTCGGTATTCGAATCCGGCCGTAACACATTCGAGGACACGGTTGACTCGTACAACCCTCAGTCAGCCTCACAGTGGGATGGTCTGGGCCATGTTCGAGCGCGAGAACTCGGCTTCTACGGAGGCGTCACCGACGACGAAGCCGCCCGTGAGGAGCTCGGCATTCATCACTGGGCGCCTCGCGGAATCGTCGGTCGCGGAGTCCTCCTCGACGTAGCCCGATATTTCGATCTAAAGGACATTGCGTGGGATCCGTTCGGGGGTGACACGATTGGAGTTGACGTTCTGAAGGACGTCGCGCAGGCACAGGACCTCACCGTGGAGCGAGGAGACGTTCTGTGTGTTCGAATCGGTTGGACGGCTGAATACAAGCGTCGTGTAGCGGAGGGTCGCGACTCGAGTACCGTCGGTGACCGCTTCTCCGGCTTGTCCGCGGCCGAGTCGATGGCGCGGTTCCTCTGGGACAGCGGATTCGCTGCAGTCTGCTCCGACAACCCGGCGATCGAGAGCGCGCCGGGGAACCGAGAAGACGGGTCACTTCATCGCCGACTCATTCCCTCCCTGGGCTTCGCGTTGTCCGAACTCCTCGACCTGGACGAGCTGGCTGCAGCGTGCCACGCCGCCAACCGGTGGAGTTTTCTGTTCACCGCCGCACCTTTGCCCGTGGTCGGTGCAGTCAGTTCTCCAGCCAACGCAGTCGCGGTGATGTAGAGGGAGGTGCACACACTCTCGTTGACTCGTGAGGTCTGCATCACCTAGGGTTAATCTGCCAACCGACTGTTAGAAAAGCTACCTCGGATCTCTTGCAGCGATGGTTCGAGATCGACAAAGGACACAGACATGAACCGATCGACAATCGATGCCACCGAGTTTCGGCGCGTACTCGGCCACCTTCCCACCGGGGTCGTCGTGGTCACAGCCATGGTCGACAACGACCCGGTCGGTATGGCATGCAATTCGTTCACATCGATCTCGCTGGATCCCGCATTGGTCGGATTCTGTGCCGCCAAGACCTCGAGCACCTGGCCACCGATACGCGATGCCGCCAAGTTCTGTATCAACGTCATGGCCGAAGAGCATGCCGAGCTGACACAGAACTTCTCGCGCAGGGGAATCGATCGATTCGCCGGAGTCAAGTGGGCTCCGCGTGTCTCCGGGCCTGGCTTGGCCGGTGCCGTCGCGTGGATCGACTGCACTCTGTGGAACGAGTACGAGGCCGGAGACCACACCATCGTCCTCGGCCAGGCAGGCGCGATCGAGGCCGCCAGCGAAGTATCGCCGCTGGTGTTCTGCAAGGGTTCCTACGGGGCCTTCGCAACTGCTGCAGTCTGATCTTTTGGGCGAGATACAACAACTGAGGAGAGCTGGAAAATGAGCCTGACACCGCAAGAAATCAAAGATATCGTCGTTGCGTTGCAAGATTCACAATGGGATCAGGCGACGGTGACAGTCGGCGACGTCCGGATAGCGGTGGGCCGTAACGGGGCCACCCCTGATGCCCAACCAGCGTCCGCTGCTCCGGCCGTGGCTGCGGTCATTCCTCCGGTGGCCCCTTCGCCGGGCGCGCCCAATCATGCTCCCGCCGCCGACCCTGCGCCAACTACGGCCGATACGTCCGGGGCCTCCGGATACGTCGTGACTGCACCGAGCGTCGGAGTGTTCTGGAAGACACCGCAGCCAGGTCAACCGCCGTTCGTCGAGATCGGCAGTACCGTCGAGGCAGGCGATACTCTGTGCATCGTCGAGGTCATGAAGCTGATGAACAACGTCACTGCCGACGTCGCCGGAACCATTGCAGCAGTGCACGTGGAGAACGCAGTCCAGGTCGAGTACGGCACACCCCTGTTCACCATCACTCCACGGGAGCAGTGATCGTGCGTCGCGTACTGGTAGCTAATCGCGGCGAGATCGCAGTCCGCATCGTGCGGGCATGCTTCGACGAAGGCGTCGAAAGTGTGCTGGCCGTCTCCGAATGCGACAAGAATTCCCTCGCCGCTCAACTCGCCGATAGCACCGTCGTCATCGGGCCCAGCCAGGCATCCGAAAGCTATCTGTCGGTCGACCGCATCGTCGCGGCGGCACTGTACGCAGACTGCGACGCAGTACATCCCGGCTACGGCTTCTTGTCCGAACGCACCGATCTCGTCGAAGCATGCGCAGATCACGACATCACCTTCATCGGTCCGCCGGCCGAAGTCATGCGCCGCTCCGGTGACAAACTCACAGCGCGTCGCACGGCCGCCGAACTCGGTATTCCCACCGGCTCGGGGACCGCCGGCCTCACGACGACCGAGGATGCGGTCGCAGCTGCCGACGAACTCGATGACTACCCGCTGCTGCTCAAGGCTTCGGCAGGCGGTGGGGGACGCGGTATGACGGTCATCCGCGATCGCGCCGATATACGCAAGCATTTCTCCCGCTCGAGCACCGAAGCGGAGCGCGCATTCGGCGACGGCACAATCTATCTCGAACGATATGTCGAATTCGCCAGACATGTCGAAGTCCAGATCCTCGCCGACACGCATGGCAACGTCGTGCACTTGGGCGAACGAGATTGCTCCACCCAGCGGCGCTACCAGAAACTGGTGGAGGAAGCCCCGGCAGTCGGCTTGCCTCCGGAGCTTCTCGAGCGCGTGCGATCGGCGGCAGTCGATCTGGCAAAGGGCCTGGACTACGTCGGTGCAGGAACTGTCGAGTTTCTCGTCGACACCGAACGCAACGACTTCGTCTTTCTCGAAGTCAACGCACGAGTACAGGTCGAACACCCTGTTACAGAGATGGTCACTTCGATCGACATCGTGCGCGAACAACTTCGAGTCGCGCAGGGCCATCGACTCTCGTTCACTCAGGATCAGGTGACACTCACCGGGCACGCCATCGAATGCCGCATCAACGCCGAGGATGCGCGAAACAACTTCTTACCCCATCCGGGCAAGATCACCGGCTGGGTGGCTCCCCTGGGCGCCGGCATCCGCGTCGACACTTGTGCATTCCCTGGCGCCGAGATCCCACCGTTCTACGACTCGATGATCGCCAAACTCATCGTCCACGCCTCCACCCGCGAGGCTGCCACAGAGCTGATGGGACGCGCGTTGGCCAAGCTTCGCGTCGAGGGAGTCCCCACCACCATCGACTTGCATGCCGCATTGATGGCAAACAAAGACTTTCAACACAGCCCAGTCACCACGAAGTGGCTGGAGAACGAGTTCCTGCCGAACTGGGAGGCATAGACCATGACCACCATCGACTTCGTCGATCAAACACTGCGCGACGGTCAGCAGAGCCTCTGGGGCCTGAAGATGCGGCCCTTTCATGCCGCCGACGCCCTCTCACATCTCGACCGGGCCGGCTACCGTGTCGTCGACCTCACCGGCCCCGGTATGTTCACCGTCCTTCTACGGACGTTCAAGGACGATCCATGGGCTGCGACGGATTTCCTCGTCGACGGGCTGAAGAACAACGTCGTACGGTGCGGAATGCGGACGATCAGCGTGATCGGGTTCAACCACACCCCTGATTCGATCATCGACCTATGGATCCAGACTCTGATCAAACACGGTGTGACGAGCTTCTGGATCTATGACTGCCTGTACGACATGCCGACGATGCATCGCCTGGCGAAGGTCATCTTCGACAACGGCGGTGTGGCCGTACCTGCAGTGATGTACGGACTCACCGGTGCTCACGACGATCAGTTCTTCGCAGACCGTGCTCGGGAGATGGCGAGCTGGGATGGGGTCGAGAGCATCTACGTCGAGGATGCAGCCGGGGTCCTGACGCCGGAGCGCGCGGCGACCCTGTTGCCGGCCATTCGGGCAGCGACAGGAACAGTCCCGTTAGAACTGCACTGCCACAACACGACCGGACTCGCGCCGCTGAACTATGTGGAAGGTATGAAGGCCGGCTTCACCATCATCCACACGGCGTCTCGGCCGATGGCGAACGGACCGTCGCTACCTTCGACCGAGGCGATGGTCAACATCGTCGAGTCCCTCGGCTTGAAGCACAACCTCGACATCTCCACCTTTGCTCCGGTAGCGGAGAACTTCGAGTGGGCAGCGCGCGACGCCGGTTTCGAGCCATCGGTTCCGGCGGAATACGATCCGAGAATCTACGAACATCAGCTTCCCGGAGGCATGACCGGCACGCTCATCAGTCAGCTGCAGCAACACGGCATGGCAGACCGCTTCCCCGCCGTACTCGATGAAATCCCGAGGGTTCGACAAGAGCTTGCGTCGCCGATCATGGCGACACCGTTCAGCCAGTTCGTCGGAATTCAGGCAGTGCTCAACGTCGTCACCGGTGAGCGGTACAAACTCGTTCCCGACGAGGTCATCCGGTACTCGATGGGCCACTATGGACCACTGATCCGAGAGGTCGACCCCGCCGTACTCGACAAGATCCTGAGCTCGCCGCGCGCCAAGCAGTTCCAGAACTGGGTTCGGCCCCAACCGACCCTCGCTGACATCAAGTCACAATTCCACGCTGACATCAGCGATGAAGATCTGTTGATGCGCTTCATGACGTCCAATGAAGAAGTCGATGCGATGTTGGCAGCCGGACCGATCAGGACCGATCCCCGGCGGAGCGAGAACGAGATCGTTCAGGCGATCCGCGACATCGCACGAGGGTCGTCGTCGATCACGTCGCTGTCGATCGCGCAGCCAGGATGGACACTCGACGCCTGCAAGAACCACTGACGACACCCGGTTTGGGGCGCCACGAACGATTCGTGGCGCCCCAGCGTGTGGCGAGCCGGACGTGGTAGACGAACCGAATTCTATTCGGCGAGAACGACATCCCGGACGAGGTTGCGTCTGATCTTCAGACTCGCGGTGCGGGGCAAGGAATCGAACAGTACCAGCCGTGTCGGCTTCTTGTACGACGCCAACGTCTTTCGGCAATGGTCCTGTAGTTGTTCGAGAGTCGGAGCTTGGCCCTCCGTCGGTACGACGGCTGCGACGACGGACTGTCCCCACCGAGCGTGCGGTGCGCCCACGACCGCGCATTCTGCGATGTCTGGATGAGTTGCCAGGCAGGCCTCGACCTCAGACGGGTAGACGTTCATTCCACCGCTGACGATGAGGTCGGTTCGCCTGTCACTGACATAGACGAATCCGGCAGCGTCCATCGAGCCGAGATCGCCTGTGTGGTACCACCCGTCGACAAGTGCGCGGTCGGTCGCATCGGGCAGGTTCCAATAGCCCTGCATCAAAGCTGGTGAACGCACTATGATTTCGCCGACACTGGCCCCGTCACGGGGTAGCGATCGAGCACTCTCGTCGCAGATGTCTATCTCGACGCCGTCGACAGCTCGGCCGACCGACGCGAAGGGGTCCGCGGCGGCGCTGGTGGAATTGAAATCGCCGATCCGGGTAGCGGTCACCAGGCCACCGGAGTTTTCGGTCATTCCTAAGCCTTCCACCAGTTTGTCGCCGATCGCCTCGTACAGCGCTCGCAGTTTGGCGGGACCTGCATTGGACGCCGAGTGCAACACGGTGTGAAGACCGGCGATTCGGTCGGGCACCGCGCGCACGGCGGCGACGAAATCGTCGATCACGGGGGAAGGGATGTACGTGAACGTGACGGCATAGCGTTCGATCGCGTCCAGGAGGTCCGCTACGGTCCAGGGGCCCAGGATGACGACGGTACCGCCGATCCGTAGATGGGTCAGCACGTGTGCGGGCACGGTGGCGACGAACGACATGGACCCCGTCAGCGCGGCGACACTTCGGGCGGGTAGCCGGTAGGCGGCGCTGTTGGATTCTGCGATGGCCCTGATGCTGTCGTGGGTCAGGACGGCACCTTTCGGTCGTCCTGTCGTTCCGCTGGTGTACCCGATGATGTACGGGTCGTGTGGATCGGTCACCGCCACGGCGTCATGACCGAGGACCGGGGTCGACACCAACTCGTCGAACGAGACGAATGCGCCACCCTTCGGGGTGCAACCTCCGATGACCACTCCGGTGTCGAGGTGATCGACAGCGGCCATGACGGTCTCCGAGTGGTGGGCGTCCCAGACGATGATCCTGGGTTCGCAGTCCTCGATGAGCACCGATGCCTCCGTGGACGTGAGGCGAGTATTGATCGGGACCATGATCGCGCCCATTCGTGCAGCGGCGATGTACAACTCGACGTATGCTGCGCTGTCGTCGAGATAAGTTGCGATTCGATCGCCATGCTGTACCCCGAGTCGCGACAATCCCTGTGCGAGAGCGCGACTGGATCTGCTCAGCTCATCGTAATTCACGGTCCGTCCGCTGGGCTCGATCAACGCGAAGTCGTGCGGACGATGCTGTGCATGGTCGTCGATGCATTCGGCGATCGTGATGGGCGCGGCGATGTGGGAACTCACGGATCTACCTCCGGCGAAATGCGGTGCGGATGAGACCGCGGTGGTGTGTTGATGTGTTCACGGTGTGATGGATTTGAGAATCATGCGAGAGAACTGCGCAGCGATCTTTTCGTTGGAGAGGCGGTGCTTCTGGCCTGGCCTGTGCCACGTCGGCACGCTGTTCAGCGCGCCCAGGAACAAGCGCACCGTTAGTCTCAGATCGAGGTCCTGGTCGACTTGACCGTCTTCCTTCGCGCGTACCAGCAAGTCGTAGATCCGCTGTTCGAAACGACGCCCTTCCGCCTGTACCTCTTCGAGTCGGGCACCGGTCAGCCGAAGGCGTTCGTTGAAGTAGATGGCTACACGCTCGACGTTGCCGAGGTACCACTTCATCAGTGCCTCGAGCAGCTCGGCCAGCTCTTCGGCCGCAGGAAGGCCTCTAGCCTCGATTTCCTCGGAAATCCTCTCCGACTGCGCGTGCGATTCCTTCATGATGCGGAGCAGCAGGTCCTCTTTCGAGGCGAAATAGTAGTACAGGCTGCCTTTGAGTACTCCGACCTCGGTCGCCACGTCCTGTAAGGAGGCTCCGCTGTAGCCCTTCTCGAAGAAGATTCGAACGGCCGCGGTCATCACTTCCTGATCTCGATTGCGGCGTTCACCCTGCTTGGAACTTGGTTGTGCTGTTGAATCCGAACGAGACGGCACGCTTTTTCCCCTCTGCAAAATCGCGAGTGTCCGGTCCGTATCAGTTCGGAACACTTCACAACCATACGTTTGGTAGTCAGCCTACGTGGCGCTTGACACATTGGGAAATTGCGGCCTAAGTTATCAACCAATCGTTTGGGAGACTAGCTCCCCAACCGTGAACGGAGTTGCAACGCGTGACACAACACATTCCAACTGAGCATTCCTCCCTTTTCGCCCAGTCCGCTGGGCAGTGGCTGCAAGACAATGTCCCGCAACGTTGGCGTGAGCACCGGGGGACCCTTGCCGAAGAAGAGTCGATCGACATCCGCCGCGAATGGGACCGCCAGCTCTACAAGGCGGGGTACTCAGGCCTGTCGTTGCCCTCTGAGTTCGGCGGTCGAGGCCTCGGCTTGGCCGAGGAAGTCGAATTCAGCGAGTTGGCCGCACGGGCGCAGGCGCCGGACGGCCTGGCTCGTATCGGCCGAATTCTGACCGCCCCAACGCTTATCGCTCACGGGACACCGGCGCAGAGGGAACGTTTTCTTCCGCCGATTCTGCAGGGTGTCGAGACGTGGTGCCAGGGCTTTTCCGAGCCCGGCGCCGGATCCGATCTCGCGGGAGTGAGCTGTCGCGCAGAGAAGGTCGACGGTGGGTACGTGATCACAGGGCGAAAGATCTGGACGTCCTTCGCTGCGTATTCCGATCGCTGCCTGTTGCTCGCGCGGACGGACCCCGACGCGCGTAGGCACAAGAACCTGTCGATGTTCATGCTCGACATGAAGCAGCCCGGTGTCGAGATCAGTACGATTCGGCAGATCTCGGGCGGCACTCACTTCGCCGAGGTCCACTTCGATCGAGTCTTCGTCTCCGACGACGAACTCATCGCAGGTGAGGGTGACGGCTGGAAGGTGGCCATGACGACGCTGATGAACGAGCGTGGCGGAGTCGAGGCTGCAAGCCGTTACGTCGAAATGCGGGCAGACATGGATCTGTTGCAGCAGACGCACGGAGGTGATCCCCGCCGCGCGGACGTACTTGAAAACCTCGACCGGCGAACCGATTTGGTTCGGTGGCAAATCTCCAAAGCTGTCACACTCGAAGCCGACGAGACCGCATTCGTCCGCGCCACCTCGATCCTCAAAGTGCTGTGGAGTGAGTTGTTCCAGGAGATCACCGAATTCGGGCTGCGCTATTCGACACCCGAACTGCGAGATCACTGGCGCTATCAATACCTGGAAAGCCGGTCCTGCAGCATCTACTCGGGGACGTCCGAGATTCAACGAAACATAATCAGCGAACGAGTTCTGGGGCTGCCGCGATGACTACATCCACAATGACCGTTGCATTGCCGTCCGAGATGGGAGTAGCGGCAGCAGAGGGACTCCGAGATATCCTCGCGCGCAGCGTAGGCACTGCGAACATCGCAACCTTCGCAGAGGGAGAGTCCCCGCTGAAGTGGAAGTCGATCGCCGAAGCCGGCTGGGTCGGAATCGCCGACGGTGGCACCGACGACGATGCGCTTTCGCTGCGCGATCTGGTCGATGTGGCGTCCGTGTGGGGTGAGTACTGCGTTCAGTTGCCGTTCGTGGTGACGCTGTTCACACGCCGTCACAGCGCGGCCGCTCGGGCATTCGACGGCCCAGTGACTGTTGCCATACCGACACCGCAGACGGCCGTGGGCTGGAGTGTTGTGCCCTTCGGCCTGTATCCAGGAACGGGCTTGCTCGAATCGATGGATACCGACCATGTCATCGACGTCCCTGAGTCCTCTCGATTGGACTTCGCCCCGACACTTCTTGCCTCCGAAGCCCTCTTGTTGTCCGGTCTGTCGGAGCAGGCCGCACGCGAACTCGGCGTGCTCTGGGCGGCAGAGGGTGCCGGGATCGCCAAGCGGATGGTCGCGATCGGCGTCGAATATGTCAGCGGCAGAAACCAATTCGGCAAGCCGATCGGATCGTTCCAGGCGGTCAAGCATATTTTGGCCAATGCACACATTGATGCGGAACAGGCCGAGACATCGGTTCTATGGGCGGCCGCCGAGGAGGACAAATCGTTCGAGCTGTCCGTGCACGCCCTCGAACTCGCGATCGCCGTCGCCGAGCGTGTGATTCAGGTCCACGGCGGTATGGGATTCACCTGGGAGATGGGCCTGCACTACTACCTCCGACATCTGGTCAGCCTGCGCGACCTGGTAGCCGGTCTTCGCATCGCTGGTCGCTGACCGGCTCTTCGATCGTCAGAAAGCAACGACATGGACATCACCACACCGCAGACCGACTCCGCTCGCGCAGACTCCAAGCGCACGAAGAGCGGCCGCAAGGCCGCATTCGCCGGCGGGGTCGGCACGATGATCGAGGGGTACGACTTCAGCATGTACGGCTACATGGCCGTCATCATCGCGCCGCTGTTCTTCCCCTCCGACAACGACGTCAGCTCGCTACTGCTGACTCTGTCGGTGTTCGCCGCCGCATACGCCGCGCGCCCCTTGGGCGGACTTGTCTTCGGCTATGTCGGTGACCGAGTAAGCCGCCGTACCGCGCTCCTGACCACTCTCTTGATGATGGGCCTGGCCAGCGCGGCGATCGGCCTGCTTCCGACCGCCCTCTCTGTCGGGCCGATCGCATCGGTCGGCCTCGTCGTCCTTCGCCTGATCCAAGGCTTCTCTGTAGGCGGCGAAGTCGCGGGCGCTGCCACTCTGGTTTCCGAGGCAGCACCCGTCGGGCGCAAGGGCAGATACGGTGCGCTCAACCCGTTCGGAGCCACCCTCGGCTTCGCTGTGGCCTCCGCTGTCGCGGGACTCGTTTCACTGCTGACCACCGACGAGCAGATGGCGTCGTGGGGTTGGCGCATTCCGTTCCTCGTTGCACTCCCTCTTGCCGTGGTGTGTCTTGCGCTTCGGCGCTCCCTTGTCCACGAGGCGCCGGCAACGAAGAAGCAAGCGGCCAAGTCACCGGTCGTCGCGGTGTTCACGACGTGGAGAAAGCAACTACTGCAAGCATCCGGGATCAGTCTTGCGGTGAACGGCTCCGCGTACTTCGGGCTGACGTACCTGAGTATCCACCTGATCCAGCAGCTCGGCTATCCCAAGACCAGCGTGTACTGGACTACGACCATTGTGGTCGCACTCGCGGCCTTTCTGATGCTCGTAACAGGACGTCTCGGTGACCGAATCGGTCTGCCCGCGCTCGCCGGTATCGGTCTGGCCGGCTACTTTGCAGTCACCTTCGCCGCCATGGTCGTCATGGGCCAGGGAAGTCTGCTGCTCGCCGGGATCGCGTTCCTGTTGATCATGGTCAATACTTCGTTCCTGCAGGTGGCAGGGTATTCGATGATCCCCGAACTGTTCGGCAGGACGGTGCGCTACACCGGTACTGCTTTGGGATGGAACATCGGAGTCGTCATCGCCGGAGGAACTGCCCCCGTCCTATGCGTTTGGCTGGTAGATCGGACCGGCAGTGCGCTCTCTCCAGCACTGTTCGTCATGGGGCTTTGTGTTGTCGGAGGGGCGGCCGTCTGGTCCGTACACCGCTCACGGGACTCTCGGCCGATCGACGATCACGAAGCCGATCAAGTCATTGCTCGCCCCGTTGATCAGGACGTGGTCGACGCCGGCTGAGTCGCTGAGCTGCGACAGTTGTAACTGTGTGTGACCGGCACTACAGTATCAAACGACCGGTTGGTGGCCAGCGATTTCGGTCGCACCGCACTCACTGCCTCGAAAGGTGAAGACATGACAGGGAATCAATCGGTGGAACTCGCGATCGCGGCAATACGCCGAGGCGAAATGGTTCTTGTCGCCGACGATCACGATCGCGAGAATGAAGGCGACCTGATCATGAACGCAGCAGCTATCACCGAGGAGCAGATGGCGTTCTTCCTGCGCTACGGCAGCGGCATTGTCTGCACACCTATGACTGCAGCCCGCGCAGATCGACTCTCGCTTCCGTTGATGGTCGCCGCGAACACCGACAAGATGGGTACAGCGTTCACGGTGACCGTCGACGCAATCGACGCTGGTACCGGAATTTCTGCTGTTGCCAGGACGTCGACAGTCCACGCCCTGGCGTCCTCTGCAACGACTCCGCGTGATCTTCGTCGGCCAGGGCATGTGTTCCCTCTGGTTGCCGTCGACGGCGGAGTGCTGACTAGACGCGGACACACCGAGGCAGGCGTGGACCTGGTGCGTATGGCAGGAGAGAACGAACCGGTTGCGGTCATCACCGAACTCGTGGACGACGACGGCGTACCTATGTCGGGAGCGGTGCTCACCGATTTCGCCGAGAAGCGAAACATCCCGTTCGTCACCGTCGATGACCTTGTTGCGTACCGCAGGCGACACGAAGCGCCGCCTGCGCCGCTGTCGAGCGCTGTAATCGACACCGAATACGGAACATTCATGGCTCACGTGTTCCGCGACCGAGTCTCGGGGGTCGAGCACGTTGCCCTGACCACCGGCCCCGCGCTGCAGCCAGGAACAACGGTCACCGCCCGTGTGCACAGTGAATGCCTGACCGGCGATGCACTCGGCTCTCAACGCTGCGACTGCGGCCCGCAGCTACGTGACGGCCTACGCCTGGTCGCTGAATCCCGTAATGGCATCTTGGTCTACCTTCGCGGGCACGAGGGACGGGGCATAGGTATCGGGAACAAGTTGGCCGCTTACGCGCTGCAGGAACTGGGCGCCGACACCGTTGATGCCAATACGCAACTCGGCCTACCTGTCGATGCCCGCGAATACGACTGTGCCGCAGATATTCTGCGCTACTTCGGTGTCGCATCCGTCGACCTGATCACCAACAATCCAGACAAGGTGTCCGCGCTCGAACACAGCGGCATCGAAGTGCACTCGCGCCTCGAATCTCCGGTGCACTGGGGCACCCACAACGTGCACTACCTACAGACCAAGCGGGAACGAATGGGCCACGTGCTACCGGAGACACCGCTTCAGTTCCTCCAGTCGGTCTCGGTCTAGGTCTCCTCACACACCTCACACGAAAAGGAAGAAAATGACTACGACAGTTCCGCACGCGTACTCCCAGCTGGACCTGACCGGAAAGAGCGTTCTGATTACCGGCGCCGGCAGCGGTATGGGCCGGGAGGCTGCGATCCTCGTCGCCGGCCGCGGTGGACGCGTGACAGCAGTCGATGTCAACGAAGTCGGTGGCAAGAAGACGGTCGAGGCCATCGAACAGGCGGGCGGCGAAGCACAATTCGTTCGCGCCGACATCACCGATGAGGACGACGTAAGAGCGATGGTTCGGGCCGCGGTCGATAATTTCGGCGGGCTGCACGGAGCATTCAACAATGCCGGAATCATCGGTGCGGGTGGCAAGATCGAGGACTTCGAATACGACAAGTGGAAGTCTGTCATGGACGTCAATCTCAACGGCGCATTCCTGTGTCTGAAGTACGAGATTCCAGCGCTGCTTGCAAGCGGTGGGGGATCGGTCGTCAACACCGCCTCGACCGCTGCAGCTATCGCCTACCCCAACCTCCCCGCGTATGTCTCGAGCAAACACGGAGTGCTGGGGTTGACCCGCCAGGTCGCGCTCGACTACGCCTCGCAGAACATTCGGGTCAATGCGGTACTTCCCGGCTCGACGATGACGCCGCTGGCAGAGGAAGCGTTCGCCGACCCCGAGGTGAAGGCCAAAGCCGAAGCTGCGCAGCCGATCGGTCGTCTCGGTCGGCCTGAGGAGATCGCAGAGATGGCTGCGTGGCTGCTGTCCGACGCGTCGTCGTTTGTGGTCGGCTCGGCGTTCTTCGTCGACGGCGGAGTAAACGCGGCCTAGCTGTTCAGTGCGGAGTACGTACACGATTCAAGCCGGAAGACGGGCCTTTCCAACCCCGTGACGAGTCCGAAACAACGTCGCCGCAGGCGACATCGAACGAGAGTTGTGTGGTGATGAACAAGCAGGTCGGCAGTGCCGCGGACGCAATCCGTGGGCTCGGTGACGGAGCGACCGTCATGATCAGTGGGTTCGGTCCTCCCGGACAGCCAGTGACGCTGATCGAGGCCCTCCTGGCTTCAGGAGCTACCGATCTGACGGTCATCAACAACAACGCCGGTGCAGGCGGCGATGCAATCGGTCAGTTGTTCGCGGCGAAACGAGTACGCAAGGTCGTATGTTCGTTCCCGAAGGCCATCGGCTCCACAGTGTTCGACGAGCTCTATCACGCAGGGGAGATCGAGCTCGAGTTGGTACCACAGGGAACTCTCGCCGAACGTATCCGGGCCGCCGGAGCCGGGATCGGAGGATTCTTCACCCGTACCGGCTATGGCACCGAGCTGGCCGAGGGGAAAGAGGTACGCCAGATCAATGGCAATGGATATGTGTTCGAGACGCCGTTGTTTGCCGATTTCGCACTGATCAAGGCGCGGGCAGGCGATGTCGTGGGCAACCTCGTGTACCGAAAGACCGGCCGCAATTTCGGTCCGGTCATGGCCCCTGCCGCAACCGTCACCGTTGTCGAGGTGGACGAGATAGTCCCTGTCGGGGCGCTGGATCCGGAGGCCATCGTGACACCCGGCATCTATGTCGACCGGATCGTCAGTGACACTGCGAACAAGAGTGGAGTCTGACCTGATGGTTCTTTCACGCAAAGAAATCGCTGCACGAGTGGCGCAAGACATCCCCGACGGTTCCTATGTCAATCTCGGAATCGGAATCCCCACTCTGGTCGCCGATTTCATTCCCGAGGATCGAGAGGTTGTCCTCCACACGGAGAACGGTCTTCTGGGAATGGGGCCGGCAGCCGAGGAAGGCCACGAGGATCCCGACCTCATCAATGCCGGAAAGATCTACGTGACCGAAGGTGTCGGCGCGTCATACTTTCACCATGCCGACTCGTTCGCGATGATGCGCGGAGGTCATCTCGACGTGTGCGTCATGGGTGCGTACCAGGTGTCGATCGATGGCGACCTCGCGAACTGGCGCACCGACTCGCCGACGGTGATACCTGGCGTCGGCGGCGCGATGGATCTCGCATCCGGCGCACGCAGGGTATTCGTCATCATGGATCTATTCTCACGCGGTGGAGAATGTAAGTTGGTCCGCTCGTGCAGCTATCCGCTCACCGGCGCCGGCTGTGTCGAACGCGTCTATACCGATGTGGCTCTGTTCGAGACCGGCAACGGTGCCGTACGAGTCCTCGACATCTTCGACGGCAGCGACATCGCGTCGCTTGCCGAGCGCACTGGCCTCGACCTTGTCGACGGGCGGTCATCATGAGCTCGGTTACCACGTCGGTTACCAACGGAGTCGCGATTCTGACTCTGGACAACCCTCCTGTGAACATGGGCAACGCTGCTCTCCGCACAGCCCTTGCCGACGCTCTGGACTCCCTCGCCGGGCGCAACGACATACGCGGCGTCGTGCTCGTGTCGGCAGGACAACACTTCTATGCAGGGTCCGATATCTCGGAATTCGATCGTCCACTGGTGCATCCGCAGCTGCCGGCCGTCATCGAACGGATCGAGAAACTACCTGTTCCCGTTGTGGCTGCGTTGACTGGAATGACCCTCGGGGGCGGTTTGGAACTCGCCTTGGGATGCGATGCCCGCATCGGCGACACCTCCGCAGTGCTCGGATTTCCCGAAGTCACGCTCGGTATACTGCCGGGCGCTGGTGGCACGGTTCGAATCTCGCGGCTCGCCGGGGTGCCCGCCGCCATTGATCTTGTTGCCTCCGCTCGGCAGGTGAAGGCCGACGAGGCCAAGCTGCTGGGGCTCCTCGACGCAGTAGTGGAACCGGATCAGCTTCTGTCTGCAGCTTTCGAGCTCGCCGGAACGCTCGAATCGAAGAATCGGCTCATCGATCGGACCGTACCGGAGATCAGAGACGATGAGTTGGCCACAGCTCGAGTGAAGGCCTCCACACGCGCAAGGCCCAACGTCCTGGCCGCCATCGATGCGGTTGTGCGCGGAGCCGGCCTCGATCCCCACACCGCGTTGGCCGAGGAACGCGCGCTGTTCGACCAGCTTCGAGGCGGGGAGGAGTCAGCAAACCTGCGGTACCTGTTCTTCGCAAAGCGGCGCGCCGCCAAAGCCCTTCGCGCTTCGTCGAAGGCCCCCAGCATCACCACCGTCGGCATAGCGGGGGCCGGCACCATGGGTGCAGCGCTCGCCCGCACCTTCGGCACCCGCGGATACGAGGTGATCGTCTACGACACCAATCGCTCTGCGCTCGATCTCCTGGCGACCGAATCGGCTATCACAATCACCGACTCGCTCGCCGACCTCGGCAAGGCGCAACTGCTCGTCGATGCCGTCTTCGAGGACATGGATGTCAAGAAAGAGTTGATGTCCTCCGTGGAACCGCACCTGGCCGACAATGCCGTGATTGTCAGCAACACTTCCTATCTCGATTTGAACGAGATGGCGTCGGTGCTGCTCCGCCCGGAGCGTTTCGGTGGTCTGCATTTCTTCAACCCGCCGGACCGCAACCCGTTGGTCGAGATCATCCGGACGGCGACGACGGACGATTCCACGCTTGCGGTGCTGGGGTCGGTCGTCGCCAAGCTCGGTAAGTCGCCCATCCCCGCTGGCGTCGGCGACGGTTTCGTCGCCAACAGGGTGTATGCCGACTACCGTTCGCAGGCGGAGTTCCTCGTGGAGGAAGGCGCGTCGCCGGACGAAGTCGACGCAGCGCTCGTGGAACTGGGCTTTGCGATCGGCCCCTTCGCCGTCGCAGACATGTCCGGTCTGGACATCGCGTGGGCTCGGCGGAAGAGGATGGCGCCGACTCGGAACCCGAAGCTGCGCTACGTCACTATTGCCGACCGCCTCTGCGAGGCGGGCAGGCTCGGAAAGAAGACGGGCGCTGGGTGGTATGCCTATCCGGCCGAGGCGAAGCGCGGGGTCTACGACGGGGTCACCGCGTCGATCATCGATGATGCGCGCCGCGACGCCGGTATTGTGCCGAGATCTGTCGAGGGCGATGAAATTCGAGATCGTGTTCTGGGCTCGATGGTGTGTGCTGCAGCAGCACTCGTCGAGAACGGGGTTGCAGAACGGGCGTCGGACATCGACGTTGCATTGACGGAGGGATTTGCGTTCCCGAAGTGGCTCGGTGGTCCGATTCGTGCTCTCGCTCTTCGTCATCGGGAGGACGTGATCGACGTGCTCGCCATGGTGTACAGGTCATGTCCGGAGACGTTCGCGTCTGCCGAGCCTGCATCGCGAGGCGAGATGCCGCCGCCGATCGCAATTGTTCTGGAGTCGGTTCGATGACTACAACCGAACCGGTACCACGAGATGAAGGAATCGATTTGTCGCAGAATATGTCCCCTGCAAATTGGGGTGGGACTACCTGGGACGGCTCGATCGAATGGCCGCAAGGCAGTTCGCGAGCCTATGACCTGGCTGTTCTGCTGGAGACAGGGATGACTCGGCACGCGGCCCATCCGCCGTTCTCCTATGCGCTGGTGAAGAAACATCACGAACATCCCTATCCCGGTGGAATCTCCTCGGCGATGGAGATGCTGACAATGGGTGCGCACGTCGGAACGCACGTCGACGCGCCAGGGCACATTTCGCTGGACGGCTGCATCTTCGGCGACCGCGAGGTAGGAAAGTACGAAAGCTCGTACGACGGCATCTCGGTCGGATCGGTCGAGGAGCTTCCTCCGTTGATCGGCCCGGGCCACCTCGTCGACGGTGAGCTGCTGTTCGGGCGCGAGCTCACTCCTGCCGACGGTTTCGGAGCCGACGAACTCGACGCGTGGTTCGCAGATCGGAGTGCGCCGAAACCCGGCTCGGTCGTGGTGTTTCGTACCGGGTACATGAAGTACTGGCACGACACCGACAAGTATCTCGGTACTGGAAAAGGGTTGCCGGGCGTTACCCTGTCGGGAGCAAAGTGGTTGACCGACAGAGGAGTTCGTGCTGTCGGGAGCGACACTGTCAATTTCGAGAACAAGCCGCAGTGGACGGTTCCGGCGTTGAACGTCCACGTCCACATGCTGGTGGAGCATGGGACCCCGATTATGGAGTCGCTCGACCTGGAATCTCTCGCCGCCGACCGAATAGAGGACTTCTTCTTCGTCGCGTCGGCTTTACGTATCAAAGGCGGCACCGGATCTCCCATCCGCCCACTCGCATTCGTCGGAGGACACAAGTGACTGACGCACCCCTGCTCGTCGACACGGACGGTTACGTCACCTGGTTGACGCTGAATCGGCCGGCTCGGCTCAACGCCCTGAGCGACGACTTGCTGGATCTGCTCGAATCTGCTCTCCGCGAACTCGCGAAGACCGAGCAGCGTGTCATTGTGATTCGAGGCGCGGGCAGGGCGTTCTGCTCCGGATACGACATCGCGGCCGATTCGTCCGAGGTCGGGTACGCGGCGGAACGTGGTGTGATCGAGGATCGAGATCGGTTGCTGCTCAACGTCGAACGCTTCACCCAAATCTGGCGCCAACCACAGGTCGTCATCGCCGCCATACACGGGGTCTGTGCCGCAGGCGGCACTCAGTTGGCTTCCCTGTGCGATATCACGCTCATCAGCGATGATGCGATGGTCATGGCCTCACCCGCATTGCCGCTCGGCGGTGGCTACATCTCACCACTCTGGGAACATCTCGTCGGCGCCAAACGTGCCAAGCTCATGTCTTTCGACGCGGGCCGTCGAATCACGGGCAAGAAGGCGAGCGAGTGGGGTTGGGCCGCAGAGTCATTCCCACCTGATGAATTCGAGACGGAAGTTCGCCGTACCGCTCATTCGATCGCACGGACTCCCCTGAATCTGCTCAAGCTCAAGAAAGAAGCGGTCAACCGCGCCGCGGAAACTTCAGGTCTGCTCAGCTACATGCGGATGGGCGCCGAGACCGATGCGCTGCTCCACGTGACACCCGAGGTCGCAGAATACCAATCCTGGATCAAGGAGGGCGGAGTGAAGTCCGCCATCGCTCGCTTCAACGCAGTCCCGACCGGTGCTGGTCCCGATGCCTGAGGCCGTGATCGTCTCGATCGCCCGCTCACCCATCGGCCGTGCGGGAAAGGGATCACTGGTGAGTCTGCGCGGTGACGACATGACCGCGCAGATGGTGACTGCAGCTTTGGATCAAGTTCCGACCTTGGATCGTTCCAGCGTCGACGATCTGTTGCTCGGATGCGGATTGCCCGGCGGCGAACAGGGTTTCAACATGGCCCGCGTCGTTTCCATCCTTGCCGGTCTCGATGCAGTTCCCGGAACTACTGTCAATCGTTACTGCGCGTCGTCGGTGCAGACGACTCGAATGGCGTTGCATGCGATCAGGGCAGGGGAGGGGGATGTCTTCATTTCAGCGGGTGTCGATCAAGTGTCCAGGCTGGCAGCAGGTAGCTCTGATTCCTGGCCGAACACTCATAACCCGGCCTTCGCCGACGCGCAAGCGCGTAGCGAATCATTCGCGAGCGGGGGACAGACCTGGGCGGATCCACGCCCCGCAGGTCTGCTGCCCGATGCCTACATCTCCATGGGACAGACGGCCGAGAACGTCGCCCAAATCACCGGCATCACCCGTGAAGAACAGGATCGCTGGGCGGTCCGAAGCCAGAATCTGGCCGAAGCTCATATCGCGTCCGGTCACTTCGCTCGGGAGATCACTCCGTTGTCACTGCCCGATGGGACGGTGGTCTCGGTCGACGACAGTCCCCGCGCCGGCACGACGTACGACAAGATCAGCGCGCTCGAAGCCGTCTTCCGGCCCGACGGCAGTGTCACAGCGGGCAACGCCTGCCCGCTCAACGATGGCGCAGCCGCAATGGTGATCATGTCCGACACCAAAGCGAAGGAGCTCGGGCTGACACCCGTGGCGCGGATAGTCTCCACAGCGGTGTCCGGACTGTCACCGGAGATCATGGGTCTCGGACCCATCGAGGCAAGCCGCAAAGCTCTTGCTCTGGCACATATGTCGATCAACGATATCGATCTGGTCGAGATAAACGAAGCTTTCGCTGTTCAGGTCATCGGATCGGCACGAGAACTGAATATCGACGAAGACAAGCTCAATGTCGCGGGCGGTGCCATAGCCCTCGGGCATCCCTTCGGGATGACTGGTGTCCGCATCACTGCAACTCTGCTCAACAACCTCACCGCCCGTGATGGGCAATTCGGGCTCGAAACGATGTGTGTCGGGGGCGGTCAAGGGATGGCGATGATCATCGAGCGGTTGTCCTGACTTCGGTGCCGACGCTCGCGCAGCTGTCGCATTTGGTAATCGCGCTCGAAGGTCGAATCGGAAAGCACCGCACCCGGTGTTGTGTCCTGTTTGGGGCATGCTTATCTATCCGAGTAGATAGGTAATTCATGCGAGATCGCTTTTGCGACAGCGTAAGCGGAAGCCTTCGATTCGTCGACTCCGTCGTGGAGGCTGCACGGCACGCAACGTTCGTGCAGGAGAGTGGGCCCGAACGCGTCGATCTCAAGGGCGCGCTTCTCGCCGAGATCGATGCTGCCGCAGCACCCGGCGTGATCATCGCGTCGTCGACGTCAGGACTGGAACCTAGTGTCCTGCAGTGCTTCTGCTCGGTAGACCCGGGATGGGTCATCGTCGGTCATCCGTTCGACCCCGCCCACATCATCCCGCTGGTCGAGGTGGTACCAGGTCGCTCGACGACGGCAGAGTGTGCCGAGGAAGCCCTGGCCTTCTATCGCGGCATCGGCAAGAAGCCGGTGTTGGTCCGGGCCGAGATTCCGGGCCATCTGACCAACCGGTTGCAGGCGGCGCTGTGGCGGGAGGCCTACTCGCTGGTCGACCGTGGGGTGGCGACGGTCGCAGACATCGACACCGCGATTTCGCATGGTCCGGGACTTCGCTGGGCAATCGTTGGACCGTTTACAGCGCAACATCTTTCGGGTGGAGAGGGTGGTATGCGTCATCTCCTGAACACCTGGGACCGCGCACTCAGAAGTGGATGGACGATCTAGGTGAACCGCAGCTCACCGCTGCACTGGCGAACAAGCTCGTGACCGGCATGGACGATGAGATGGTCGGTATCGACCGAAGGGGTTTGGTTGCCGATCGCGATCGGCTTCTCGTCGACCTCATGCGACTCAAAGGCTCTGCTCGGCACTTGCCCTGACTATCGAAAGAGGCAAGGAGCATCGTGACTTACATTCCAGCCCTCGATCTCGATGCGCTCGTCGCCATCGACGTCCACACGCACGTCGAGGCGGACGGCAATCACCACTGCTCGCTCGACCAGGAACTTCTCGATGCCTCGGCCAAGTACTTCAAGCCAGGCGTCAATCGCACTCCGACCGTCGGCGATCTGGCTTCGTACTACCGTGAGCGCAACATGGCGGCAGTGATCTTCACCGTCGACGCGCGCACCGCACTGGGACACCCGAGAGAGGCGATCGCCGCCGAAGCAGCCGAGGCAGTCGCTCGTATCGGCGTCCTCGCGCGGGATTACGGAGTCCGCGGGATGAAGTCTCACCCCAGTCTGCAAGATTTCGAGCCCAACGATCGAAAGTACTACCCGATATACGATGCATGCGCCGAGCATGGACTGGTGGCGCTGTTTGATACCGATCAAACCGGCATCGGAGCTGGGCTTCCCGGTGGACGAGGCATCAAGTTGCGGTACTCGGACCCTATGTTGCTCGACGACATCGCCGCGGACTTCCCATACCTCACATTGGTTTTCGCGCACCCGTCCGTGCCGTGGGTCGATTCGTCGCGCTCGATCGCGACGTAGAAAGCGAATGTGCACATCGATCTGTCCGGATGGTCGCCCAGCTCGGCCTCAAGGAAGGCTGGTTCCACTCATCATGAAGGAGAACGCAATTCGGATGCT
Source organism: Rhodococcus sp. FG69 (assembly GCF_057808915.1). Classification (NCBI taxonomy): domain Bacteria; kingdom Bacillati; phylum Actinomycetota; class Actinomycetes; order Mycobacteriales; family Nocardiaceae; genus Rhodococcus; species Rhodococcus sp. FG69. The sequence continues at coordinate 34,004 of NZ_JBMDIX010000011.1, read as the reverse complement.
CGGCCTGTCTCGGTAGCGGGTTGAGTCGTTGTCTCGGCAGACCGCCAGGCAAGTGCGGCGGCCGACCCGACGACACCCAGAAGAGTTCCGACGACGAACCCGCCGAAGTTGGCCGCAGGCAGGGCCACCAGGGCCAACAGCATGGCCGCGACCCCGGCTGGGATGCGTGCTGCCGGCTGAAGTAGAACTGTGCACGCACAGACCAGCATCAGCGACCCGAGCAACAACGTCGACACCCCGGCAATCGTGCTGATGGAGATCAGCAGATCGCCGACGCGAAACGTCGAGAATGTCGGTAGCAGAAGACAGACCCCGGACAACGCCAGGAGCACGCCTGCCCAGAACGGCCTCGAAGACCGCCACGAGCGGAAGCGTGCGCGACGGTCCGTCGATATGGGTTGCGTCAACATGAGGCCTCCCGTCCCTCCACTGTTACCGCGAGACCCTGCAGTGATGCCCCGGTTGCGGTGAGCGAGATGATGTCGATCGTGGTCGTCGACGCCCACGACTCGCCCACTTGAACGGCTGAGGTCTGCGAGCCGGTCACCTCACCCAGCGCGCTGGCGTCGAGACCGAGCCGCACGTCGGCAACGGTGAGCGATCCTCCAACGGAAGCGACGTCGAGGATGAGGCTTTCCGCTGTGGTGCTGTCGCCGGGGACGCGAGCGAACAAGGTGACATCACCGAGAAGCGGCAGTCCGCGTGCCACCGTGGAGAGGCAGACATCCGATAGCTGTGCTTGGTCGATCTTCACAGCGATGCTCGGCATCTCGCCTGCCGCGGTGCTCACTGCACGGGGATAGACGGTGATGCCCTGAGCACCGACGGCGGATACCGTGCCGGTGAAGGTCTGCCCGGACAGTGCAAGATTCATGGGCAATTGACCGGTGGCGATCCCGCCGCCGATGATCGTCACCCCGATCATTCCGATCCCGGCGACGAGGAAGAAGCGGCCGCGATGGATGGCGCCGCTAGCGATGACGATCGACCGACACTACGTGGGCGTTCAGAGGTGCTCCGGTGATTAGCCTGACGTGTCTGTCTGTGTTTGTCATGTGTGTCCGTTCGTCTCGCCTCAGCACTGAGCATCCCCAGCGGCGACGCTCGCTAAACCACTGCTGGGGCTGGCGCTTGCGAAGACGCGAACACACCGTTCCGGTTTCAGTAAGCATCATGCCCCCTGGCAGAATGAGTCCGTCGCCACGAGACTCGGGGTCGGCTCGGTGCACGAGTATCGAGTCCGGGTGGCATATCCCTCGCACCCAAAAGGCCACACCCACATGCATCCAGTCCGACGATGGTGGTCGTTTCCCGCCGATTTCGCCTGGTCGGCCGCCTATCATCGCATGAGCCCGCTGCTGAGTCATGTTCATGTCGCGGTGGGAATCTGGTGCTGGTTCTTCGCGGCATTGTGCGTCACCGCAGCTCATACTCCGGCAGGTTTCGACTCCGGTTCTGCAGAGAAAGCCGGCTACGTCCTTGCCGTGGCAAACACGATCGTCGGAGCCGTGTGGGTCCGCGGATCGCTTCCTTCCGAGAAAGTGTCTCGACTTTTCGTCGCCTACATCGAAGTCACGATCGCCGCCGCGCTGTTCCTGTTGGCCGATCCGTTCGTAGCGCTGCCCGGCGCAGCCGCACTCGGGATCATCGGCAGCTACATCGCGGTCTTCCACAGTCCCAAGTTGTTCGTGGCTCATCAGATATGGTCCGTCGCTGTGACTGGAGCTCTGCTGGCGCGAGCGGTCACGGAGCCTGCTGCCGATGTGGTGCTGGCGTGCGCGTACGTCATTCTTCTGACGCTCATCTTGTTCTCGGCGCCGATACTGACTCAGGCTCTCCTGTTGCTGCTGCGCAGCGATGCAGCTACCGCCTTCTACGATCCGCTGACCGGGCTGCGCAACCGGCGCGGATTGGACGCGGCAATCATCGAGCGTGGGAGAGATACGGACCTGCACGGCACTACAGCGGCGGTCCTAGTGGTGGATCTGGACGGGTTCAAGCTCGTGAACGACCGCTTCGGTCACGTGCACGGCGACGCCGTGCTCCGCGCGACGGCCAACGCAATCGACGAGGCCTTTCCGCCGCCGGCGATCACCGCGCGGACCGGAGGCGAGGAATTCGCGATCCTCACCTTTGTCGACTCACTTGCGGCGATCGATCAGATCGCCGGTCTGCAGAGATGTCTCGCGGCCAACCCGGAGGTGGGCACGACCGTGAGCGTCGGCGGTGCCCACCTTGCTGCCGCCTCGGTTGCTCGCGACTTCGAACAAGCCTGGAGTCGAGCAGACGCCGCGATGTACGCAGCCAAGCGGGCGGGCGGAAACGCAGTGTCGTTCCATGACCCGCAGGTCCGCTGACTCGATACCAGTACCCCTAGGGGGTATATCTTGGTATCGTCGATGACATGCGATCAGCAATTCGGCACCGCCGACGGGGCTTTGCCCTGTCGACCGGATTGTTGATTGCGCTGACCGTGTTCGGAGTGCTGCTGATGCACTCGGTGACACCGATTTCTTCGACGAGTACATCCATGTCGATGGGTGCCCACTCCGCGATGGTGCCGATGCCAGCGGCCGACAGTTCGATTCCGGTGGCGTTCGGTGAGCATGATTGCCCGTCTGCGCATCAGATGATGCACCCCTGTGTGTGGACGACGGCGTCGTGGCCTGCATTGACGGTTCCGGCGATGAGCGTCGGCTTCGAGCTTGCGTCGGCAACAGTGCCCGGAATGGGCGGCCGCACCGAGTCGACGTTGGGACGCGGTCCGCCGTGGACGCTCTGGCAGTTGGACAGATCGGTGACCTTGCGAGTGTGACGGGGAGCCCGGTGAGCGCACGCGCACCGGCGGATCGAAAGACATCCGTTTCCCTGGACAATCACTCTTGCAAGGAGTTCGACATGCGTACCAAATTTGTAGTTTCGCTCGCTGCTGCCACTATGAGCGCGTTCCTCGTCGTCGGCTGTAGCGACGACTCGACCGATTCTCCGATGGACGGGCACTCGATGGACGGGCGGTCGATGGATGTGTCCTCGTCTGCGCCCTCCTCTGCGGACGGGGCCAGTGCGTCGGCGGTGTTCAACGACGCCGATGTTGTGTTCGCGCAGCTGATGTACCCGCACCACGCACAAGCAGTCGAGATGGCCGCGATGGCGAACGGCCGCACCGATAATCCCGAGGTCCTGGCGTTGGCGTCGGCGATCGAAGCCGCGCAGCAGCCCGAGATGGACCAGTTGACTGCGTGGCTCACCGAGTGGGGCCAGCCAGCCCCCACTGCGGGCATGGGCGGAATGGATCACAGCCCGGGCAGCGGCATGATGACGCAGCAGGATATGGGCGGTCTGATGGCTGCCTCGGGTCCTGAGTTCGACCGCCAGTGGTTGACGATGATGATCGCCCACCACCGCGGCGCGATCGAGATGGCGAATACCGAGATTTCCGACGGTTCCAATCCCGATGCCCAGCAGATGGCGCGCACGATCGTCGACACTCAGCAGCAGGAGATCGACACCATGCAGCGACTGCTCGGCTGACTCGACCCGCAATCGACCGAAGGCCGCACCCCCTACGGGAGGGTGCGGCCTTCGGCCGGTGTGCAGCTACCGTCGTGGTTCTCCGTAGGTGCGGGGTGTGAGGTCCAGTCGGCGCAGCAGTTGTGCGTTGGCGGCGACGATGATCGTCGACAGCGACATCAGGATTGCCCCGATCGACATGGGGAGCACGAACCCGACAGGTGCCAGCACTCCGGCCGCGAGCGGAACGGAAATCAAGTTGTATCCTGCTGCCCACCAAAGGTTTTGCTTCATCTTCCGATAGGAGGCGCGGGAGAGTTCGATCACCGACAACACCGATCGTGGGTCGTCGCTGGCCAGAATGACTCCGGCCGATGCAATGGCGACGTCGGTGCCCGCACCGATCGCGATGCCGACATCGGCTTGCGCGAGAGCGGGTGCGTCGTTGACTCCGTCGCCGACCATCGCAACGGTGCGCCCTTCCTGCTGTAGGGCAGCGACGTTGTGCGACTTGTCCTCTGGCTTTACACCGGCAAAAAAGCGATCCACGCCGAGCTCGGAGGCGACGGACTTCGCCACGGCATCGGCGTCGCCGGTGATCATGACCACCGCGATTCCCCGGGCGTGGAGGGCGTCGATCGCAGTGGGTGATTCGGGCCGGATCTCATCCGCCAGTGCGAGCGCACCGATTACGATGGCGCCGGAGAGGACGTGCAGGATGATTGCCCCGTCTTCGCGCCACTGCTCGGCGACAGCGAGTTCGGCTGCGTGTTCCTGCTCGAGCAGAGCTGGCCCGCCGACCTGGATTCGGGTTCGGTCGACGTCGGCAGACACCCCGACAGCGGGGGAGGACCGGAAGTCGGTGGCAGTCGGGACGGGCAGATCCCTGTGACGTGCGGCGTCGACGATGGCGCGCGCAAGTGGATGCTCGGAATCAGCTTCGGCGGCAGCGGCAAGTGCGAGGACCTCATCGGCAGTGCGCCCGGCGGTCACGTCGATCGCGGTGACGGTGGGTTCACCTTTGGTGAGGGTGCCGGTCTTGTCGAACAGCACGGTGTCCACTGTCCGCATGGTCTCGAGTGCAAGCCGGTCTTTGACAAGGACACCGCCGCGGGCTGCTCGTTCGGTGGCGATGGAGACCACCAGCGGAATCGCCAGGCCGAGTGCGTGGGGGCAGGCGATGACCAACACGGTGATCGTGCGGATGACGGCGTCGTCGGGCATCCCGAACAGTGTCCACGCTGCGGCGGTGACGATGGCGGCTCCGAGGGCGAACCAGAACAACCAGCCTGCGGCGGTGTCGGCGATGCGTTGAGCTCGTGATGTCGAGTTCTGGGCGTCGGCGACCAACCGGCCGATCCCGGCGAGGGCGGTGTCTTCCCCTACCGCGGTGACCTGGACCCGGAGACCGGAGTCGGTGGCGACCGTCCCTGCGACGACCTGCTCGCCGTCGCCGCGGCGGACGGTGCGTGATTCACCGGTGATCATGGATTCGTCCATGCTCGCCGATCCGGAGACGATGGTGCCATCGGCCGGTACTCGGCCGCCGGGTCGGACGACGACCGTATCGCCGAGCTGCAACTGGTCCGGGGATACCGTCACTACATCGTCGCCTTCGATGCGTTCGGCGGTGTCGGGCAGCAAGGCTGCCAGCGAATCCAAAGCGGATGTGGTCTGTGCGAGAGATCGCATTTCGATCCAGTGTCCGAGCAGCATGATCACGATCAGCAGGGCCAGTTCCCACCAGAAGTCGAGCTGATGGTCCAGCACGCCGAGGCTTGCTCCCATCGATGCGACGAACGCGACCGTGATCGCCAGGGCGATGAGCAGCATCATTCCCGGCGCACGTGAACGTATCTCGCTCACTGCCCCGGTGAGGAACGGGGAACCGCCCCAAGCGAACATCACGGTGCCCAACACCGGGGATACCCAGGCGATCCACGACGCGTCGGGCAGTGAGTAACCGACGAGCATCGCGAACATGTCCGAGGCGAGGATCACCGGGACCGCGAGTACCAGCATGACCCAGAACAGACGACGGAACATGCCGACGTGATCGCCGTGTCCGCCGTGCCCCCCGCCATGACCACTGTGGTCCGTGTGACCGCCGTGTTCGGGGCGGGCTGCGCTGTGCTCGGACATGTCGTGTCCGGTAGGCGGGTTCGCTGCCTCGGCCACCCCGGCGTCGACGCCGGTAAGTGTGTGGTTGTTCATCGTGCGAGTCCCTTCTATCCACCGAGTTCGATGGCTACTCGGCGCGCGAGTCTGCGGGTTGTGGTTCTGCTGTGTATCCGGCTTCGCGGACGGCGGCGATGACCTCGGCCTGGTCGAGCTCTACGGCGCTCGTCACCGTCAACACCCCTGCCGACGCCGATGCTTCGACCGCCTTTACGCCGTCGACGGCGGTGACTTCGTCGCGGACCGATGCCTCGCAGTGGCCGCAGGTCATGCCGGTGACTCGGTAGTTCGTGGTGATCATGCGAAGCTCCTTCGTTGCTGGATTCAGATACCCCCACGGGGTATCTGACGATCAGTACGGACCATACCCCCTCCGGGTATCTTTTGAAAAGGGCCAGCTTGCTTCGCAGACCTGACAGCTACGAGCCCGCATCTGACTTTCGCGGAGGACCACCACCGAGTTGCTGTCACCGAAGATGAACAGCAGGCCGGCCAGGACGACGACCACCGCGCCGACGCTCGCCACGGTCAGCGAAAGATGGTCGGAGAGTCGAGTGGCAACGGTGATACCGATGACGCACGCGACACCATACGCAGCCAAAATGATTGGTACCCAACTATGGTCGAAGTCGGCACGTTCGGTGAGGATGGGTGAGAGGCGTTACACCCCGCAGCTCGGCGTTCCTGGTCGCGAAGGATGCCGCTCTATCCGATGCGGTCATCCAAGAAGCGTGCACCGTTTCCGCGGGCCACAGGCCCGGCTGGGACCACGCCACGGCGTGGAGACGTCTGGGATATCGATCTCGATGTTGTCGCCATCGAGTTCACCCGCGTTGGCGTCAACCCTGCCCTGGATGCCTTCACCGGTGTCGCCTGCAGCCTGACTACGGTCCTCCGGTTCGGGTCTCGGTTCAGTCGAGTCCGGACTTGATCGTGAGGACGGGACAGGGTGCGTCGAGCATCACGCGCTGGATCTGGCTGCCGAGCAGTAGTTTCATCGTCGCGGACCGACGCCGCATTCCGACGACTACGAGGTCTGCCGAAACTGTCTCTGCAACTTCGATGACCTGCAACGGGGCGTCGTTGCCTGCAGGGTAGACGGTGTAGGCGATGCTGCGTTCGCCGAGTTCTCGTGCGATAGCTTCGCCGAGGGCGGGGGAACTGTAGTTCGGGATGGCTGGAGAATCAGCGTCTCCGACGAGCACGACATGCACTTTCAGTTCGCCGACGCGTCCGGCGAGTAGTGGGCCGTTGTCGAGTATCCAGTTGAGGGCGAGTCGGCTTTCGGCGCGATCGTTCTGTGCGGTGACGATGTTCATGGGTGTCCTCATCCTGGGTAGGCAGCGACAAGTGCGCCGACGACGAGCATGACCGAACAAACTAGAGATGCACGCCAGATCACTTGTCGAAGGTGCGCTCCGAGTTCGACTTTGGCGAGTCCGATAAGCAGAAGGAACGATGCCACCAGGGGGCTCGAGGTGTGCAAGGGCTGGCCCACGATGGCGGCTCGGGCCATTTCTTCGCTGGTGATGCCGTAGTGCGAGGCGGTTTCGGTGAGCACCGGAAGTACCCCGAAGAAGAATGCGTCGTTGCTCATCAAGAATGTCAACGGAATGCTCAGCACACCGGCGATGATGGCCAGGTGCGGGCCGAAGGTATCGGGGATGATCCCGACCAGCCACCTGGACATCTCTTCGACCATCCCGGTGCCGTTGAGCACTCCGGTGAGAACCGAAGCGGCGAAGACCAGGGCGACGACGGAGACGACACTCGATGCGTGCGCTTTGATCTGGTCGGCCTGCTCGCTGACGCGCGGGAAGTTCAGAACCAGGGCGACACCGACAGCGATCATGAATGTCACTGGTGGTTCGACAATGTCGAGCACGAGCAGTGTCATCACTGCGATGGTGAGACCGAGGTTGAGCCACAACAACTTCGGGCGTGCTTTGGGGCGGTGCAGGTGGCTCGTAGCGTCCTCTGGAAGGTCACCGAAGTCGCTGGTGTCATCGGGTGACGGCGAGGATGTGTCGTCACCGGTGCCCACCAACGGCGAAGCCGGTCGATCGGAGTCGGTCGACGCTGTGGATCCGGAAGAAGTTCCTGTGGCCCCGGAAGGTCCGGTGGAGGATCTGCTGCCGGTGGCTCCTGCTGTTGTAGTAACGCTTTCGCTCTGCAGGATCCGTGACTGATGGTCGAGAGTGAGGGTGCCGACGCGCTTGCGCTCGGCGCGGCCCAGGAAGTACGCGAGAACGAGTACGGCAACAAGGCCTGCTGCTATTGCCGGGATCATCGGGACGAAGATGTCGATAGGTGAGACGCCGAGGGCTGCCGATGCACGGGCTGTCGATCCACCCCAGGGAACGGTGTTGAGGACACCGTTGGCGGTGGCAGCGACCACAGTCAGAATGACCGGGCTCATGCGGAGCTTGAGGTAGATCGGCAAGAATGCCGAGGTCACGATGATGAACGTGGTGGATCCGTCACCGTCGAGGGAGACGATCGAGGTCAGCAGTGCGGTGCCGACGACCAGGCGCATCGGGTCGTTCTTGACGAACTTGAGGATCAACCGGATCAACGGATCGAACAAGCCGACGTCGATCATGATGCCGAAGAAGGTGATCGCGAAGAACAGCAGTGCGGCGGTGGGGGCGAGTTTGAGCAGCGCCTCCATGATTATGTCGCTCAAGCCGAGACCTGCGCCTGCAAACAGTCCGAACACGGTGGGCACGAGAATCAGTGCCGCGACCGGTGTGATGCGTTTGCTCATGATCAGGTACATGAAGACCGCGATCATGGAAAAACCAAGTATGACGAGCATCGTCGCCCTTTCGAGTAGTGGTGTACATCACTGTATACCGTATGGCGTTCCTTGGCGAGTGCCATTTGGTTGGCTAAGATGCACTCATGGCGGGAGACAGCAAGAGCGACCGGGTGTATGCGCAGCTCAAGGCTGAGATCATGTCGGGAGAAATCGCACCTGGCGTATCCCTGAGTGCAATCACCACTGGCGAGCGCCTGCAGGCGTCCAGGACACCGGTGCGCCAGGCATTTGTCCGGCTGGAGGCCGAGGGTCTGGTGACTCTTGTCGACCGACAGGGGGCGCGTGTGGCCCCGATATCGATATCGGGTGTGCGCGATCTTTTCGAGCTACGAATTCTGCTCGAGTCGACAGCCACTGGCATGGTGGCCGAAGCCGTGCGCCTCGATCCAACCGCCGCGGAGCCCTTCCAGAAGATCCTCGACGAGCTCGAGAGCATGAAGGGCGTGAAGGCGTCACCGGAGCGTTGGCAGCGGTTCTACGAACTCGCCGAGGAGTTCGATCGGTCAGTGGTCGCTCATACTCGCAACACTCACTTGTCGCGTTCGATCGCCGAGTTGCGTCCGCACAGTGCACGATTGAGGTCGATTGCGCATGCGACACCGAATCGATTGGAAACCTCGCTCGTCGAGCATCAGCAGATGTGCCGGGCGATCATTGCCGGTGATTCCGTCGCCGCGCGGGCCGCTTCGTCCGAGCATCTCGAGGCCACCGAGCAGACCATTCTGGATGCGGTGTTCGACCCCGCGCGCGCGGGCCGCGGACCGCAGATCGACCTCGTCACCGCATAGTCCCGTTGTGCACCCGCGTCCGTGAACAACAAGGCAAATGGCAACGGTCGCACCGAGGTGCCACCGGATGCCATCAGCCGCAGAATCCATTGGCACTGTAGTTCTGCGGCTGATGTCGTGTCCTGCGATGGACCGTGACGTCAGGCGATGTTGGTGCCGTGTTCCTCGTCGATGCGGGTGGTGACTCCGGTGGCGATGACGGTGCGGTTGGCGTCGATGGAGGCGTAGGTCCAGAAGATGTGCAGCTCATCGGTTTCGGAGACGTTGTGGAAGTAGTGCCGGATTCCTGCGGGGATGAAAGAGTTGTCCCCTTTGTTGACTGTGTATTCTTTGCCGTCGATGTGCGCGACGGCAGAGCCCTCGAGAATCAGCACTGATTCGTCGCAGTTGTGGATGTGCTCGGGGATGGCAGATCCGGGGGCGAACATGGTGATGCCGTTGAGGAAGTCCTTCGCACCGACCTGCGGGGAGACGAGGGGGACGGTACGGGCTCCGCCGCCACGTTGGCGTGGGGTGATCTCGGATGCGTGCAGGACAACGGCGGGGCGACCGTCGTCGCTGGCGGAGTCGGTGACAGTGCGGCCTTCGGTACTGGCAATCATGAGTGGAACAACCTCCTGAGACGAAAAAGACTGGTGGACAATGGTGTCGAGTGGTGGTCCGTTGAAAAAGGCTGGCTTGGGTGTCATTCGGAGACGGGTGCGGTGGAGGCAGGGGTATTCATTGCCCACCATGTGCGAACGTTGACGAATTCGCGGATGCCCGCGGAGGCGAGTTCACGGCCGTAGCCGGATCGCTTGGTGCCGCCGAACGGCATTCGGGCATCGGAGGCGACGACAGCGTTGACAAAGCACGCACCGGAGGTGATGCGTTTGCCGACCTCGATGGCCTTGTCGACGTCGGCGCTCCAGATGCTGGCACCGAGTCCGAAGCGAGTGTCGTTGGCGACGTAGACCGCTTCGTCGGCGTCGGCGACGGTGATGATGGAGGCAACAGGTCCGAACGCTTCTTCGTGGTAGGCGGCCATTCCGGTGCTGACGTTGCCGAGCACAGTGGGAGCGTAGAAGTTACCCGGCCGATCTAGTGCACTCCCGCCGGTGAGCAAGGTGGCCCCGGCCTCGACCGAGGTGCGGACCTGTTCGGCGACACCGTCGCGTAGATCGGCCCGCGCCATGGGGCCGACATCGGTGCCGTCGGCTTCGGGGTCACCGATGGTCAGCGATTGGACGGCGGCGACGACGAGGTGGGTGAATTGTTCGGCGACAGCGGCTTCGACGATGAACCGTTTGGGTGAGATGCAGGACTGGCCGGCGTTGAGGAAGCGGCCTTTGGCGGCCAAGTGCGCGACCTTGGGTAGGTCGGCGTCGGCGAGGACGATGAACGGATCCGATCCGCCGAGTTCGAGGACGGACTTCTTGATCTCGCGTCCGGCGATCGAGCCGACAGCCGATCCGGCGCGTTCGCTGCCTGTGATGGTGACAGCGCCGACACGGGGGTCGGAGATGAGGCGCTCGGTGACGGCGGGCACGTCGGCTTCGGCAACGAGCAGAGTGGTGAACAAGCCGGTGGGTAGACCGGCCGCTTCGAGGATGGCCTGGGCTTCGAGAGCGGAGCCGGTGGTGTTGGGGGAATGCTTGAGAAGTGCTGCGTTACCGGCCATCAGTGCGGGGGCGGCGAACCGGAAGACCTGCCACAATGGGAAATTCCACGGCATGATCGCCAGCACGATCCCGACCGGCTCGTAGGACACCCAGGAGGTGTCGGCAGAGGTGTCGTAGGGCTCGTCGGCGAGGAAGCCGGCGGCGTTGTCGGCGTAGTACTCGAGGCCGACCGCGCACTTTTCGACCTCGGCGCGAGACTCGGTGAGCGGCTTGCCCATCTCGCGGGTCACCAACAACGCCAGCGACTCCGCGCGGGCGCGCAGTTCGGCGGCACCGGCCTGGAGGACCTTGGATCGATCATCGAAACTAGTCTGCGCCCAGGAGATCTGAGCGTCCGACGCGGTATCGAGCGCCGAGTCGAGCGCAGCGTCGGTCATCGTCGGATACGTGGCCAGTTCGAGACCCGTCGCCGGATTGATCGTCGTGATGGAAGCTGACATGAAGTGCTCTCCTAATGGTGGTCGAGAATGGAGCCGGTCAGGCGGACGTGGACTCGATCACCGTGGTGACCGATGTACCGAAGGTGTTGTGCTGCGAACTGGGCACGAGGACGTCCTCGGCGATCGAGCGCCACACCGCGAAGTGCGCGGAGGTCTTGTGTACATCGAACGCGGCTCGGTCGGTGTAGCGCTCGTAGTAGAAGAAATGGTTCGGCTCGTTCTCGTCCTCGAAGACATCGAACTGGCAGCAACCCGGTTCATCGCGAACCGAGGATTGGGCGTTCTCTGTGATCGCGGCGAGGAACTTCTCGCGCTTGTCGGCCTGGACCTTCACCGATACCAGCAGGTTCAACACGGCACGAACTCCTCGATTCGATTAAGGCGCAAAGTATGTATGTCGTAGTGTATACCTAAACGTATCGAATGAAACGAGGGATTCACTTCATGTCTGACGCGACCCGCATCAAGCCCGATGCGCTCATCGACTTCGCCACCGCTGTTCTGCGTTCCTACGATGTGCCCGAGGCGGACGCTGATCTGGTGGCCGACAGCCTCGTCCAGTCCGATCTGTGGGGGCATCAATCACACGGGGTGCTGCGCCTGCCTTGGTATGTCGCCCGACTTCGCACCGGAGTGATGACAGCGGTCACCGCCCCTGAAGTCGTTGCAGACGCGGGTGCATTGCAGATCCTCGACGGCAGGGACGGAATCGGACAGGTGCTGACCGAGACCGCCCGCAAGACCGCGATCGAACGCGCGCGTGTCTATGGCATCGGCATGGTCGGCGTCCGCAATTCCAACCATTTTGGTACCGCGATGTATTACACCCGTCGTGCTGCCCTCGACGGATGCGCCTCGATTCTGACCACCAACGCCAGCCCCGCGATGGCGCCGTGGGGCGGACGCGAGAAGCGGCTCGGTACCAACCCGTGGTCGATCGGAGCGCCGGCTCCCACGCCGGGGGGAGCGGTAGTCGTCGACATCGCCAACACCGCGGTAGCCCGCGGCAAGATCTACCTCGCCCGTAACCGGGGAAACGCGATCCCCGACACTTGGGCAATGGACGCAGAAGGCCGAGTCACTACCGACGCCTCCGACGCCATCGACGGCGTCATCTTGCCGATGGCCGGCCACAAGGGTTACGCCATCACGTTCATGATGGACATCCTCTCCGGCGCTCTGACCGGAAGCAACACGGGCACAGCGGTGAAAGGCCCGTACGTCGCCGATCAACCCAGCGGTGCCGGGCACATGTTCATCGCGATCGACGTTGCGACTGCCGGAGCGACCGAGCGCTACCTCGACGCCGTCCAAGGACTGATCGACGAAGTTCACTCCACTCCACTGGCAGAAGGCACGGATCGTATCTTCTACCCCGGCGAAGTCGAAGACGACGCCGCAGCGCGGAACCTCGCCGACGGGGGAGTCGTACTGGCCGAGCAGACCATCGAGAACCTGCGAATCTTGGCCGCCGAGACCGGCACCGCATTGCCCTTCTGACAACGTCCCGATCGAAGTCGTGGGGAGTGGCAGTGTTCATATCGCGTACAACCGGTAAGCGGCCCAGTCTGTGCGGTCGTCGCGCAGTCGGGTCGATGAACGTCGTCGTTGCCCACACGTCGGCCCATAAGAGTTCAGGGCCGGTGACACTGGTAGATCCCGGATGCTCGACTCCTCGTCCGGTGCGGGGATCGATGATATCCGCGCCCCGCGCCCCGCGCAGTTGCGCTCGATGTCGCGAGCGCGCCGTCGACCACGGGGATCACCTACGTGATACGTGATCGGTCCGCGGGGTCCTCGATGCCGATGTTCCACGGACGGGCGAGTTCGGCCGAGTGCTTGCCGAGTCCGCACACCACGTCTCCGCCGGCGTTGATCGAGAATGTCACCTGCTCGAGCGCTCGCAGGCCGTCCGCGGCTGTTCCGACGGCCCACCCTTTGGCGAGTCCGGTGGGGTCCCATCCCGCTGGGGCCGACGCGATGGGTGGTGAAGCGGCCAATCTTGGATCAGAACGGATCCGGCATTGCGGGCCAAGTATTCCAGGAGTGCGAATTACTTTGCTGTGAGCCGAATTCCGACTCCGCTGCGAGCGGCCTTTCTCGAGGCTGGGTCGACGGTGAGGCTGCCCACAGAGAGTATCGCGGGCCGCTCGGGTGCGCCTCGGCGAGCGACGACCACGAGGTGTCCGTCCGATTCGAGGCCTCGTTTGACGGTTGCGGCGAGCAACTCCTCGTCTTCGACTACCAGAATGCGCACGGGTTCGAGTGTGACTCACGTGTGCTGTGAGGGAGCTGAGATCGTGCGATCCGAAGCGAGCCATCGCAACACGTTCGGGCTCACCTCTCTCGTCGGGGCCGAAAGCCCGACTGGAATGCGAATTACCCGTGACGTCTTCGGTATTCCTGTTCGGCCCCGGGGTGGAGAGGAATCGCGCCGGTCATGACGAGCGAGCGCGCGTCGAGGAATTGGCTGCCGATCGCCTGGCGTGGAACCAATGCTGACGAGTTGTCGAGCAAGAGACCCACCAGTCCAGCGACAACCCGGTCCGGCACGTCGGGGCGAACCAGCAGCAGGTTCGGAATTCCCACCGTCGTCACTTCCGGATGTTCGCCGTAGACGTTCGCAGGCACCAGCACGGCCTCGTACGCTGTGCCGAATCCGCGTCTCAAGTCCGCGACCACAGCTCCCAGATCGAGTAACCGGATCGCCGTCGGTGGGTCTGCGAAAGCTGGAGTGGGTAGCCCGCCTGCCCACATCACGGCGTCGACCTCGTTGGCCGACAACGCTTGTTCTGCTGACTTCATCGACATCTGGACTTCGCGGACTGCATCGGGCGCGGACAAACCTGCCACTTCGAGGATCCGTTTCGACACAAGCGTCGCGCCCGCCCCCGGGGCGCCGATACTTACCGCTCGCCCCCGAAGATCACCCAGGGTCTCGATAGCCGAGTCTGCTCGCACAGCGACCTGGAAGTAGTTCTCGTACACGCACCCCACCGCCGCGAGATCGTGATTCGGATGAGCGTATGCAGCATCGATGAGGGTCAGCGCCAGCTCGGCCCGTCCGGAACCCACTGCCTCGAGGTTGTCGATGGAACCGGCCGTCGTCGACGGGACAATGTCCGCCACACCAGTGTCGGCGGCCGCTGACGCGAGCAACCCGGCGAACTCCCAGAAGAAGCCGCCGACTTCACCTGCTGCGAGATGTAACTGCGGCGGTGGTTCGGACCCGCAGGACGCCGTGGACGTGCCTACCGCGGCAACACTCGCGGCCAGCAGCCCAGCCCGCAGCGCTGTTCTGCGGGAGAACGACGCTGCGGGCTGGGCCATCTTTGTCACTGTAGGGCGTGGAGGGTCACTGGAAGGCTCGACCCTGTTCCCGGTCGAGTACGGTTTCCGACTTGTTGCGCAGAACGAAGATGTAGACCAGGAGGGATATCGTGATCACGATCGTGACGTAGAGGATGAACCACGACACGTGCCCGCCATTCTTCGCCGCCTGATAGATCAACGGAGCCGTGCCACCGAACGCGGAGTTCGCGAGCGCGTAGCCCAGACCGACTCCGAGAGCGCGCACGTGCGAAGGGAACAACTCGGCCTTGACGATCGCATTGATCGATGTGTAGCCCGTCAAGATCACGTAGCCAACGCACACCAAGGCGAGGGACTGCACCACCGAGGTGGCCTCCGGCAGGTACGTGATGAGCACGTAGGTGTACATGACACCGCCCACGCCGAAGAAGACGAGCAGCGGCTTCCGGCCTACTTTGTCACTGATCATTCCGCCGATGGGCTGCAGCAACATCAGGAAGATCAGACCGGTGAGGTTGATCCACGTTCCGGTCATCCCCCGGTCCTCGTACACGGTCTTGATCATCGAAGGCGCGTTGACGCTGTAGGTGTAGAACGCGATGGTGCCACCCGCCGTCACCAGGAAGCAGATCAGAAGGGCACGCCAGTGGTTGCCGACAAGTTCCCGCAGAGACCCTGAAGCCTGGTCGGCACCGCTACGGACGGCCTCGAGCTGATCCTTCGTCAGCGACTCGTCCATGCTGCGACGCAGCCAGAAGACCACCACCGCTGCGACCCC
Organism: Rhodococcus sp. FG69; assembly: GCF_057808915.1. Classification (NCBI taxonomy): domain Bacteria; kingdom Bacillati; phylum Actinomycetota; class Actinomycetes; order Mycobacteriales; family Nocardiaceae; genus Rhodococcus; species Rhodococcus sp. FG69. Next base: position 18,516 of record NZ_JBMDIX010000011.1, on the reverse strand, counting down.
GCCGATGAAGAAGGCGATGCGCCATCCGAATTCCTCGATCTGTCCACGATCGAGGAACACCTGCATCAGCAACAGGGTCACCTGCGCAAGAACGTGCCCGCCGATGAGGGTGACGTACTGGAACGACGAGAAGAAACCACGACGCTCACGAGTGGCAGCCTCTGACATGTAGGTCGCGGACGCGCCGTACTCGCCGCCGGTCGCGAAGCCCTGGACCAATCGGCTCAGAATGAGGATGACCGCCGCCCACACGCCGATGCTTTCGCGTCCCGGGGTGAGCGCGATGACCAGCGAACACGCGGCCATCATCGAAACACTGAACGTCAGGGCAGCGCGTCGACCGTTCCGGTCCGCGTAGCGGCCGAAGAACCAGGATCCGACCGGCCTCATCAGGAAGGTGACCGCGAAGATCGCGTACACGTAGATGGTCGAATTCTTGTCCGCCGAATCGAAGAACTGATTTTCGAAGTACGTCGCGAAGACGGTGTAGACGTACACGTCGTACCACTCGACGAGGTTGCCCGACGAGCCTCGTAGCGTGTTGAGTACGGCACGGCGGGTAGCCGCTGGAGTCGATACGGCCGGGGGCGAACCCGGCAGATCGGCGGTCGAGCTGGCCTTGTTGGCCATAGGGGGAGTCCTTCCACAGGGGTGCTGGAACGTTGCCGGATGCTGTGCGGCAACGTCGCGTTCCACTACTGTGACGGCAGGCACAGCCGGCAACCAAGCCGTTCCGCATTTCCTAACACTCCCTTAGGAAATCCCCGTGTCGTCGCTGATCACCGCTAGCTGCAGTTCGATGTGCAATCCGGATGGTCGACGCACACTGACCTGAAGACTTCCACCTGCCCGCTCGGTCAGTGCGTGCACTATCGAAAGCCCGAGACCGGTGCCCACGCCGTTCGCGGTGGATGATCGGAAGAATCGGTCGACGATCATCGGGAGTTCGCCGTCGGGCACGCCGGGGCCGGTATCCGACACCCAGACCGTGATGAGATTCTTGCTGGTCCGATAGCCGATCTCGACGTCTGAACCAGCACCTGCGTACTTCGTCGCATTGCTGAGTAGGGCGTCGAGAATTCGGATCAGGTCGTCTTCCGGTATCGCCGCCAGGACACTTTCCTCGAGGGCCGGCTGTGTGACGCGAAAGTCGATCCCTGCCGCCGCCATCGTGCTCGACCAGAATTCGACTCGATCAGTGATCGCGCTGTCCACGTCGCACCCGACTGTCTGCGTGTTCGCGGGTGTCTCGGCAGCGGCGAGGACAAGCAGATCTTCGACGACGGTACTGAGCCGATCGACTTCGAGTGTGGTCTTGCTGTGCGCTTCGGTCGCTGAATCGGATACCTTCATCCCCAATACGTCCAGCCGAATGCGTAACGCCGCCAGAGGGTTCCGAAGCGCATGGGCCGTATCGGCTACCAGCCTGCGCTGCGCGGCCGTGGCCGTCTCGACGTCGTCGGCCATCGCGTCGAAGGCACCGGACAGTTCTCGAACCTCCGGTGGGCCGACGTAGGTACGAGGCTTGGTTCGACGACGGGTATCGGCTGACGTCTGCCCGGCCGGCAGTTGGTCGGTGAACTTGTCGCCGAACGAATGGACCCGCAACGACAGTGCTGTCAGTGGGCGAACCACCCAGCGTGACAATCCGGCGGCGAGCGCCGCGACGGTGAGTAGAATCATCAAGGCGCCGACGGCAATGACGACCCACGTCCGCGCGACATCCTTGCGTGCGGTATCGGTAGACGCTGCGATGACCACGGCGCCGTCGACTTGTGTTCCCCCACCGACCGGGGCGGCGATCAACACCGAAGACTGTGACCACGGAGTCAAACTCGAAGGGATATCACCGCGTTGGTTCCGCAATGCTCCTGCGATCGCTTCTTGCACGTCTGCGCGCTCGATGTCCAGGCCTGACAGTGCGCGAGCCTCTCCGGTGCGGTCGACGACGGCGATGCCCTCGTTGTACAGACTGTTGTAGCGTTGCACCGACTCTCGGAGCCGCGGCACACCGGATTCATCCTCTCGCGAGCTGAGTTCGGTGAAGAAAGTTACTGCAGCGGCGCGGTTTTCACCGAATCGTTGTACGCGCTCACGGCCGACCAGCAGTGCCAGGGGCACCGACAACGCGAGCACGACGACGGTGGAATAGATCATCAGCACCACCAGGACACGGCGTCGCACGTCAGGTGTCCCAGCGGTAGCCGAAGCCGCGGATGGTGACGATGGTGCCGGAACGTCCCAGCTTGGCACGCAATCCCGTCATGTGAACGTCGAGCGTCCGTGAAATGGCAACATAGGCGTTGCCCCAGATGGCGTCCATCAGCTGCTCCCGACTGACCGCTTCACCCCGTCGCGCGACGAGATGAGCCAAGAGGTCGAACTCCTTGGTCGTCAGCGCAACATCGTGACCGTCCACCGCGACGCTGCGGCCCACGAGATCGACGGTGATGTCGCCGAGAACCATCCTGTCGGCGACGTGCTGGCTCGTTGCACTTCGACGCCGCGCCGCCACCTCGAGCCTCGCGTGCAATTCGCCCAACCGAGCTGGCTTGACGACGTAATCGTCCGCACCGCCGCGAAGGGCCCGGACCACCGAGCGTTCGTCGTCCCGCGCGGTCAGCACCACCACCGGGACCGAACTCAAGGTTCGCAGTTTGCGTAGGACTTCCAATCCGTCCATGTCCGGCAGTCCGAGATCGAGCAGTGCGACGTCGAAGTCGTGGTATCCGAGAAGAATGTCGGCGCCGCGGCGCATCCGGACAGGTGCATGCCCCACCTCGGTCAAGGCGTCGACCAGAGCGTCACCTATTCCGTCGTCGTCCTCCACCACCGCGATACGCATTCACACCAAGATAGTTCGTCGGCAAGTCGGGATGTACCGGAACTGCTCGCGGCAAGCCTCGGGTGCTGCAACCTGGCGTTGACATGAACTCCGCCAAACCATAACCTCAACGGATGTTGAGAAACGGGTGCCATGAGTGAGGGTCCGACGCGACGCCAGATCGTCGTCGGTGCGGCAGCAGCGGTGGCCGCGGCTGTTCTCGGTCCGACAGCGAAGTCGAGCGCGGCACCCGGGGCGGGCTCAGCTGAGGAATGCGGCGGTCGATACCAGGGCTATCGTGAAGGCGACCGAGGTCGCCCGTATGCCCGCTATATGGCTGACCGGACGGCACCAGCGCCGGTCGCCGTCGTCGACACTTACACGGGCCCAGCCCTCGCGGCCGGCGACTTGCCTGGATTCGCCTCTATCACAGCCGATCTCGCAGCGGCTGGCTACTCACCGATCGAGACAGGTTACGGCCAGCTCCCCGATGGAGTAATTTTTGTTGCTGTTCACACCGTGATGCCGCGTGTCACGGCGGCAATGTGGGACTGGTGGTTCGGATGGCACTCCACCGAGGCGGCCCGATACAAACTTTGGCATCCCGACGCTCACCTGTACGCCGCGCTCGCACAAGACCGGACTGCGCTCGACATTCCCGACCGGGCAAAGTACATCGGCAACACGACGTTCGTGGACGAATACATCGGCCCGAAGCTGCAGCAGTTGATGATCGACTTTCGCGATCCAGTCGCGCACGGATTCGATGTCCCCGCCGACCAGACGGTGATTTTGGGGCGGGTCGGTAGCGCCATCGCGCCGGTCGACTTGGGTTGGATCGCTCACCAGATCAGGCCATGTGACGATGGTGCAGAAATGCGGAGTCGCTTCTATCTGAACATGCGTGGCCTGCACATTCCCGATCTGAAGCAGGCCGCGTGCGCTATCCAGCGTGGCGCATCGGTGGATCCGGCCGATCTCGTTGTCGGACTGGACTTGGCCCGAGACTTGATGTTGCATTGCGGACAGGAGATGAACCATCTCGCTGGGTTTCTTCCTGAGCTGTCCGCAGAATTCGGCTCGTAGTAGTTACGAAGTATGGGCGGTCGCGTGAGTCGGCGCCGGGGCGCGGTTCCCGAAATCGTCCCGATTCCGATGAATTCGGGTTGTGCGCGTGCAGTTGTCTTCGGTCCGGCGGGACATCGGGGCGGGTGCTACAGGTCGATGCCGAACTCGCGGATCTTTCGGTAGATGGTGGCGCGAGACATCCCCAGGGCGTCCGCTGCTGCTTGCTTGTTTCCGCCGTTGCTCTCCAAGCTGTGCACGATGGCGTCGCGCTTGAGAGCTTCGATCGGGGTGAGGGTGCGGCGACTCAGTGCCCGACAGCTGGGCGGCAGCTTGTCTACTTCGACAATCCCCGACCTCTGGTTGTGCACGATTTCTTGCAGGATTTCACGAAGTTGAGCGACGTTTCCGGGCCAGCTGTACTTGGTGAGCTGACGGATGGCCGCAGGGGACATGGTCAGGTCCTGCCCGCGGCTGAGCTGGCGAAGTATGTAGGGGACCAGTTTGTGTATGTCTTCTATCCGGTATCGGAGCGCTGGTACGTGGACCGTGTGGCCGAAGAACGGCTGGACCAGGGCATTGCTCTCCGTGTTGTCCGTTTCGGTACCGATGGTGACCCCGATCCATCCTGCGTGTTCGCGACCTTGGATCATGCTCGCGATGGTGCGCTGATGGGTATCGGGCAATGTGTCGATGTCGCGAATGATCACGCTGAAACCGTCTTGTTCGAGCTCGGATTCCAGCGAGAGCATCGCACCCTCGGTGGCAGCGAGTTCCGTTGCGGTGAAGAACTTCGTCGTAGTCGAGATATGTTGAATGGCTGATGCTTTCAAAATGCTGAACCGTCCGCTTCCATATTCACCGGATACGGCCACCCACTCTTGCTGTCTGGCGCAACGGGCGATCTGCTGGCTGCTGTGCCTCCAGGAGGAGCTCTCGCCGACGATCCCGGGAAGGGCTTTTGCGCTCTCGATGGCGACCGTCGTCGCGGTGGGATCGGTGAGGTATGCGTAGTAGACGGCCATACCGCGACGAGAGGACACCGTGGCGTCCACTGCAGGGGAGAGTCGAACGGTCTGCCCGCCGGGCAACGTCAGGATGTGTCGGCTGTTGCCCGAGCCGCTGGTGAGGTCGACGGCATGTTCGACCACCGCTGCCTGATCCTGGGGGTCGAGGGCGCGTCGCAGCTTTCTGTTGAGCAGCACAATGTCGTCGCCCAGCGCGAGAACCCCGACCTGTTGCGATCGTCTGCAGGCTCGGAGGTACGCGTTGAGCAGCGAGGTTTGTTCTTCGCTCGACTGCGCGAGCAATCGACCTTCGATCTGCGCAGTGGCCGACCGCGCCAGCGTGACAAGAAGTGGGGCGCCGTCTTCGACGCAGCCGGTGACGTCGAGGACTCCGACAACCGAACCACTGATGGGGTGCACGATCGGAACGCCCGCGCAGACCAGATTTCCCAAACTTTCGACGTAGTGCTCTGCCCCCGAGACCAGGGTGGGTTGCCGGGTTTCGAGTGCAGTTCCGATGCCGTTGGTCCCGGCGAACTGTTCGGAATAGCTGAATCCGGGGGCGAGGTTGACGTTGTCGAGCATTCTCAACAGTTGGTTGCTCCCGGCTGTTCTGTTCAGAACCACGCCGTCGGCAGAGGTGAGAATCACCGACACGGGCTCGTCGACCAGTCCGTCGGCGAGCTGCCGCAGAACTGGTGTTGCCGCCACCACCAGCGGGCTCTCCAGGTCCGGGTCGCGGACATAGGGCGCGTGCAAGATGTCGGGTTGGACATTCAGCGACCGCGACCGTTCCCAGGAAAAGGAGATGGGACCCCGAACGGCATCGTCGAACTGCTGCTCGGTGAAGTATTTTTCACGAGCCCTGCGAAGGTCCCTGTCTCGTACCGAGATTTCCTTGCTCATGCTTGTCCGCCTACCCACATCTAGAGCAACGGGTGATTCCGTGATCGCGAAAAAGCTGTGCTCCCGAATCGGACGATCACGCCGTAACAGGCTGATGTTAGCCGATTGTCACCGATCGGTAGTGGTTTTGCGATACCGACGATGAAGATCATGTCTCTTCGATCCGTGACGGATGACGGGGTGGCACCGGGACTACCTCGACGCCACTCCGTCTACCGATCTTGTCTGCGTTGCAATCGAACTCGTTCTCAGTAGATGTTGGACGGACGAACCATCCCTTCGGCCAGGTCACCGAATCCGGGCGCCATGATCGCGCCCGGATTGCCGAAGACTTCCTCCACCACAGCGGTTTCCGTGGTGATCAACAGTGCTGCAATCGATGCTGCACTCTCGAGAGCCGCCCGGGTGACCTTGAACGGATCGATGACACCGTCGTCGAACATGTCTCCGTACTCGCCGGTAAGTGCGTTGAACCCGTGTCCGATCGGCAGACCGGTGACGACCTCGACGACCTCGTCGCCCTCGAAGCCGGCATTGATGGCAATCCACCGCAGCGGCTCGGTCAAGGCCTTTCGAACCACTTCCACTCCGATCGCCTGATCACCGGTCAGTTCCAACTCTGCGAGCGCGCGGTGCGACTGCGCCAGAGCCGTCCCGCCGCCGGAGACGATTCCCGATTCCAGTGCCGCTCGCGATGCGGCGACAGCGTCTTCGACACGGAGCATCCGCTCCTTGAGCTCGACGCTGGTCGCGCCGCCGACCCGGACCACCGCGACCCGTCCGGTCAACCGCGCGATGCGCAGTTCGAGGCTGTCTCGGTCACCGTCGATCTTGGAGCGTTCGAGCTGACTCTCCAACTGAGAGACACGAGCGTCGAGGAGCTTCTGATCGCCCCGGCCGCCGACGATCGTGGTGGCGTTCTCGGTGACGGTGATCCGGTCGCACGACCCGAGTTGGTCGATGGTGACCTCGAAAAGTTCGAGGCCTGTGTCCTTGGCGATCACCTGGCCGCCGAGCGCAATGGCCAGATCTTGAAGCTCGGCGACCCGTCGGTGCCCGAAACCGGGGGCGCGGACAACGACCGATTGCATGGTCTTGTGCATGTTGCCGCCCACGAGCAGCTGCAGAGCGGGTCCGTCGACGTCTTCGGCCACGACGACGAGCGGGCGGTCCGCGCGCTTGGCGGCCTCGATGCTCGGCATGATGTCCTGAACCTGGTTGATCTTCTTGTTCGTCAGAAGGATGACCGGGTTATCGTGCACTGCTTCGGCGCGCTCGGGATCGGTGATCATGTAGCCCGAGATGAATCCGTGATCGAACTCGATACCGTCGACGACATCGACTGCCATTCCGAGAGTTTCGCTTTCCTCGGTGGTGACGATGCCGGATCTTCCGACGTACTCCACGGCCTTGGCGACACACTGTCCGATCGCCTCGTCGTCGCTGGCCGCGAGTGTGGCGATGCGCTCCAGGTCGATGCTGCCCACTACTTCGACTGCTTGCGCACGTAGGGACTCGACAACGGAGGCGACGGCCGTTTCGATTCCTCGACGCAGTCGCATCGGGTTCGCGCCGGCGTCCACTGCGCGCAGGCCCTCTCGTACCATCGCCTGGGCCAAGACGGTTGCGGTGGTGGTTCCGTCACCGACAACACCGTTGGTTTTCATCGCGACTTCCTTCACCAACTGGGCACCCATGTTGGCGAACGGATCACGGAGCTGGATCTCTCGAGCGATGGTGACGCCGTCGTTGGTGATCGTGGGCGGACCGGTGAGCTTCTCGAGCACCGCGTTTCGTCCTTTGGGTCCCAACGTCACCTTCACTGCGTCGGCGAGAGCGTTGACGCCCTGCTCCAGTAGCGCGCGTGCTTCGGTGTTGAACCGCAGTTCCTTGGCCATGAGTTCGTTCCTTTCGAGTGTGTGTGGGTGGGCGCTGATGCGGCTCTAGGGGACGAGGATCGCTCGGCCTCGGACACGCCCCGCGTCGAGATCGTCGAGTGCTCGTTGGAAGTCGGCGAGCGGGTATGTGGTGGTATGCAGCGACACCTGGCCGTTCGCTGCCAGTGCCATCAGCTCCTGCAGGTCGTTGTACGACCCGACGAGGTTGCCGATGAAGTTGATCTCGGTGGAGATGACATCGATTGTGGGGATGTCGATGTTCTCCCCGTATCCGACGACGTAGTAACTTCCTGCACGACGGAGCATCGCGACACCGTCCCGGGTGGCACCGCCTTCGCCGACGAAGTCCAGAACCGCTTCTGCGCCATGCCCGTCGGTGAGTTCGAGGACCTCCTTGACGTGGTTCCCGTCTGCAACGATCCCGTGATCGGCACCGATTCGCAACGCAAGGTCGATGGCATCGGGGTTGCGATCGAGGACGACGACCTTGACTCCGGAAATGGCCATGAGAACCTGAATCCCGATGTGTCCCAATCCGCCTGCGCCGACGACGACGCATGTGTCACCGGGACGGGTATCACGCGCAACCTTGGCCGCAGCGTGATAGGCGGTCAATCCGGCGTCCGCGAGGGCTGCGACGTCGGCAGGTTCGAGCGAATCGTCGATCTTGACGACACTACGGGCTGTGGTCCGAAGGTACTCGGCATAGCCGCCGTCGCGATCTATTCCAGGGAATTCACTGTTCTCACAATGCACGTCGTCACCGAAGCGACACGCGCGGCACAAACCGCAAGTCACCAGCGGGTGCAGTATCACTTTGTCCCCGACCGCCACGTTGGTTACCGCGTCTCCGACGGCCTCGACCCAGCCGGCGTTCTCGTGACCGATCGTGTACGGCAGCGTGACTCCGCTCTTCTCTTCCCACTGTCCTTCGAGGATATGGATGTCGGTGCGACACACGCCGGCACCGCCTATTCGCACGATCACGTCGAACGGTCCTTCGATGCCGGGCGCGGGGATGTCGGTCATTTCCAGTGTCGAGTGGTAGCCCACCACCTGTACTGCCCTCATTGAAATCTCCTGGTTCTGATGTCGGTGATGCGTGGAGACGAGCTGATCGGTTCACTGTCGCTGTATCGGGTGGCCAGCAGCCCGCGGCAGAAGTGCGAGTTGCCTTCGATGGAGATCCGGACGGATTTCGCGAACCGAAGCTTCAGAGGGATCTCCTCTGGTGCAACGGATTGTCCGTGTTCGTCGACGAACACCCGGCTGTTCGGGCAGATGCTCAGTCCGATCGCGCTGCGACGGCGGAGTAGAGCGGTGGTGTGTCGTTCGCTCCTGATATCGCGGAGGGTGAGCGTGTGGATGCGCTCGACGCCTTCACCGGTCTGTGCCAGATGGGCAGCAATCGAGCGTTCCATCGCGGCTAGATGGGCCTTGCGGAGAAACACGCCTCGCAGTTCCTCGAGACTGTCGTCGGCCTCCGAGCCGAAGGTGCCGCGGTAACCGGCGTCGGCCGCCAACCCGATGTTGATCTTGTCGCTGTCGTGATGGTCGTCCAGCAAGACCCTGACCGTGCCGATTCCCTCGACGAGTCGAAGGGCGTCGAGGGAATCGGAGGCCATCAGGTACGCGAAGTTCGGGGAGCAGAACGCCGTCGGCAACCGCAGATGCACTTCGACGCCGTCGTCGTCGAGCGTCACCGATCTGACGAATCCCAGCTCGGTGATGGGCTCGTCGAGTTCAGGGTCTGTGACCGTGGCGAGCGCATCGATGACGTCGACGGGAGAGCACAGGGCCAGGGTGGTCATGACGACACGGCTTCTTTCGCTCCTGCGGCGACCTCGACACCTTCCTGGCCCGGGTTCCCCGCGGGGCGGAGTTCGGCGGGAATATCGATGCCGTACAGCGCGGCGGCGTTGGCCCCGAGTATTTTTCGCTTCTGATCGACGGTGATCGGTGCGTACTCCGACTGCATGTCCTCGGGGATCTGGAAGTCCACGAACTTCTCGATGAGCCACTTGGGAGTCCACAGCGCATAGTCGCTGCCGAAGAGGATCTTGTCCTCACCCAACCAATAGAGCAGTTCGCCGATGATCTGGGCGAAGTACCGCGGACGGGTGTGAATGAACGGCAACGCCACAGCGAGGCCGCCGTAGACGTTCGATTCCTGGGTGGCGATCCAACAGAAGTCCTCGAGCCGGGGCAGTCCGACGTGTTCGACGACGAAGCGCAGATCGAGGTAGTCCGTCGCAACCTTGTCGACATCTGCGACGTCGAAGGCGTCTCGGTCCAGTGGCCGGATCGTCGGCCCCTTGTGCACGTGAATGTTCTTGATACCCAACTTGATGCACTCTTCGAGGTATCGCCTCGACCAGGGCTCGTCCAGCTTGTATCCACGGGAATCGCCGTGCCATTCGGCGGTGTAGAGCTTGACGCCCTGCAGATTCATCCGATCCGCATCCTTGCGGAGTTGTTCGAGGCCTGCCTCTTCGAACCTGGGATCGTAGGCGTGGTTGTAAGTCAGCTTGTCCGAGTGCTTCTGTGTCAGAGCGAACGCGTCCTCGGTCTGTCCGAAACCGGTGTGATAGAAGTCGCTGAGAAGGGTCGCCTGAAATATCGCGTGGTCGACGTACCCGTCGACGAACAGATCCTTGTACAGGCGATCCTCGCCGTAGTACTGATATGTCTCGTAGTCCCACAGTTCGGATTCAGGACTGAGGTTCTTGTGGTAGTCGTAGAAGCAGTCGATGAACTGCTTGCCGTGAATGTTCTTCTGGTTCTTCTCGCGTGCGTCCCACAGGTGTACGTGGCCGTCCACGATGAAGTACTTGTCGCCGTTCTTTTCGTACATGGTCTCGGTCTCCAACTCTCGTGAATTCTCTTCTGCTGCGAATTGCTGACGGGCTCGAACGTCAGGGGAGCTCTGCGAGGTCGAACCCGATGTACTCGGCCGCATCTTCGGGGCTGGCGAAGAGCATCGTCTTGTCATCGAGGTGGACCATGCGGCCGTAGTGCGTGGAGCTGATCTCTTCGAACACGGAACCGTCGAATTCCTGTCCGAGCGCATCGGTCAATTCGTCGTAGTCGAACGACAGAAGTTTGGTGCCGTCGACGCGAATCATCGAGGGGTACTCGGTGAGCTCGACGCCGGCCTTGGCGCCCATTACCTCGGCGACCACCCTCCCTACCGGTGTGTTCATCAAGGTCACGCCACACATGTTCGAAAATTCCGTGTTCGATCCGAATTGCATGGTCATCGTGCCAACTCCTTGGGGATGTCGAGGCCGAGGGATTCGAGCAGAACCGTGAACTTGGCGATGGCTGCGTCCAAGCTGGAGGCGAACGTGACGGCCTTGTCCGCCGGCTGAGACCAGATCGGCTGCAGCGCCCGTGCCGCGTCGAGGCACCGGGGTACCCAGACGGTCATCCACTCACCGAACAAGGCGCGGTTTGCCTCGCCGTGCTCGGGATCGTGGGTGAGGAGCTGGAACAGTGTGCGGGTGTAATTCAAGTCGCGGTCGTAGTCGTGTTCACCTGTTCCGACGATGGTGGGCGTGATGTAGTCGCCGTTTCGGGCGGAAATCTGCATCACCAGCTCGGTGCGGAAGAGGGATCCGACGAGCTGCTCGAAGACGATGTTGGTGGCGAAGAGCAGCTCGCACCAGTCCGGCACCGCGGTGAGCTGCTCGACGACTTCCCGAACCGGCTGCCATTCCGGGGCGTTCTTCCATACATCGACGTGCGCCGACCCGTCGAACGAGACAACTGCCTCGGACAGGTCGAGGTTGAACAGGGCGAGGTCCTGCGCGAAGCGCATCTTGTGGGCGGCATTGACGGCTACAGCGGTGTTGATCATGTTGGTCGGACCCGAACGCTGAATCGAGGTGAACACGTGCAGAGCCAGACCGTTCTCCGCATGCATCCACGCGCCGACATTTCGCTCGATGAACTTGAGCCACGGCGTGTTCCAACCGTCGTACGCACGGGCGCGTTTGGCGTTGCTCAAACACAGCTCGACTTGATGCACCACTGCGGAATTGTTGCGGAAGATGGTCTGGTCCCACTCCTCGTTGGGATCGAGAAACTCGTGCCAGTTCGACGATTTCGCGGCTGTCCAGTCCTGGGGGTATCCACCGGGGCCGTCGCCGAAGCCGTAGATCCACCCCTGTGTCAGGTGACGGTCGGGGTCGGGCTGCACGTCGACGGTTACGTCTTCGTACATCGTTGCCCGGCGCTTGGCCGGTGTGTAGTAGCTGTAGGTGCGGCTCTTCGAGCTGGGGAATTCCTTCGCGCCGGCTTCGGAATCGGTGAATTCGATTGTGGGGAAGCTGCGGTGCTTCGGCTCCGCCGTGACAGTCGAGTCTTGGGTTGCAGTCATGTCTGGCCTCTCGGTTGAGGTGTGGGCTGGTATCGGTGAAGCGGTCTAGTCGAATGCCGGGCTGGTGAACTTGTCGTAGAAGACTTGATCCGTCGGTGTTCCGCATACGTCCAGGAGCTCCAGCGCGGCATCGACCATCGGGGGAGGCCCACACAGGTAGACCTCCGACTTGGCGATCCCGGGTTCCAGTCGCCGGACGACGTCGGTGACGTTGCCTTCTTCAACCGATATCGCACCGGAGGACGCCACGCCTACCGAATCGGATACGCAGGCAACGAAGGTGAAGTCGACCAAACCATCACCGAGGGCGTTGATTTCGTCGATGTAGAACAGGTCGTTCGGGGTGCGCGCACCGTAGTAGAAGTGAACGGGTCGGGTGTTGGCCGTTTCCTTCATATGGCGCACGATCGAGAGAATCGGGGCCATTCCGGCACCGCCGCCGATGCAGACCACTGGCAGGACGTGGCCGTCCTTGAGAGTGGACGAACCGTAGGGCCCGGTCAGGGTGATCTCGTCCCCGACCGAAATTCCGTCGTCGAGCAGTGCCGCGAACTTGCCGCCCGGGTACTTCTTGACGAGAAACTCGACCTGGTCCGGAGTCGACGGTGTCGACGCCATCGAGAAGGATCGCAGGTCATCGGTGCCTGGGATCCGCAGGTCCGCGTATTGGCCCGGCTTGAATTCGAACACTGCCGGTTCGACGGGTTCGAGGCGTAGTGCCACGATGTCGCCGGTCACCGATTCGAGGGAAGCGACCCTGGTGGTCACCGTCTGGATCGGGATGCCGCCGAGCAGTTCGTCCTCGTCGAAGTTCAGCAGCTCGATGGTGCAGTCGCTGTATGCCTTGGTACGGCACAGAAGTACGAAGCCCTCGTCTTCTTCTGCTTCGTTGCACGCGAACGTCGAGTGATTCTCCATCTGAATATCGCCGTCGAGGACGAACGACTTGCAGGCCGAACAACGTCCTTCTCGACAGCCGTGCATGAGATGGATTCCTTGTCGGAACGCTGCATCGAGGATGTGTTCGTCCTCGCGGACTTCCATCTCGATGTCGACCGGTTCGAAGGTGATGCGGTGGGTGTCGGCCACGAGGGTCTCCTGAAGTGGGTGTATCGGTGACGCTGCAGTTCGATGACGCTGAAGTCGGTGGGCAGCGGCTGATCTCAGTCGCTGCCCACCGAGGCTGAGATCAGGCAGGCACGGTGGCGCCGGCGCGGTAGGCCGCGATGTGCGCGTTCCGTTCCGACTCGGTCATCTGGTTCAGCAGCACGTTCGGACTTTGGAAGGTGTTGCCGCGGACGTCGTCGAGAGTCCACATCTTCTTCGGGTCCAGATCGAGATGCGGCTGACCGACGAGAGTCTTGCCGTCGTCGCGAACGTAGCCGAGATCCGAGACTATGTCGGCGAGATCCTTCCCGTGATGCAGAGTCTCCCATTCGCGGAATCCGGTGAGGCGCCCCATGTTCGGGGTGTCCTTGCCTTCGTACTCGCCACGGAAAGCTACCGCATCCGTCCAGTAGCACGTCTCCGAGCAGTACGTGCGCCACTGGTTGTCGACCTTCTCGACGACCATGTCTTCACGGATGAGAGCGGGCACCATGCACGTCCAGCAGCGGTGTGGGTACTGGTAGCCGACATCCTCGAAGGCGATCGGCTTGTTGATGCCGGGGTAGGCGAGCCGGTTGTAGTTCTCCCACCACTTTCCGTACTTGCTGTACCAGCCTGGGTACTTGTGCTCGAACCACTCGAAGTCCTTGTCGGTCATGGTGTCGATGCGCCAGTAGTTGACCGGCCAGCCGGTTGCGAAGAAGCGGGCGACCTCGTGCACGTATCCCTTGTTCGTGATCCGGTTCCATGCTTCTTCGACCAGGTCGTGAGGGATGGTCAAGCCGTACTTTTCGAGCGGAATCAGGTAGCTGCGGTAGTAGTCGTCGTAGATCCAGCGGCGCCACATCTCCGCGTAGCTCTCGCGGTCCTTGCGTCGATCTTTGGTCCCGTACTCGATGAATGTGCCGATCGCAGCGTCGACGACGCAGTGGTTGTTCCACCACGCATATCGCAGATCACGTTCCAGCAGTGGACGATTCCGCTCGTCGGCAAGTGCCATGAGCAGGATCGAATAGCCGTTGGAAATGTGGCGAGACTCGTCGGACTGCACCGAGTGGAATACCGTCGGGAGCAGGTAATCACCGTTGGCGGCTGCCTCGTCGGGCATCGCGACGAACAGTGTGTTGGTGAACGCTGTCTCCGCGACGACGGTCAGATAGATGTTCGCGGCAGTGATGGCATCACCGGTGATGAAGCCTTCGCCGAACTGCCGACCGATGGTGCCGGCGTAGTTGTTCGCGAACGCCTTCTCGGTCATATCGAACCCAGCCGGGTCGATGTAGTTGTTCATGTACAGCTTCTTGAGGTTCATCTGAATCGTCGAGTGCCTGACCTCGTCGATCATCTGCACGGCCAGGCCGTTGTGGATCTCCGGATTGGGCACCGCGTCGATGGCCATCGGCATCGCCCGTGCCGCCGAGATCTCCGGGAACGGAATGATCGACAAGAACAGCTTCTGCCACTCGAGCCAGCGCTGCTGGACCTGGCGGAACATGTTGCCGCGAATCGCGCCGTCCATCGCGCCGTAGACGCGGTTGTCCTTCTCTTCCTCCATGGGGAAGTAGGACCGCATGATTTGCTTCAGCGGGTCCTTCTTCGGTGCTTTCTCGAACGTGTAGTCCGTGCCGAAGCGAGTCGCAGGTGTGGCGAACGTGGGTTCCCACGTAAGCTCCGAGATCTTCGCGTGTGCCTTGGTAAGGCTTTGCCTACTCAATGTGCGCCTCCTGGATGCGAGGTCAGCGGGGTTGCCGGCCTTGTCGGGAAGATGTGCACACGATTGAACCCCGTGATCTGCGTCTCATCCGTCTCACTTTGAGATTCAGGACACATAGCGGAAGCGTCCGGTGCCGTTCGATCGCATCGCCCGACCCTGTTACGCCCACGAAAACTCTCCGACCCGCTGGAGCGCATACGTACATCTACGGACGTGCCCACTGCCCTGGGGTTCCTACTGTTCAGCCATCGCATCAATCGGATGCGCATCACCGATCTCGGTGAGGTGAGCGGAAGGAGCCATGATGGGACGGTTGTCCGGATCAGTGGCCATCGTGACCGGCGCTGCCGGCGGTATCGGGCTGGGCATCGCGGAGCGATTTGCGCTGGAAGGCGCGACCGTGGTGGCCACCGACGTCCAAGTGTTGACCAGAGACAGCGCAGTCGATGTTCGGGAGCACGACGTTACCGATGCGGCTCAGTGGAAAGCCCTCATCGACAACGTCGTGGCCGCGCACGGCAAGGTCGACGTCCTGGTCAACAACGCAGGCGTTGCTGGTTACCACGACATCGTCGAAACCTCGGTCGACGAGTGGCAGCGCATTGTCGCGATCAATCAGACGGGTGTGCTGTTCGGGATGCAAACGGTCATACCGGCGATGCGTGCGAACGGCGCAGGTTCGATTATCAACATCTCCTCGATCTGCGGGTCGACTGCTGTACCCGGCGTTGCCGCATATCACGCGACCAAGGGCGCAGTCATCACGATGACCAAGAATGCCGCAGTCAGTTACGCCCGCGACGGTATTCGGGCCAACGTGATCCTTCCTGGCTGGATCAAGACCCCGATGACAGTCGGTCAGACAGACGAGCTCAACGCCCGATACCTCGACGCCACGCCGCTCGGTCATGGCGCAGATCCGGAGGATATCGCCTGGGGCGCTGTGTATCTCGCATCACGTGAATCCGCGTTCGTCACGGGTGTCGAGCTGCCGATCGACGGCGGATATCTCGCGCAATGAGTGCCGTCGCCCCTTCGAAGAAAGAGAACGTACCGTCATGAACAGGTTGCAAGGCAAAGTCGCGCTGGTCACCGGTGCGCAACAGGGAATCGGACGCGCGACGGCCGAGGCATTCATAGCAGAGGGCGCCGTCGTCTATGCCGCGGATCTGACCGATACCTTCGACGCGATCGAGGGTGCTCGTCCGATCGTGCTCGATGTGTCGAAGGAAGGCGCCTGGCGGACGACGATCGATGCCATAGTGGCCGAGCGCGGAAGCATCGACGTGCTGGTCAACAATGCAGGTGTCATCGCGTACTCCGGTATCGAGGAGATCGAGATCGGGGAGTGGGACCGTGTCCTCGGGGTGGACCAGACCGGCGTGTGGCTCGGAATGCGCGCGGTGATCCCATCGATGTTATCGACAGGCGCGGGCTCGATCATCAACCTGTCTTCGGCATGGGGCGTCGTCGGTGGAGTCGGCGTGGCGGCATACCAGGCGGCGAAGGGGGCAGTCCGATCGATGACCCGCAACGCTGCGATCACATATGCGCCGCAGGGTATTCGGGTCAACTCGATCGTTCCAGGATGGATTCGCACTCCGCTCGCCGAAGCCCAGGATCCCGAGATCAATGCGCGCGTCATCGGAGGTACGCCGATGGGCCGCGGCGCCGAACCTATCGAAATTGCTTACGGCGCTGTCTATCTCGCCAGCGACGAGTCCTCGTTCGTCACCGGAACCGACTTGGTGATCGACGGCGGACTGCTCGCTCGCTAGCAACAACGACAAGGAGAACACTATGAGCAGGAGCGTCACCGTGTCTGCGGTGCAATTCGAGATGCGTCAGCTCGACGGTTTCGACGCGTTCGCGGCACAGATCCGCGGACTGATCGAACAGACCGACGGCAGCGATATCGTCGTCTTTCCAGAACTGGTCACCGAGCCGCTGTTCACGGCCAAGCCAGGATGGCAGTCGGACTCGATTTCGGAACTGGGCCGGATCTCCGAATACACCGACGACTACCGTGGGCTGTTCATGGAGCTTGCGAGAGCACGAGGCCAGAATATCCTCGCGGGAACGCATCTCGTCCGTAAGGGGGACCAACTCCTCAACACCGCGTTCCTGTTCACGCCGGACGGCACCGAGTATCGCCACGAGAAGACACATATCTTTCCGGCGGAGGCGGAGTGGGGAACGGGTGAGGGTGACTTGCTCGAACCGATCGATCTGGGCGCAGTCACCGTCGGTATCGCGGTGTGCTACGAAGCCGAAATTCCCGAGGTGAGCACTGTGCTGTCGCGGCGCGGGGCCGAACTGCTGTTGATTCCGTCGTACACCTTCACCGAAGCGGGCTTCTATCGCGTACGGCATACCGCTGCAGCGCGGTGCATCGAGAACCAGGTGTATGCCGCACATGCTCCGATCGCGGGGTTCGCCGGAGCGCCGCTGTCACCGGGCTGGGCGCGGGCTTCGATTCTGAGCCCCTGCGATCTCGGCTTCCCTGCGAACGGCGTTGTGGCCGAGGCTCGGACCAACGTCGAGGACGTCATCACGGCAACCTTGGACCTCGACCTGTTGGCCGAGAACCGCAAGACCGGTGCTGCGACGACGTTCCACGACCGACAGCGGCGGAACCCGCTGTACCGCAGTTTCACGACCGACCTACTTCCAGAACTGCAGGAGACACCGTAATGCCCCTGAACTTGCCCGAAGGTAAGAAGATCGCCGTCAACATCGGATGCGACTTCGACGCACACAGTGTGTGGATGGGAACGTTCGGAAAGACCAGTCCGAGCTACCTCTCCCGCGGTGAGTTCGGCGCCGAAGTGGGTGTTCCGCGAGTGCTCTCGCTGTTCGAGCGCTACTCCATTGCCGGAACCTGGTGCACGCCGACGCACTCCATGGAGACCTTTCCCGACGCATTTCGGACGATCGTCGACGCCGGTCAGGAGATCGCGGCGCACGGCTGCTACCACGAGTCGGTCCCGTCGCTCGATCACGACACCGAGCTGCATCTCATGGACAAGACGCTGAAGTTGCACGAAAAATATGTCGGCACCCGGCCGCGCGGATATCGTTCGCCGGCATGGGATTTCACGGAGAATACGCTGTCGATTCTGGAGCAGAACGGTTTCGAATGGGATTCCTCGCTGATGGGTCGTGATTTCGAGCCCTACCACCCGAGACCCGTCGAGGTCAGGTGGGAAGAGGGCAGCATCCTGGGGACACCTTCACCGATCCTCGAGTTCCCGGTCTCCTGGTTCCTCGATGACTTCCCGGCTGCCGAGTACATTCCGGGCGTCAATCAGGGATTCGACTCGACAGCATCGATGTACGAACGCTGGAAAGATCACTTCGACTACTGCTACAAGAACGTGCCCGGCGGTGTCATGGCGCTGACGGTCCATCCGCAGACGATCGCTCGTGCGCACCACATCATCATGTTCGAAAGGTTGCTGGACTACATGTCCGGCCACGACGGCGTGTGGTTTGCCTCCCTCAGCGATATCTACGACACCTGGTCCGAGAACTGACTCGCTTCTTCCTTCCATCGAAACCTAGTAGTACTTTGTTAGGTCGGCGTGTCGGCTCGAGTTTTCCGTCGATTCTCG
>NZ_JBMDIX010000109.1:0-704 GCF_057808915.1 Rhodococcus sp. FG69 | reverse complement strand
GAGGACACCCTGCTCGACGATGTCATCGGC
The DNA here is from genome assembly GCF_057808915.1 of Rhodococcus sp. FG69. Classification (NCBI taxonomy): domain Bacteria; kingdom Bacillati; phylum Actinomycetota; class Actinomycetes; order Mycobacteriales; family Nocardiaceae; genus Rhodococcus; species Rhodococcus sp. FG69. The sequence continues at coordinate 674 of NZ_JBMDIX010000109.1, read as the reverse complement.
CTCGACGAAGCCATCGCCGCCCACACCGCGTTCAACGCCGCCCACGCCGACTACCTCGCCTCCCTCGAACGTTTCTACGACTCCCGCATCGCACGCTTCGACACCGACTCGATCCCACACTCCCTCGACGCCGACCGCATCGCCCACACCTCGACGATCAACGAACTCGCCTGCGCCACCACCACCACACCCGGAGTACTCGAATCCGCACTCAACGTGTGGTGGGGCAGCAGAACCTGCTACCGAGAACAGTTCACCGACGGCGCCATCAGCCTCGACATCCTGCGCACCATCCGAGACCACACACTCGGTGCCGCCCCGGACATCCTCGCCGCCCTCGAACCCGACATCCTCGCCGCCGCCGCACACTTCACCCGCGAACGACTCGGCCGCGAAATCGACCGCATGATCACCGCCCTGGACCCCGACTTCGACACCCGCGCCCGTAAACGCGCCGCGAACACCACCAAAAAAGTACGCCTCACCCCACTACCCCGCGGAATGGCCCGCATGTCCGCCGTCCTCGGCGCAGCCGACGCCGCCGAACTCACCGCACTCCTCGACACCGAAACCGCACGCGTATGCCCCCTGGACCCCCGCACCCTCGACACCCGCAGATCCGACGCCTTCATCGCCCTCACCCGCGGCGGACACCTCACCTGCCTCTGCGGACA
>NZ_JBMDIX010000108.1:0-721 GCF_057808915.1 Rhodococcus sp. FG69 | reverse complement strand
ATGGTGGACCCGACGACAGTGGGCCTGATGAGGGCGGCTCTGATGGCACTGGGCCCGGAGACGGTGGATCAGACGACAGCGGGCCTGGCGACGGTGAACCCGATGGTTCTCGCCCTCCCTACCTCGGCGCCCCGGACGCCGGACACTGCCCCTGCGGACGACCCCTCCCCGACACCATCCGCCACCCCCACGGCATGAACACCCCACCATCTACACCGCTGATCCACATCACCGCCGACCTCGAAACCGTCCTCGGACTGCACAACCACTCCGCCTACCTCCACGGCTACGGACACCTCGACCCCACCACCCTGCGCGACATGGCCCGCGACGCCACCTGGCAAGTCATCTTCACCACCAGCCGCCGCTACCTCGACACCCTCACCGACCACGACCCACCACCACCACCACCGCCACCCGCTCCACCGCCACACACCCCGCACCGCACCTGCACCTGCGGCGCACACTCACGCCCCCACCCACACCCACCCGCCACAGACACCGCTACAGGGGGAACAGGCTCGGGCGCAACACTGGCCGACCTCCTCGACCGCGCCGCAGCAGAACACGAACACCACACCACCTCACTACCGACCCGCATGAAACCCCCGAACGCCGAACAACGAGCCGACGACCGCCGCCGCACCGCACTCGACAACCACACCGACAACCACACCGACAACCCGAATCCCAACAACCCCGACACCGAAAACCCCGACGA
>NZ_JBMDIX010000107.1:0-765 GCF_057808915.1 Rhodococcus sp. FG69 | reverse complement strand
ATCCGGATTCGATTGCCTCGCAGCAGGTTGCGTACTGGAAGAGTGCACTGGCCGGACTACCCGACCAGCTCGACCTGCCGACCGATCGTCCGCGCCCAGCCGTGCAGTCCTACACCGGTGGTAGAGCCGACTTCATCGTCGATGCCGAGCTGCACGCACAGCTCGTCCAGCTCGCCCGGCGGACGAACAGCACGCTGTTCATGGTTATGCACACGGCGTTCGCGGTGTTCCTGTCCCGGATGTCCGGGACCGATGACATCGCCATCGGCACCCCGTTCGCCGGCCGTAGCGACAGAGCTCTCGACGACATCATCGGTATGTTCGTCAATACGTTGGTCTTCCGTACGCGGGTGGATTCGTCGATGACGTTCGAGGAGTTGCTGGCGCAGACGCGAGCCAGTGACCTGCAGGCGTTCGCTCATGCGGATGTGCCGTTCGAGCGGTTGGTGGAGGTGCTCAATCCGGCACGGTCCACCGCCCGTCATCCGTTGTTCCAGGTGGGTCTGTCGTTTCAGAATCTCGCGCAGAGTTCGCTCGAGTTGTCCGGGTTGTCGGTCAGCGGTCTGGATGCGGATACGGGGATCTCGCAGTTCGATCTGCACCTGATCGTGACGGATCGCTACGACGACGCTGGGCGTCCGCTGGGTGTGGGCGGGTATGTGTCGTTCGCGACGGATTTGTTCGATGTGGTGACGGTGGATGGTTTTGTGGAGCGGTTTGTTCGGGTGTTGGAGTCTGTGGTGGCGGATTCGTCTGTGGTGGTGG
>NZ_JBMDIX010000106.1:0-1028 GCF_057808915.1 Rhodococcus sp. FG69 | reverse complement strand
CGGTTTCGATGTGACTGCGGAGGTGCCGTTTCGGGCTGGTTTGTTCGAGGTGGTGGGTGCGGGTTCTGGTGGGTCTGAGTTTGTTGTGGTGTTTGTTGTGCATCATATTGCGGCTGATGGTTTTTCGATGGGGCCGTTGACGCGGGATGTGATGGGTGCGTATGTGGCGCGGGCTGGTGGTGAGGAGCCGGGGTGGGTTCCGTTGGCGGTGCAGTATGCGGATTATGCGTTGTGGCAGCGTGCGGTGTTGGGTTCGGAGTCGGAGCCGGATTCGTTGTTGTCGCAGCAGGTGGCGTTTTGGCGGTCGGCGTTGGCGGGGTTGCCGGATCAGTTGGATTTGCCTGCTGATCGGGTGCGTCCGGTGGTGGCGTCGAATCGTGGTGCGAATGTTGTGTTTTCGGTGGATGCGGGTGTGCATCGTGGGTTGGGTGTGGTGGCTCGTGAGTTGAATGCGTCGTTGTTCATGGTGGTGCATTCGGCGTTGGCGGTGTTGTTGTCGCGGTTGTCGGGTGTCGATGATGTGGCGGTGGGTACGCCGGTGGCGGGTCGTGGTGAGGCTGCTCTCGATGATGTGATCGGGATGTTCGTCAATACGTTGGTGTTGCGGACGGTGTTCGGGTCGGATTGGTCGTTTGCTGATGTGGTGCGGGATGTGCGGGAGCGGGATTTGGGGGCGTTCGGGCATGCGGATGTGCCGTTCGAGCGGTTGGTGGAGGTGCTCAATCCGGCGCGGTCGCAGGGGCGTCATCCGTTGTTTCAGGTGATGTTGTCGTTCCAGAATTTGGAGCGGACGTCGTTGGAGTTGCCGGGGTTGTCGGTGTCGGCGGTGGAGTTCGATGCTGCGGTGGCGAAGTTCGATGTGCAGGTGACGGTGACGGAGTTGTTCGATGTCGATGGTGGTCCTGCGGGGTTGTCGGCGACGTTGACGTATGCGACGGATTTGTTCGACGAGTCGACGATGGTGTTGTTCGGTGAGCGGTTTGTTCGGGTGTTGGAGTCTGTGGTGGCGGATTCGTCTGTGGTGGTGG
>NZ_JBMDIX010000105.1:0-1232 GCF_057808915.1 Rhodococcus sp. FG69 | reverse complement strand
CGGGCCATTCCTCGTTCGATGGCGGCGATGAGTTGTGGTCGTAGTTCGGCGGCGGGGACGATGTGGTGGACGGATCCGACGGTTTGTGCTCGTTGGATGTTGTGGATGGCTTCGAATTCGGCGGCGACTTCGCCGAGTTTGGCGTTGCGGATGTCTGCTTTCTTGGTTGCCAGTTCGACGCGGAGGTGCGCGCGTTCGGCATCGGTCTCTGCGGCGGTGAGCTTGGCTTCGAGTTCTTTGACGCCGGGGTCGGCGGCGGTGCGGGCGTTGACGTCGCGGGTGAAGACCACCGCTGCTGCGGGTGCGCCGCCGAGGACGGAGGCGAAGGATCCTTCGACGGCGAGGACTTCCATGTTGTCGTTGAGTGCTCCGGAGAAGACGACGAATGCGCCGCCGTGGTAGCGGGAGACGACGCAGAAGACGATGGGTCCGTCGAAGTTGACGATGGCGCGGCCGATTTCGGCGCCGTATTCGAGCTGGATGTTGCGCAGTGACTCGGGCGAGCCGTCGAAGCCGGAGAGGTTGGCCAGCACCACGATCGGGCGGGAGCCGCTGGCGGCGTTGATTGCTCGTGCGGTTTTTTTGGAGCTGCTGGGGAACAGGGTGCCTGAGGTCCATTGGTCGGGTCCGTCGGACGGGAACCAGCCCTTACGGGGGATGGCGCGTGATTCGATACCGATGACGGAGACGGGGATGCCGGCGAGGTGGGCGTCGAAGACGACGGAGGTGTCGGCGTCGGCCATGTCGGCCCACCGTTCGAGAACCGAATGGTCCTGGTCGACGACGGCGCGCATGACGGTGCGGATGTCGAACGGTTTCTTGCGGTCGGGGTTGGTCACACTCGAGAAGATGTCGCCGACGGTGGTGAAGTCGGATGCCGGGTGCACGTGCGGGTAGCTGCGGACGTCGCGGGTGATCGGATCGGCGGTGGTCGCCCGACGCGGGAAGCGCTCACCGGGAGCAGCGTAGGCGTGGTCGTAGTGCGCGAACAGTACGTCGACAGCAGCGCGGAGGTTCGGGGCCCAGTATTGGGCTTGTCCGTTGGGTCCCATGACGCGGTCGTAGCCACCGATGCCGAAGTTGTCTTCGGCGGAGACGCCGCCGGAGTAGTCCAGGGACTGTTTGCCGGTCAGGACCATGGCGCTGTCGGGTGTCATCACCAGGATGCCCTTGGTGTGGGCGAGCATCGTGGCTTCGGCGTTCCAGTACGGCTGGGCGCCGACGTTGATGCC
>NZ_JBMDIX010000104.1:0-1257 GCF_057808915.1 Rhodococcus sp. FG69 | reverse complement strand
TGGTTGGGTCCCCAGGTAGAAGTCCAGTGTCTGTGTGAGTTTCGTGTCCGAGAATGGACACAGGAGGAAATTCACGAATCATGGCACGCAGACACACCCCCGAGCAGGTCATCGCCAAAGTCCGGCAGGGCCAGAAAATGCTCAATGACGGACGCCCGATGGTCGAGGTCATCAAGGAGCTTCAGGTCACCGAGGCGACTTGGTACCGCTGGCTGAACCAGTACGGGTCCGAGAAGAACGCCGAGGCGTCCAAACGGACCAAGGAGCTGGAGAAGGAGAACGCCCGGCTCAAGCGCCTGCTGGCCGAGAAGGAACTGGCCATCGACATCCTCAACGAGGTGGCCAAGGGAAAATTCTAAGCCCCGAACCCCGCCGCCGTGCCGTGCGCATGGCGGTGGAGAAGTTCGGGGCTTCCGAACGCTTCGCGTGCGCGCTTCTGGGCCAGAACCGGTCCGCGTTCCGCAAGAAGAAGCCCGACATGGGCTTCGAGGAAATGCAGCTCCGCGCAGCCTTGCGCGCCGTCGCCGGCAAGCACCCCGCGTGGGGCTGGCGGAAGGCCCGCTGGCACCTGCTCGCCCAGCCGGAGTGGGACGGCGTGGCGCTGAACAGGAAGCGGGTACGCCGGCTCTGGCGCGACGAAGGGCTCACCTGCAAACCCAAGGCGCGGAAGAAACGCCGCACCGGGCCCGGAGCCGGGGAGCAGAAACGCCTCACAGCCGAATACCCCATGCACGTGGTCAGCTTCGACTTCCAGTCCGACGTGACTTCCTGCGGCCGGCACATCCGGTTCTTCAACGTCATCGACGAATACACCCGCACCGCGCTGGCGATCATCCCGCGCCGGTCGTTCAAGGCCGCCGACGTGGTCGCGGTGCTGGAGAACATCATCGCCGAAACCGGCACCGCCCCAACCTACGTCCGGTGCGACAACGGGCCCGAATTCACCGCTGAGGCACTGGTCACCTGGTGCAACACCGCCGGGGTCGACACCGCATTCATCGACCCGGGATCACCCTGGCAGAACGGCTTCATCGAATCCTTCAACGCCCAATTCAGAAGGGAACAACTCTCCGGAGAAATCATGGACAGCATGGCCGAAGCGAAGTATTTGGCCGAGGAATGGAAAGCTATCTACAATCATGAACGGCCCCACGGATCCCTGGACGGCATGACGCCGCAGCGCTACTGGGAAACCTGGACGCAAGAAAACCAATTAGCTATCGCATAGACGCTGGACTGCTATCGGGGGCCCAACCA
>NZ_JBMDIX010000103.1:0-1307 GCF_057808915.1 Rhodococcus sp. FG69 | reverse complement strand
GCCGAGGAGGCCCGTGAGCGGGCGGCGTTCCTTTCCTCCGCTCGGGGTGGTCGCCCACGGGCCAGCCACACCGTCGGACGCACCGTCGAACTGAGCTACCAGGGCCAGGCCTACAAACTCGGTGTCGGTCAGATCGGACCGCACCGCTACCAGGTCGACGGGGACAGTGGAGATCTGCAGGTCGATCTCGAGCGTCTCGGGCAGTACGAGAGCCGGTTGACGCTCGGGGACCGGCGTTTCTCTGTCGTCACGGTTGCTGGTGCCGCGCATTTCCTCGTCGAGGTCGATGGGATTTCGCATCAGATCAGTCAGGACGAAGCCGGGTTGGTGCGTGCGCCCGCCCCGGCGGTTGTCGTTGCTGTTCCTGTCGCTGTCGGGGACGAGGTCGAGGCCGGTCAGACGTTGGTGGTGCTCGAGTCGATGAAGATGGAGACCGCGGTCCGTTCCCCGTATGCGGGGACGGTGCGGGAGGTGTTGGCGTCGGTGAACGGGCAGGTCGATTCCGGGGCTGCGCTGTTGCGGGTCGATCAGGCCGGGGAGCAGAAGGCGTCCTCGCAGACCGCGCGGGTTCAGTTTCGGACTGTTCCCAGCGTCGAGGGTGAGAGCGCGAGTTGCCGGGCGTTGGCGCGGCTGAACGAGTTGTCGGCGTTGATCACCGGTTTCGATGTCGGTGCACCACGGGCTCGTGTCCTGCTCGCCGACTACGAACGACTACGCAGTGCGGTACCGCGGGAGGACACTGCGGTGCTGGAAGCGGAGTTGGCGTTGCTGAACACTTTCGCCGATATCTGCGAGCTTTCGCGTAATCGTCCGACGATGGATGAGGAGAACACCGACGAACGGGTCCATTCTCCACGTGAGCATTTCCATTCGTTTCTGCATTCACTCGATTCCGACATTCAAGGACTGCCGGAATCTTTCCGCAGCAAGCTTTCTCGCGCGCTTCGTCACTACGACGCCGACGCCACCGAGGGACGTACACCCGAGCTCGAAGAAGCGGTCTACCGCGTCTTCCTCGCGCTGCAGCGCATCGAGAATCAAGTCCCGGTCATCGCGGCACTGCTCGATCACTGGCTCACCGACACCGCAGCGCAGCCTTCGTCGGACATCGGCGAGGTGCTCGAACGGTTGATCGTCGCCACACAAGCCCGCTACCCCGTCATCGGTGACGTCGCACGCAACCTCCGATTCCATCTGTTCGATGCCCCCCAGATCCGCCGGGCACGCGATCAGGTCTACGACGGAGTCCGCGGCAGCCTGCAATACCTCACCGAAAACCCCGACGCACCCGACTACGCCGCCCGCAT
>NZ_JBMDIX010000101.1:0-1426 GCF_057808915.1 Rhodococcus sp. FG69 | reverse complement strand
TGTTCAAGCGGATTGCAGTAGTCAACAGGGGTGAGGCGGCTGTTCGCCTGATCAGGGCTGTGAAGGAACTCAACGCCGAGTACGACTACGGCATTCGGACGGTGGCGTTGCATACCGAGGCTGAGCGGCGGGCGATGTTCGTTCGTCAGGCTGATGAGGCTGTGACGTTGGCCAAGCCGGAGGTGGGGTCGGCGTATCTCGATTACGGGGTGCTCGAGGCGGCGTTGGTGGCGTCGGGTGCCGATGCGGTGTGGGTGGGGTGGGGTTTCGTGGCGGAGGACCCGAAGTTCGCCGATATCGTGGCCCGGTTGAACATCACCTTCATCGGGCCTTCTGCTGCGGCGATGCGTCTGTTGGGGGACAAGGTCGAAGCGAAATTGTTGGCGGAGAAGGTCGGTGTGCCGGTCGCTCCGTGGTCGGGGGGCCCGGTGCAGACCCGCGCGGATGCCCGCCGTCATGCTGCGGCGATCGGGTATCCGTTGATCATCAAGGCCCGCTCCGGTGGTGGTGGCCGCGGTATCCGCAAAGTCTTCGCCGAGGACGAACTCGAATTGGCGTTGGAGCGCACTCAGGGTGAAGCCGAACGCTCTTTCGGTGACCCGGTGGTGTTCATCGAACGTCTGGTCACCGACGCCCGCCACGTCGAGGTGCAGGTCATCGCCGACAATCACGGCAATGTGTGGGCGCCGGGTGTGCGGGACTGCTCGATCCAGCGCCGCAACCAGAAGGTCATCGAAGAATCCTCCTCGCCCCTGCTGACCAAGGAGCAGGCCGATCACCTGCGGTCGGTGTCCGCCGAACTGGTGCGTGCCGCCGGGTATGCCGGTGCGGGCACGGTGGAGTACCTGTATCAGCCCGAGCAGAAGATCTTCACGTTCCTCGAAGTCAACACCCGGCTGCAGGTCGAGCATCCGATCACCGAGTTCACCACCGGTATCGATCTGGTCAAACTGCAGATCCTCGTCGCCGACGGCGACGCCCTCGAGGGCGAATGCCCGGCCGAGTTCGGTCATGCTGTCGAAGCCCGCCTCAATGCCGAGGACGCCGACAATGGTTTCGCTCCGGCACCGGGCAGTGTGGAACTGCTCAAGTTCCCCCTCGGTTCCGGTATCCGCGTCGATACCGGTATCGCTCAGGGCGATGTCATTCCCCCCGATTACGATTCGATGGTCGCCAAGGTCATCGCGTGGGGCCGGGACCGTAGCGAAGCGTTCGCGCGGCTGCGCAACGCACTACGCGAGACCACCGTCGTCATCGACGGCGGCACGACCACCAAGTCGTTCCTGCTCAGCCTCCTCGACAAAGAGGAAGTCATTTCCGCTTCCGCTGACACCGGGTGGCTCGACCGTACCGATGCGGGCACCCCGGCCGGTCCGACCGTCTACGCCGACGTCGCGATCATCGCCGCCGCGATCGATGCCTACGA
>NZ_JBMDIX010000100.1:0-1430 GCF_057808915.1 Rhodococcus sp. FG69 | reverse complement strand
TGTTGCGGGGGTCGAATTCGGCGTATGTGATTTTCACGTCGGGGTCGACGGGTCGGCCGAAGGGTGTGGCGGTTTCGCACGAGGCCATCGTCAACCAAATCTCCTGGATCACCGATAGATTCGCGATGGGTCCGCAAGATGTGGTGCTGCAGAAGACACCCGTCACGTTCGATGTGTCGCTGTGGGAGCTGTTCGGCACCCTGCTGACCGGCGGGCGCATGGTTCTGGCGGCACCCGACGGCCACCGCGATGCTCGCTACCTTGCCCAGGTGATCGCCGACGAAGCGGTCACCATGACGTCGTTCGTCCCGTCGATGTTGTCGGTGTTCGTCGCCGAAACAGCAGGATTCGACACCGAGTCGTTCCGATCGTTGCGTGTCGTCCTGGCCGCAGGAGAAGCGCTGTCGATGTCGGTCGTACGCACCTTCGAGCGAGCCCTGCCGGGGGTGGCGCTGCACAACCTCTACGGACCGACCGAATTCACCGTGCATGCAACCGAAGGCGTGGTGCATTCTGCGCAGGACTCGGTCACCATCGGTTCACCCGTGTGGAACACCCGAGCTCTCATTCTCGACCAGCGTCTGCACCCGGTGCCAGTCGGCGTCGCGGGCGAGCTGTACCTATCTGGCCCTCAGGTGGCTCGGGGTTACGCGTCACGCCCCGACCTGACCGCCAGTGCTTTCGTCGCCGATCCGTTCGCGGATCCGGGTGCATCGACGCCGTCGCGTCTCTACCGCACCGGTGACCTCGTGAGGTGGACGAAGAACGGTGAGATCGAATACGTCGGGCGTACCGACTTCCAGGTCAAGGTCCGCGGTTTGCGCATCGAACTGGGTGAGATCGAAGCTGTTCTGACAGATCACGACTCGATCGCGCGCGCTGTGGTGCTCGTTCGCAGCGACCGCCTCGTCGGGTATGTCATCGCCGAGCCCGGTACCACTGTCGAGTTCGACAAGGTCACGGCTGCAGCTGCATCGAAGTTGCCGGCGTACATGGTTCCGTCGACCCTGCTGGTACTCGAGGAGTTTCCGCTCGGTTCGAGCGGCAAGCTCGATCGAAATGCTCTGCCCGACCCGGTATTCGAGGCCACGCAGTTCAGGGCACCGACCACACCGGTGGAAGAGATCGTTGCCAACACCTTCGCCGGTGTTCTCGGACTCGAGCGAGTCGGGCTCGATGACGACTTCTTCGAACTCGGCGGCAACTCGCTGATCGCTACGCAGTTGGTGTCCAGGTTGGGCGCAGCACTCGAGACGCAGCTTCCGGTGAGGATTCTGTTCGACGCGCCCAAGGTCGGCGCCTTGGCCTCCCTGGTGGAGACGCAGGTTGGGTTGGGCGCTCGCCGTGCACTGGTGCCGCAGGAGCGGCCGGAGAGCATTCCGTTGTCGCTTGCGCAGCAGCGTATGTGGTTCTTGAACAGGTTCGACACT
>NZ_JBMDIX010000010.1:0-161429 GCF_057808915.1 Rhodococcus sp. FG69 | reverse complement strand
CCAGGGCATCCATCTCCACGAAGGACCCGTCGTCGAGCAGTGCCGTGATCCGTTCACGCGCGGTCAGCTTGCCCTTGGCATGCACCTTGTCCACGGCAGCCTCACCGGAGGGAACCATGGCTTGCGCCACACGTTTCCGAAGGTCAGCGAGCTTGCCCGCCGTCGTATGGATATCGAAATTTTCGGGTTTGTCACGCGCATTCAGGTCTCGGACGCTCGTCATTTGCATGATTCTTGCAAACTTGGACGTCCAATAGAAGTACTCCCAACTAATTGTGAGATAGTCCTCAGCGGTGACACTCCCCTAGGATGGCCGGCGGGGAGGCACACTGTGACCACGCTGGGCATCGACACCAAGATTCTGCTGCTGTTGTCTGGACTGATCCTGCTCTGGGCGCTCGCGCTGGGAGTGTGGAAGTTCCGGCAAATGATGGCATCACCGACGGCTCTGGCCCATCCGTACGTCGACATCGCGCATCGAGCGGCACTGATGTACTCGTTCGCGACGCTGGTACTCGCAGCTCTGGCGGCGTTCTCCGGCTTTCCGACGGCAGTGAACCTCGTCGCCGGATTGCTCGTCACGCTCTTCTTCGTCGCGGCCATCGTCAGCTACATGGTCCACGGGATCCGGCAGGACACGGACAACCAGTTCGAGAATCCGGTGCACGGGACAGAGGCGTTCATGTGGGCGCTCATCGTCGCCGAGATCGGTGGTACTGCGGTGCTCGTTGTCGGATTCGCTGTGGGACAGTTCTTCTGACCGCTTGAATGGTCCATCCATACGATCAGATAGCGCGGAAGTGGACATTCAAGCGCAACGAGGGGCGCACCAGATCACCCTACGTGCACGTTCGGCCTCCGCTCGATGTCCGGCTCCGCGCGCCGAAGTACCTCACGCGTGACGGGTGCAACCTCGCCGACGCCGATCAACAGGAACCGCAGCAGGTTCGCCACCGGATTTCCCTCGGACCATTCGAAGTAGGCATCGGGCTTTACCCCTGTGGTGTCCCGGATCTTCAGTAGCACTGCGGCAATGGAATTGGGCACGGCTGCCGCGTCGACCCACAGCACGCGGTACTCGCCCTTCTGCTTGCCGTGCACGATCAGGTCGGTCCGAAATTCCGATGCGTCCTTGATATTGGCTTCCAGGAACAGAATCGGTTCCTCGGACGGAATTCGACTGTCCGCGCGTTGTTGCGCTTCCTTGGCCGCATACTCGGTCGGATCCAGATGCCGGGAATCGTGGCAGACGATCTGGATGGATCCACGCGCGGCTGCCTCGGACACGAATCGAAGTGCCAACTCGTCGAATTCGACCGACGTTGCCCGTAATTCGAACGATCGGGTCGCCCTGGACCAAAAGGACACCACCAGAATCGCAAGAATGAAGAACGACGCCACCTTGACGCCGTCGGGGCGTTCGAAGATGTTCGCGACCGTCGTGTAGACGAATATTACTGCCACTGCGCCGAACAGCCATACCCGGCCGCGCTGGCCACGCCTGGCCGCCGACAACGACACCGCAACCGACGCCGAGGTGATGAGCACGAGAACACCCGTCGCATAGGCGGCACTCTGAGCGTCGACGCTGGCCTTGAAGTAGAGCGTGACGATCACCGCGATCACTGCGAACACGAGCACCAGTGGACGAACAGCGCGTGCCCACTCGGGAGCCATCCCGTACTTGGGAAGGTAACGGGGAACCAGGTTGAGCAGACCCGCCATCGCCGACGCCCCCGCGAACCACAGTATGGCGATGGTGCTGACGTCGTAGACGGTGCCGAACACGCCGCCGAGGTATTCGTGAGCGAGGTACGACAGCGCACGACCGTTCGCCTCGCCGCCGTTCTGGAACTCCTGTTCGGGAATGAGGACGGTGGTGATGATGCTCGACGTGAGCAGGAAGCCGCTCATGATCAGTGCAGCGGTGGTGAGCAGGCGTTTCGCACCTCGGATTCGTCCGTCGAGTTGTTCTTTGGTGCCGCCGTCGATCTGCGGCATCACCGCCACGCCGGTCTCGAATCCAGACAGGCCGAGCGCCAACTTGGGGAACACGATGAGTGCGATGGCGATCATCATCAGCGGGTTGCCGTGCTCGGTGGTCATGGCGCGCTGCCAGTCGGTGAGCAGCGAGAGATCGGACGCGATCTCCCAGAATCCGACGATCACCACGACGAGATTCAGCGCAAGAAAGCTGCCGACGAGGGTGACGGCGATGCCTATCGCCTCGGTGAACCCCTTCAGGAAGACGGCGGCGAGCAGCGCCAGCAGCGCGAGGGTGATGATGACCTGCGCACTGTCCAAACTGGTTGGCGCAAAGGGATTCTGGACGACGTGCGCCGAGGCGTCGGCGGCCGACAGTGTCATCGTGATCAGAAAGTCGGTGGCCGCGAATCCGAGAAGAACCAGGACGAGAATCTTGCCGCCCCATTTGGGGAGCAGCTTCTCGAGCATCGCAATCGAACCCTCGCCGTTCGGACTCTCCCGCGCGACCCGTCGATACACCGGCAGCGCGCCGAACAACGTCAGCAAGATCAGCACGACGGTGGCCAGCGGCGCCAGGGTTCCGGCCGCGAGTGCCGCGATTCCGGGTTGATAGCCGAGCGTCGAGAAGTAGTCGACACCCGTCAAGCACATCACTTTCCACCACGGATGCGTGTGCTCGGCCTTGGTGGGTTTGCGATAGGGACCCATATGACCGGACGGTTGCTCGGTGATATCGCTCAGCAGCCACGACCGCAGACGCACCATCCGCAGAGGATAAACCCGCCAGGGGCACGGTGGCGGAACTACTGTGGAACACATGACACACGTGGTGGTAGCCGGTGCCGGACTTGCGGGAATTGCGTGCGCACACGAACTGGGCAAGAAAGGCCTCGACGTCACGATCGTCGACCGCAACGATTACCACCAGTTCCAACCACTGCTGTACCAGGTTGCCACTGCCCAGCTCCCCGCCGAGGACATCGCGCGGCCGCTCGCATCGATATTCGAGTCCATGAAATCGGTCCGCGTCATTAAGGCCGAGATCGCGGACGTGAATTTCACCGATCGCTCGCTGGTCGCAGACGGCGAACGGATCTCGGGCGATCACCTTGTTCTCGCAGCGGGCGCGACTGCGAACTTCTTCGGAACGCCCGGAGCCGAGGAGTATTCGTTCCCGCTGTACTCGGTCGCCGACGCCGAGACTCTGCGCCACCACGTCAGCGATCTCCTGCGGGGCGAGCGCGATCCGCTCGACGTGGTCATCGTGGGCGGCGGACCCACGGGCGTCGAAACCGCTGGTGCCTTCGCCGAGCTCTTCACCGCACTGCGCAAGATGAATCATCCGGGCGGGCGCGGCGAAGCCTGGCTGATCAATCACGGGCCTGCACTGCTCGCACCGTACAGCGATCGATCGCACAAGTATGCACACGACAAGCTCATCGAGCACGGCGCCAAAGTGCGGCTCGGGATCGGGGTGAAGGCCGTCGACGCCGAAGGGGTACTGCTGTCCGACGGATCGCGAATCTCGTCTCGGACCGTCATCTGGGCAGGCGGGGAGTCGGCGTCACCGATCGCGTCCACCTGTCGAGCCGAACTCGGTCACGGCGGCCGCATCGACGTTCTCGCCGACCTGACCGTCCCCACGTTCGAAAACGTATATGCCGTCGGCGATGTCGCGAACATCCCTGGTGCGGACGGAAAGACGCTGCCGCAGTTGGGTTCCGTCGCGCAGCAGGCAGGTGGGTGGACAGCCCGCAACATTCTGCTGACCGTCAAGGGCAAACCGAGGAAGGCGTTCGCATACCGCGACAAGGGCATCATGGCGATGATCGGCCGGGGTGCTGCCGTCGCCGAGGTCGGAGAACACCGTCACCAGGTGGAAGGTCCCCTCGCGTTCGCGGCGTGGCTCGGTGTCCACGCCGCGCTGCTCAGCGGCGCCCACAGCAGGGTCGACGCATTCCTGTCCTGGGCGTGGGACTACTTCGACAGTGACCACAGCGCCATCGTCGAATGCCACGGCGATCCCAAACGGATCGCCTGGGCGGACGACGTCAAGCCGACGATCTGACCCCGCGCAGAAGCGAACGCCGAGGGTACAGCTAGCGCAGCACATCCGTCCCGACGAACGGGACCAGCGCCTCCGGCACTCGGACGGTGCCGTCGGCCTGCTGGTGGTTCTCGAGAATCGCGACGATCCACCGCGTCGTCGCCAGGGTTCCGTTGAGCGTTGCGGCGATCTGCGGCTTGTTGTTCTCGTCTCGGTAGCGGACGCCCAGACGCCGAGCCTGGAAGGTAGTGCAGTTCGAGGTCGACGTCAGTTCGCGGTAGGCGTTCTGGGTAGGCACCCACGCCTCGCAGTCGAACTTCCGTGCCGCGGACGAACCTAGATCCCCGCCTGCGACGTCGATGATCCGATACGGAAGCTCTACAGCCGCCAGCATTTCCTGCTCGAATTCGAGAAGCTTCTTGTGCTCGGCCGCCGCGTCCTCCGGCTTGATGTACGAGAACATCTCGATCTTGTCGAACTGATGCACGCGAATGATGCCGCGGGTGTCCTTGCCGTAACTACCCGCTTCGCGGCGGAAGCACGACGACCATCCCGCGTACCGCTTCGGGCCGTCGGCCAGGTCGATGATCTCACCCGAGTGATACCCGGCCAGCGCGACCTCCGAGGTTCCGACGAGGTAGAGATCGTCGGCTTCGAGTCGGTAGATCTCATCGGAGTGGGCACCGAGGAAACCGGTTCCGGCCATGATCTCCGGCCGAACCAGTACCGGTGGGATCATCATCGTGAACCCGTTCTTGACGGCCTTCTGCGCAGCCAGCTGGAGCATGCCCTGCTGAAGCAGCGCGCCGTAGCCCGTCATGAAGTAGAACCGTGAACCCGACACCTTCGCGCCGCGTTCCATGTCGATCAAGTTCAGCGACTCGCCGAGCTCGAGGTGATCCTTCGGCTCGAAGTCGAACGTCGGAATCTCGCCGACGGTCTCGAGCAGCACGAAGTCGTCTTCACCGCCCGCGGGAGCCCCGTCCTCGACGATGTTGGAGATCTTTCGCGCTGCGGCGTCCAGTGCGGCATCGGCCTCGTTCTGGGCGGCTTCGGCGGCCTTGACGTTGGCGGCAAGCTCGGACGCACCCGCCAGCAGTGCAGGACGCTCGTCGGGAGACGCCTTACCCACCCTCTTGCCCAGCGCTTTCTGCTCTGCGCGAAGCTGATCGCCGGCCAACACAGCGGCACGGCGAGCAGAATCGGCCTCGAGCAGCAGGTCGACGAGCCCGGGGTCCTCGCCACGGGTGCGCTGCGAAGCACGGACAACGTCAGGGTTCTCGCGGAGGAACTTGAGGTCGATCACGGAGACAAACCTTACTTGTCGAGCAACCCCAGGTAGTCCTCGCGTCCGAACATCCGGGCCGCATCGATCGCCGACGGGTGCCCACCGTTCGGATCAGCCCCGCCGTCGACGAGGGCCTTCACGACGGCGTCCTCACCCTTGAACACAGCTCCAGCGAGCGGCGTCTGTCCTTTGTCGTTGGGTCGATTGACATCGGCACCCCGCTCGACCAGCGCTCCGACCGTCGCGGCGTGGCCGTGATACGACGCGAGCATGACGAGGGTGTCGCCGGAGTCGTTGTTGAGGTCGACCGGAACTCCGGCATCGAGATAGTGCGTCAAAGCCTCCGTGTCGCCCGTCCGCGCCATGGTGAACAGCCGACCAGCCAACTCGGCCATGTCAGCGTCGTCATTCTGTGGTGCCGTCATAGGAGACGAAGGTACTCGGGCATGATGGAGGAGATGTCCCCCAGTGATCCGAACGAGCGCGAGCCGAAGGAGCGTGAGCAGCGCACGGTCACCGCGCACGTCGCGCGTCGTGTCCTTGCGCTTGTCGCCGTCGGCGCGGTCGCTGCGGCCGCCGTCACACTCTTCGTTTCCGACGGCTTCTCACAGCCGGAGAAGATCAGCACGCATTCCGAAGCAGGGCCTGCGACCAGCGGACCGGTCACCGGTAAGACCTTCGGTGCGGCCGATCCCGGTACGTGCCTGAACTGGACGCCGACGGACGACCCCACGACCGACCGTCAGGACCTCGCCGAAGTCTCATGTGCGGAACCGCACCGATTCGAGGTCGCCAAGGACGTCGACATGACGGCGTACCCGGGCCTCGAGTTCGCGCCCGGTTCGGCGTATCCCGGTGCACTCCGATTCGGCGAGCTGCGAGACGAACACTGCGTCGACGTCGTCGACGACTACCTCGGCACCAAGTTCGATCCCAACGGCAAGTTCAGCGTCGGCCTGATGTTTCCCAGCCAGACGGGCTGGGCGTCCGGCGAACGCACGTTGCGATGCGGAATCCAACAGTCGTCAAACACCGGAGTTCCCCAACAGATGACCGGTTCGGTGCTCGATCAGGACCAGTCGAAAGTCTGGGACGTCGGCACCTGCATCGGAATCAACCAGAACGTGCCCGCCGACCCCGTCGACTGCAGCCAGCCACACGCATTCGAAGTCGCCTCGATCATCGATCTGCAGCAACAGTTCCCGACCGGAATCCCCAGCGAAGCCGATCAGGACGCATATCTGGAACCGACATGCACGGCCGCCGTCAACGTGTACCTCGGCTCGGACACCGCGCTGCGCGACAAGACACTCACCCTGTTCTGGTCGACGATCGACGTGACGAGCTGGCTCGCCGGTAGCCGTCAGGTGAGCTGTTCCATCGGCAAGGAACTCGACGAGGGCGGTTTCGCGACGATCACCGGATCCGCGAAGGGCGACATCCTCATCAACGGTGAGCCTCCTGCACCGCCACCCGCAGCACCCGACGGTCGTGCACTACCCACACCGCTGCCAGGCGCGGCACCGATCACCTCGGGAGGGTGACATTCCCACCGACATGACTCGCGCGGAGTTCGAAGAAGCCGTCAGCGACGCGCTCGACACACTCCCGCCGGACATCACCGATCGCATGGACAACGTCGTCATCCTCGTCGAAGACGAACACCCGACCGAGGACATCCTCGGGCTCTACGAGGGCATCGCGCTCACCGAACGCTACGAATACAGCGGGCACCTTCCCGACGTCATCACCATCTACCGCAAGCCGATCCTCGAGATGGTCGACGACGCCGACACCGCCAAGCGGGAAATCGCCATCACCGTCGCCCACGAGGTGGGCCATCATTTCGGTATCGACGACGATCGTCTGCACGAGCTGGGGTTCGGATAGTTCGGTGGTCCGCCCGGCTATCGCCGAACCCCTCATCGCTTGAATGGTCCATCCATACGAACAGATAGCTGGCGTGGTCCATTCAAGCGATAAGCCGAGCGGCCGAACCGACTAGAACCGACTAGACCGAATGGACCTTGACTAGACCCCGACCGACTCCCGGGCCGACGAGGACGCCCGATCGGTCAGGTACGCGAAAACCAGTCCTAGGCCGAGCCACAGCGTCGCCTGGGTTGCGAGTGACGACAGCCGGAATTCCCAGAGCAACGTAGCCGGGAAATCCTCGCCCACCTCGTTGATGCTCGGCAGCAGGACGTAGCCGAGCGCGACGACGACTCCGAACGCCGCGACCGGCGCAGCAACTCTCACCGCAATCGAATTCTTGGCGGCTACGAGTTTGGCGACGTACAACCCGACTGCGACGGCAGCCAGTCCAAGGATCACCGTCGCGAGCCATAGCCAGGTCCGCTGGTCGATCGTCTCGGGATCTCCGACGGCGGGCGGATTGGCCGGGTACTTGAAGAACGGGACTGCTTCGATGGCTATCCAGCCCAGCCCGGCAGCGGTCAGTGCCAGGATCGATCCGGGCAAGTTCGTGAATCGGCGGGCGTAGTACAGAACCGTCGCGAAGATGGCCCCGAGGGCCAGACCGGCGAGACCCGTGGCCAGGAACAGTCCGACACGCTGACCATCACGGCTGACGAGCGCTTCTTCCTCGTCGTGGGAATGGACCGCGGTGGCGTCTTCAGCATGTGAATGACCGCCGGTGGATTCCTCGATCGCGATGGCTGCGTCGATATGCGGCTCTCCGATTGCGAAAGCGACGGCACCGGCAAGCAGACCTGCGATCAGACCGGCGAGCAGTCCGCGGATCAGAAGCGCGCCGAAGGTGCCCTGCAGAAGGGTCTTGGTCAGTGGCATGGAAGACCCAGCAGGTGACGCCCGTCGTGCATCAGTTCGTGCATGTACATCCCGCTACGCGAGATGGCACCCTGATCGAATCCGACCAGGTAGAGCACGATAAATGCAAGCAGAATCACCGCTGTCACGACGAGGGCGAGTGCCGCCGACTCCGTGGAGTTTCCTTTGGTTACAACAGTAGCCATATCGGTAGTGCCTCCTGGGATGAATGCGTCCCGTAGAAACGTCTACGACGGTGAGTTTTCTGACTTTCGGCTGGCGGCCGATCACAGTGGCGCAACCGTTTCGGATTTGCACCGAATTACCTGCACACGTCGCACTTACCTGCGAACTGTGGCACTCCTCGCCTACAGCTGTCAATGACCACTAACATCACTGCGGTGAGTGGCTCGGTGACACGCGTAACGCTCGTCAGTCACGCAACTACGGAGGCGCTGCGCCGCGCGCGGTTCAATTCGGACGAATCGGTCGACGAGATCGGTCTGCAAGCACTGCGCCGCATCTCGTACACCGCCCGCACGGATGGTGTCGAGATCGCTCCGGAACTCCGCGCGCGTCAGACGGCCGAGGGGTTGGGCTTGCAGGGCGAGATCGTGCCCGAACTCGCCGACATCACGTACGGCGGGTGGGCAGGCCTGACGATGGACGAGCTTCCGGAGAGCGAGCTCGGGGCCTGGCTGACCGACACTTCCACGACGCCACCCGACGGGGAGTCGATCGACACTGTATTGGGCCGCGTCCGACGCTGGATGGACCGCATCGGCACCGAGCCACGCCGGGTCTGTGCGGTGACTCATCCTTCGGTGGTCAGAGCCGTCGTCGTGGCAGCGCTCGACGCTCCCCCGCATTCCTTCTGGCGGGTCGACATTCCGCCGCTCACCTCCACCACTGTCCACTGCCGATCGGGGCGTTGGACTCTCCGCGCTGTCGCCGAAAAAATCACCTGAGCTTTTTCCGCTCGAGGTGGAACCGATCGACGGTTGCCGTCGTCCAATTCCTACGAGGGCGCAATTTCGGCAATCCGAACGCTGTGCCCACGACACATAGGCGATGGAACAGTCGAGGAGAGCACATGCCAGGCACAGTCCGGGTCGATCCGGTAGCTCTCGAAGCTGCTGCAGCAGATCTCGATGCTGCTGCAGCTCGGTTGCAGGCCAATCTGACGGCAGCCTCGTTGCCGATGCAGACTCTCCCGTCGGGAAGCGAGGAAGTTTCCCTGCTCGCCAACCGGTTCTTCCGAAACTCGGCATCCACTTTTGCGCCCGCTGCGGCCGAGGCGATCGGGGAACTCATCGAGACGGCCGCTGCCTTGCGCGCGCAGGCGGCGGCGTACCGGGATGTCGACTTCGAACACGGCCGAGCCCTCGAGCTCTGACCTCACCCTCATGACGAGACGATCGGGAGCGGCGCACGTGATCCACAGAGGAGAAAACAGATGACACTCGGAGTCACCGGTGTGGTGTGGTTGCCGCGCACCGCGACGGTCAACTCGGCGTCGCTGTTGGCGGGCGCGGGACCAGCCCCGCTTGCTGCTGCGGCCGGAGCCTGGCAGGCCGTCGCAGCGGCCTACACCGACGCGTCGATCACCGTGGGTCGGGTGATGGCGGTGCTGGCGGCGGGATGGGAAGGCGATGCGGCCAACGCCGCGCAGGAGCGCCTCGGCGGCTTTCTGGCGTGGACGCAGGGTGCGGCAGCGAAGGCAGCACAGCTATCCGGGCTGGCGGCTGGGGAGGCTGCGGCGTATGCGACTGCAGCGTTGGCGATCCCGAATCCCGTGGAGATCGCCGCGGTCAAATCGGCCAAGTACACCGCGTACTCGACCGGCGGCGCCCTGAACGGAAGCGCGGAGGCCCTCGAGGTCGCCGATCGCGCGCTCGACATCCGGGCAGCGATAGTGATGGAGGCCTACGAGGCCGCAACTACGCCATTGGCAGTGCAGGTCTCGTTCGACCATCCACCGGAGATCGTCAACGATGGCGGCGTCGAGAGGTACGACAGCCAGGGCCGCCCCATCGCCGACTCCACGTCGTATTCGGAGACCAACGTATTCGGATTCAGCACCCGAACCTCTCCGGCGCAGGCTGCCATCGCAGCCGCCACCGCCGCCCTGCAAAATCCGGCGTTGGCGAGTGCCGCCGGACAGATCGCCAGCACCGCCGGCTCGGTTGCCGGTTCCTCGGTGACGACGGTGGCATCGGCAGCGTCGAACATCGGTAGCGCAGCGGCGTCCACTCTGATGAGCTCGGGTGGCGGCGGACAGGGCGGGTCGCCGGCGACGTTCCGGGCCGAGTCGGCACCCGCCGGACTCGCATCGACTCGTGCAGTCTCAGCCAGCTCGTTCGCGAGCGCAGGCGGCGGAGCAGGCCGAGGGGATGGTCTCGGCGCGCTGGGTGCATCGAAGCTCGGCGGTCCGATCGCTGGATCCTCGGGCATGACCGGGGGCGGCGAGCGCGGTGCCACCGGACTGGGGTCGGGAACACTGCTCGGTGGGAGTCAGCCGGATCCGGCAGCTGCAGCCCGCGGCACTCATGGTGGCGCCCCGATGGGCGGGAGCCAGTCCGGCGGAAGCGACGACGACGAACACGACACTCCCGGCTACCTACGACAATTCGAGCATTTCGCCGACGGTCGCACGGTCGCACCATCGGTCATCGGCGCGGACCCGACATGGAACGATCGTTGATCGACTTGGGAACCCAGCCGCTCGGACACACACTGCCGTCAGCCGAGTTGGATGCCGACCGGCTCGATTTCCTCGTCGACAGCCTGAACATCGTCGAGCTACCGGTGGTTCTCGATGTCTTTCCGCGATTCGCGACGTTCGAGGAGAGCCGCCACGCGCGCACCCGCGGGCACGACCGCCTCGTCGAGGACGGGCTTGTTCGCGACGGTCGGATTCACCAGGACGTGGAGGCCTGGCTGCGCATTCTGGAGCAGCCACGATGGTACGTCTCGGCCCGACTGGTGCCGCGGCCGTTCACCGACGATGTCCCCGTGGTCAGAGTGTGTGTGGCCGAGGGCGACGCCGGGACCGTCATCGCAGTCAGGAACGGCGGTCCACTCACCGTTCGGCCGGTGCGCAGCGATGCGGCCACCGAATTGCTCGGTGCTCTTGGGCCGGGCCGCGCGATGGACTTCCGCGGTCTGTCCGCACCGACCGATCTGCTGTCCGAGGCGCTCGACGCGACTCCCGCCGACGCGAGTGGAACGGCAGCACGGTTGACCC
Organism: Rhodococcus sp. FG69; assembly: GCF_057808915.1. Classification (NCBI taxonomy): domain Bacteria; kingdom Bacillati; phylum Actinomycetota; class Actinomycetes; order Mycobacteriales; family Nocardiaceae; genus Rhodococcus; species Rhodococcus sp. FG69. The sequence continues at coordinate 150,071 of NZ_JBMDIX010000010.1, read as the reverse complement.
GGATCGGCATCGACACGGACGTGGCATTCGACGTCGCGTCGGCGATGAGCACGTGCTCGGGCCATGCGGAGATCACGGCGGTCGCCATCCGGTCCGGCAATCGGACGACGGGCGCGCATCCTGTTGCGTTCTTCGACACCCACCGTGGCCGAATTGCGGCCACGTCGAGCACCGCAGCCGACGGCCGACGTTGGTCGACGCTCTCGGCAGGCACCGACATCAGGATGAAATCGGCACTGAGGGAGTTGACGGCGGACGCGAGCAGCTAGCTGATCGGATAGTCTGCGATCCGGCTGCCCTTGCCATCGAAGGGCGGGACGAACGTGCCCCAGCGAACGCAGGACCACGACCCGCGTGCGCCGGGTACGAGCTCGATGCTCTGCGTGTTGTCGAGGTGATTGTCTGCAGCGAATTCGCCGTCGACGCCTCCCAACACCGCGGCCACCAGCCTGATTGCTGCGCCATGGCTGACCACCACCACGTCGGGAGCCTCGACGTCCGTCAGGAATTTCTCGCGCAGGTCCTCGAGCACTGGAACGTACCGATCCAGCACCGACCGGCCGCTGTCACCGCCGGGCACACGGGCGTCGAGATCACCCGAGTGCCAACGCCCGTAGATCTCGGTGAATCCTTTGTGCGCGACGTCGTCGGTCCGGCCCTCCCAGTGGCCCGCCTGGGTTTCGTGGATGCCCTCACGTTGCTGGAATACGACGGATGTCGCGGCGGCAATGTGCTCGGCAGTCTGCACAGCTCGCAGCGCGAACGAAGACACCACGATGCCCACGGTCGCTTCGGAGATCGATGCTCCGTAGCGGCGTGCCTGCTCGTGGCCGTGGTCGGTCAGGGACGCCCCGGGGAGGCTGGTGTCGAGGACTTTGTCCACATTCGAGAACGTCTGTCCGTGGCGCACGAGTACGAGCTTTCCCGTCATCGGTCCCCCTCTCCGTTGCGAAGCCTGTTCAGCCAATCGATCTCCTCGTCCAACGAAGGAGGACGACGTCCTGTTCCCGTCGCCACCGGCCACGAGCCGAGGAACCTGAGCTGCATCTTTCGGTGCAGTGCAGCCATGGCCTCGCTCATGGCCGGATCATCGATGTGCCCCGCACAGTCGACATAGAACCAGTAGGTCCCGAATTGCGTTCTCGTAGGACGTGATTCGATCCTCGTGAGGTCGATATCGCGAATCCCCAACTCCCCCAGCGCTGCATGAAGAACACCGGGAACATTCTCCGGCATCAGCACGAGTGCGGTGCGGTCCGCCCCGGTTCGGGCCGGCGCGGGTCGGGGCGTCGCGACGAGAACGAACCTCGTCCGAGCATTCTCGACGTCGGCGACGCCACCTGCGAGCGTCGACAGTCCCAACAACTCACCCGCCAGCGGGGTCGACACGGCCGCATCGGCGAGTCCGTCCACAACGTCCTGCGCCGCAGCCGCATTCGAGGACGCGAACTGCACTTCGGCATCGGGGATGTTCGCTTCCATCCACACTCGAACCTGGGCCGCCGCAATGGGATACGCCCGTACGCTCCGCACGTCGGCCAACTCGATTCCACGCGCGCCGAGAATCGAGAACGCGACATCCACCTCGGTCTCGGCGAGTATCTGGAGCCGGCTGCCGACGCGGAGAGCGTCGATCGTCGGGGATACCGAGCCCTCGACGGAGCTTTCGATCGGCACCACCGCTGCATCGACGTCGCCCTCGCGGACAGCGTCGAGAGAGGCAGGCGGGCTCGAGAGTGGAACCCGCTCTATCGGGCCGACGAACCCGAGCTCGGCGAGCATCCCGTCCGCCTCGAACTGGCCGAGCGCCATCTCGGTGAAGGTTCCCGACGGACCGAAATACGCGATTCTTGGCACGCAGACGAGGTTACGTGGTCGGCGGCGGACCGTCTGCCGAGAATGGCCGAACCAGTTGTGCAGTCACGAGTTCGCGATGGGCAGAGGCCGCATCGTCGATCTCGATTCCGAGCAGAACGGTGCGCACCGCCTCGGCGGCTTCCGGGCGCAGCACCGCCAACGAGTCGCGGTCGGGATCGGACAGCGCGGTCTGGATATCGTCGCCTCGTAGTGCGGCGACTGTCGCCGAGAGAATTGCGAGCACGTCCTGTCCGTTGCCCGCCCGTGCGCACACACCGACGTCGGCGTGCGCGACAACCGCGAGGATGTCGGCGATGTGACGCGGCGAGGCCGACGCAGCGAAACCGGGCGTGCGGTGCGCGTCGACGATGACGGTGACGAGATCCATCACCGATGCGTCCGTCAGCTCGGGGAAGATCACCAGCGGCGACGGCAATCGCAGTCGAGTCGCTTCCTCGACCGTCTCGTTGTCGGCGTCCACGTGGAAGCGGACGACCTCGTACGCAGCGGAGCCTCCGCGTAGCTCCTCGGGATCGATATCGAGATCCACGACGATCCTGCCCAGATCGATGCCCGACGGCAGTGCCGCCAACACCGAGGCAGCCACCACCGGGGGGCCCGCCGAGAGGGCGATATGCCGCTCGTTGAGGTCGACGGCGCTGCGACAGCGCTGATGCAGCAGTCCCGCGACAAGGGCCTGCGGGTCGGGTCGATGGGGGACGCCCAAGGTCAGAGGAACGGACACTCGACACACGCTAGCGCGGACTGAAATGCGTCCAACACTTGCGATACAGGCAAGCGTCAACTAACTTAGGTTTGCCTCACCTACCAGCAACCGCATCGGAGGAGCCCATGCTCGGCGCCACGACTACCGGACCGTCCACCGCAGAAAGAGTCCGCAGCGCATGTGCGCGCGCAGAGGATGCGGCGTTGGCGATCGAGGGCAGCGAACCTGTCCTGACAACTCTTCATCACCTGCGTTCCAACGGCGAGATAGTCCTGGCAGTACCGACCGAATCCGCGGCAGGCGTCATCGCGTGGCGCTCGACCCGCTCGGGCGTTCCGGCGGTCCTCGAACTGACCGATCATGCGCCGCTACCACTGCGTGAACCGGTCCGATCGCTCGTCTGGCTGCGCGGCGAACTGCGTCCCGTCCCGGCTTCCCTCATGCGTCCGATGGCGGCCGCAGTCGCCGCCGAGCACCCACATGGCGCGTTGCTCGACGTCGGACACAGCACCGTGCTCCTTCGTCTGATCCTCTCCTCGGCCGTCGTCGCCGACAGCACCGGAGCCGAGCCGGTCGCTGTGGACGACCTGCTCGCGGCCGCTCCCGATCCGTTCTGGGAGATGGAAACCAGCTGGCTCCAGCATCTCGACGCGGATCACACCGATCTCGTCAACCAACTTGCCCGACGCCTCCCGCCATCGCTCCGACAGGGGCGCATCCGGCCGCTGGGCATCGACCGCTACGGTATTCGACTGCGGATCGAAAGCGACTACGGAGACAACGACGTACGACTGGGGTTCGCCGAACCCGTCGACGACACCACGGCGCTGAGCCGAGCGATTCGAGTGCTCGCCGGATGCCCCTTCCTCAACGGGCTGCGCGCCAGGAGCTAGCCCATACTTGTTCGGTGATCGATGTGAAGGGCTGGATCAAACCCGACAAGCGAGACGACGGCCCTCCACCGGATCCGGGTGAACGACGCGCGATCATCATCGAGATTTCCATCGTCCTGCTGGTCACATTCGGCCTGAGCGGACTGAGCAGCATCCTCTCGCTCGTCGAGGACGCGTTGCTTGCCGGCAGTCTCGCCGACCAGACCGTCGCGCTGAACACGTCGAGTTCCTCGCTCGGCATCATCGACCTGCTCTACCAGGTTCTGCGGATACTCCGGCTCTGCGCGTGGGGCGCTCTCGGGCTCTACCTTCTGTGGCGTGCCGGCCTCGGACCGCGACTGGTCGGCCTCGGAAGACCTCGCGCCAAGACGGACCTAGTTCAAGGACTCGGCCTCGCAGCGCTGATCGGCCTACCAGGCCTGCTCTTCTACCTCGTCGGGAACGCCGTCGGCCTCAACCTCACCGTCGTTCCGAGCACGATCGACGACCACTGGTGGCGCATCCCCGCCCTCATCGCCTACGCATTCGCGAACTCCGGGGCCGAAGAGATAGTCGTAGTCGCCTACCTGATCTCGAGGTTGCGTCGTCTCGGGATGGGCGAGAACTCCTCGCTGCTGCTGTCGGCGCTGCTCCGCGGGTCGTATCACCTGTATCAGGGACTGGGCGCGGGCGTCGGGAATCTGCTCATGGGAATCGTGTTCGGCCGCTTCTGGCAGAAGACGAACCGACTGTGGCCGCTGCTGATCGCGCATGCGCTCATCGACATCGTCGCGTTCGTCGGCTATACCCTCCTCCGCGACCATCTCTCGTGGCTGCCGTAGCTCCTCTCTCGGAGCTTCGTCGCCGCCTTCGGCTTGTACAGTCGATCCGTGAGCGACGACCAGCATGATCGCAGGAACCCCGGACAGGGTCCTCCGCCCGGCCGTCGAACATCCCCGCCCGCCGGCCGAGGCAATCAACCGCCCGCCGGCCGAGGCAATCAACCGCCCGCCGGCCGAGGCACCCAACCGCCACCCGGCCGAGGTAATCAGCCCCCTCCCGGCTATCGCCCGCCCGCACCCGGTCAGCAACCACCCGGGCACCGGGCACAACCACCCGGGAACCGCCCACCACCGGGGCACCGCCCACCACCGCCTGGATATCGGCCACCGCCGCTTCCTCCTGAGGGGACCGCGATCATCCGACGTGACGGACGTTCCGGTGGTCCGATGCCTCCCGGCCAGCAGGCGTGGTCGCAAGCACCCGAACCTGGCGCTGTCTCCCGTGGGCCGAACCCGACCCAGCAATATAGACCGACCGAGCAGTATCGACCGAGCGAGCGCAACGAGTACGCGCCGACTCAGACGCCGCAGCCTTATACCGAGCGGTCGACACCCGAAGCACAGCCCCCTCGTCGACGACCACCACCGCCGGAACGCGCGTTACGGCGCCCGGAGCCCGCGAAACCGCCGGGCCAACGCAAGAAACGGCATTGGGGCAGACGGTTCGGGCTGACGTTTCTGGCTCTGCTGTTGGTCTTCGGTGGTCTTGTCTACTATGTCGACAGCTCGCTGACGCGGGTCGATGCGCTGAGCAATTACGACGGTCGGATCGCGGATACTCCCGGAACCAACTGGTTGCTCGTCGGCTCCGACTCGCGGACCGGTCTGACTCCGGAGGAGGAGGCAGCCCTGTCGACCGGGGGCGAGACCGGACCCAGCCGGACCGACACGATCATCCTGATCCACATTCCCGAGGGTGGCGGCGCGACGACGATGGTCAGTCTGCCGCGCGACTCGTACGTGTCGATTCCTGGATACGGCCAGGACAAGCTCAATGCATCGTTCGCGTTCGAAGGCGCGCCGCTTCTCGTCCAGACCGTCGAGGGTGCGACCGGCATCCGAATCGACCACTATGCCGAGATCGGATTCGGCGGTTTCGCCGGCATCGTCGATGCGATCGGTGGCGTCGACGTCTGCCTGCAGAACGCAATCTCCGACCCCCTCGCGGGCATCGATCTTCCTGCCGGATGCCAGGAACTCTCCGGCTCCGATGCACTCGGGTTCGTCCGGACTCGTGCGACCGCACTCGCCGACCTCGACCGAATGAACAACCAACGTCAGTTCATGTCGGCGCTGTTGTCGAAGGCGACGAGCCCGTCGACGTTCCTCAACCCCCTGCGGCTGTGGCCGCTGGTCAAGGACACCGCGGATTCGCTGAGTGTGGACGAAGGCGACCACATCTGGAATCTCGCGGCCCTCGCGTGGGCGATGCGAAGTGACCTCGTCACGACGACTGTTCCCGTGTCGGGATTCGAGAACACCGACGTCGGCAATGTGTTGCTGTGGGACTCCGATCGAGCATCGCAGTTCTTCGGTGCGCTTGCCGAAGATCGGCAGATCCCCGAGGACCTTCGAACGTCGGGACCCTGATCGGCCACCTCGAACGGTAACGTCAGCGCAATGACCACGACCGAGATCCACTCCCGATTTCACGACCTCCTGCGCGCGCAGGTCGGTCACGAATTCACGGCGTCGCAGCAGTACGTTGCGATCGCGGTGTGGTTCGACACGAACGATCTTCCCCAGCTGGCCCGACGCTTCTACGCGCAGGCCAGCGAAGAACGCAGCCACGCGATGATGATGATTCAGTACCTGATCGACAAGGACGTCAAGGTCGCGGTTCCCGGGGTCGGCGACGTGGTCGGTGAGTTCGCGAAGGTCGCCGAACCCGTCGAGTTGGCGCTTGCGCAGGAAAAGACCGTCACCGAGCAGATCACGGATCTCGCGCGCACGGCACGGGAGGACGGCGACTACATCGGTGAGCAATTCATCCAGTGGTTCCTGTCGGAGCAGGTCGAGGAGGTCGCGAGTATGCGCAGCCTGCTGAACATCGTGCACCGGGCGGGAGGGCAACTGTTCGACGTCGAGGAGTACGTTGCGCGCGAAACGTCGGCCCGGGTGAACCGCACCACAAACCCGCCGAAAGAGGCCGGCGCATTGTGACCAATTCGCTGGTCATAGTCAAGATTTAGGGCGGTCTTATTTAGGCAACCTAAACCTCAATAAGGGTGAACTTGGATGACAAGCACCCTCTGACCAGCATAATCTCGCCGTCATGAGCGCAGACATCAGAGAAACAACACACTCCAAGTTCCACGCACTTCTGCGAGACCAGATTCGCAACGAGTTCAACGCGTCGCATCAGTACATCGCAACGGCCGTGTACTTCGACAACCATGACCTGCCGCAGCTTGCGAAGCACTTCTACGCGCAGGCCGTCGAAGAGCGCAACCACGCGATGATGATCGTCCAGTACTTCCTGGACCGCGACATCACCGTCGAGCTCACCGGCGTCGACGCCGCCAAGTCTGTCTTCACCGACGCGCGTGAGCCGATTGCCCTAGCCCTCGCTCAGGAGGAGACCGTCACCGAGCAGATCATCGGCCTCGCGAGCACTGCACGCGAAGAAGGCGACTACGTGGGTGAGCAGTTCATGCAGTGGTTCCTCAAGGAGCAGGTCGAGGAAGTTGCCAGCATGAAGACGCTGCTCAACATCGCCGACCGCGCGGGACACAACCTGTTCGATCTCGAAGAGTTCGTCGCCCGTGAGTTCGGTGGCGCAGCCGGATCGGACGCAGGTGCACCCCGCGCTGCCGGTGGCTCGATCTAACGGGACTCGCTGCGCTCGAGTGGCACGGTTAAGCGCAACGCGGTGCACTTAACCGTGCCACTGGCGGCGGAGCCGCCGGTCAGCGCAAAGTTACCTGGCGAGACCGCAGCCCATCACGCGATCGTCGCTGCTCCGACGTCAGCGGAGCGTCGACGCTGAGCGCCTCGGCAAGCTTGTTGCCGAATTCGATTGTGGGCGCAACCCATTCGGCCGGGTGCATCTCGGAATCGAGATCGAATACCGGAACCAGCAGACCATGCGTCCGGAACGAACCGGCGTAACGCGAGCCCTCTCCCAGCGACAGATCCCCTGCAGCGTGCAGACGAGCGAGAGCCAGCATCAGCTCGTCCTCGCTTTCCGGGCGAACCCACCGCAGGTGTGCCTTGTCGCCTGCATCGACCCACCAGGCAGCCGTCAGACCCTCGCCCTCCAACCGGGCCGACGGCATGATCGCCTGATTGGCGCGCTCCACCGTCGCCGCAACGTCGGCTGCAGGCTCGGAGTTCTCGGGAATCCACCAGTTGAAATCCTGATGCACGGTGATATCCAGCTCGAGCGTCGGATCGAGTACTTCCTTCAGCGCCGGCGTGTTTCCGTCAGGGCCTGCCGATTCGAGTGACTCACCCGGCTGAGCAATCGACGCCCAGGAGAGCGCGCTGGAAAGATCAGCTGCGACGTTCGGCGAGTGCACCTGCACCTGCAAGCCCGCGAATCCCCGCGCATCTCCGCTTTCCTCGCGCACCAACGCCGCCACTGCGCCGGGCAGCACCGTGGCAATCGTCATCGAACGACCGTCGACGACGAGGGGCGCCGTAGCCGACGGCACGAACTCACGCATCGCGACGAGATCGCATTCGGCTTTGACACCCTGGAACGGACGGACCGGCGCGGCCTGGAGGCTTTCGCGCTCGGCCTCACGCTGTGCGAGCTTCGCTGCTCGGTTGCTGTCCTGCTTCGGACCACTGTTTCTTTTGCTCTTACCCACGACCGAAACCTACACGCAGGCCATGAACCCGGGTCACTCCGCGGGCTACTGCTCGAGCCACGCCTTGGTTCGGCCCGGGTTGTTCGTCGCAATCCACCCGACGCCGAGTTCGCGGCACAGCTCTACGTCGGCCTTCTCGTCCACCGTCCAGCAATACGTCGCGCGTCCCGACGCGGCAGCCCGGTCGACTATCGACGGACGCTCACGCAGGCTCTTGATCGACGGACCGACTGCCGTAGCGCCGACCGTAGTCGCAGCTCCGCCGCCGAGGTAGTGCGAGGTATCGCCGAGCAGCACAGTGGGAAGCATCGGCGCCGACCTGCGTACTCTCCACACCGCCGTCGGCGCGAAGGACATGATCACAGCTCGTGAGTGATCGGCCGAAGCAGGCTGGGCGATACCGAACCGGTGAAGCTCGGCCAACACCTTGCTCTCGATGAGCGACCCGTAGCGCACCGGGTGCTTGGTCTCGATGAACAGCTTCGTGGGCTTGGAATTCCAGTCGAGCACGAGTGAAATCAGATCAGCGAGGGTCAACAGATCGGCGGGTTCACCGCCGTCGCCGTAATCGAACCCCTTCAGCGTCTCGTAGTCGAGCTCACTGACGATGCCGGTACCGGTCGAGGTTCGGTCGACTCGTCGATCGTGCACACACACGATGTGGCCGTCGCGGGTAAGTCTGACGTCGCATTCGAGGCCGTCGGCTCCCTCACGCAGAGCGAGGTCGTAGGCCGCAAGCGTGTGCTCCTTCTTCTCCTCCGACGCCCCGCGGTGCGCGACGACGAAGGGACCTCGCCGATCCCCACTCATGACACGCCCGCCTTCTCGGGCTGCTCCGTCGCAGGTGAAGCACCTGCCGCTTCCTCGTTTGTTTCACGTGGAACCACCGAGACACTCGAAGCCGCTACAGCCCCGGGAACCGCGATGACCCACCTTGTCGGCGCTGCGCGCGCCCCACCGCGCCACCCGAGTCCGTCGACGCTTCGCATGAGAACAAGCGTCAGGAAAGCTACTGCTGCCGCAACGAGAGCAACGAACGCCGAGAACAACACACCGTTGGCCTGCGCTTGCAGCGAGTCCTCGAAACGCCATAGCGTCGCGGCGAGCACCAGGGCCCAGTTGACGACCCACGCAGCCCACCAGATACGCACCAGGACACGCAACCGGGCCTGATCCGCGCGGCCTCGCACGTCGACCAATTCGGTGAGAAACACGCCGGGCATGACGAGAGAAAGCACTGGAACAAGACTTCCGACGAAGATCCCTCGGGCACTGCGTGGATCGCGCGCTCCGGCCCGGTCGAATATCGACCGACGCCTGTCCACCAGCCAGCACACCGACGCAACCGCTGCCGCGATGCCGATACATACGGACGCGACTTCGGCGAAGAGCACCAATGCGTCGGACAGGACCAGCGTCGTCTGGCTCACCAACCGCGTCCGGTTGTACAGCAGGATTCCGTATCGAAAGAGCTCGGCGATCGCAGCCAGCACCAGCAGGGCACCGACGAGCAACAGCAGGCCCGACGCCGCTCCCGCCCAGCGCTGAAGACGAGGCTCACGCTCGACATGCGAGGTGGTCGGCCGATCGATCAGTCCCCATCGCGGCATCTCGTCGTACGTCGGCGTTCGGGGGCTTCGGGGTTGCAGGGTCCGACGAGGGCGTGGGGACTTGCTCTTCGGGCGGCGGGCGACCCACTTGAAGTTTCTCTGTCCTGCGGCGGGAGCTTGCGCGGAGACAGGCGACAGCAGTATGCCGTGGCACCGACTGCACCACACCGCCGGACGAGTCCCGACGGGCCACCGCGTCGAACAGCGCGCACAGACCTGGAATGCGGACACTAGAGGATTCTCGCCTCCGCACCGTCGTCACGCACGATCGGACGCCCGGCTTCGTTCCAAGCGACCATGCCACCGTCGACGTTGCTCGCCTCGTAGCCGATCCGAGCCAGATACTCCACGACCCGAAGCGAGCGGGCGCCTGAACGGCAGACGACAAACAGTTCGGCATCCGGTTCCACCTCGCCGATGCGGGAGGGAATCTCGGCCATCGGAATGTGGATCGCACCCGCAGCATGGCCGTGCTGCCATTCCTCGTCCTCGCGAACGTCGAGCAGAATTACCGACTCGCTCCACTCGGAGGGAAGTTCGGCGGCGGGCACGGAGGACAGATCCGAAGCAGACACATATCCGATCTTGTCACGCGATCGACCGGTGCTGCCACCCACGGATCGCGCGACCCGGTCGCCGGACAAAGAGGTTATCCACATTATCCACAGACCGATCCACAGAAACGGGACAAATGCAGGTTTCTATCCACAGGCAAGAGCAGTGTTCGACCGCTCCTAGACTCGGATCATGGCCGCTATCGAACTTCGCGTCTTCACCGAACCTCAGCAAGGTGCCACCTACGACGATCTTCTCCGCGTCGCGCAGGCCGCGGAAACGCTCGGCTACGGCGCATTCTTCCGTTCCGATCACTACCTCGCCATGAACTCCGAGGGGCTCCCCGGTCCGACCGATGCCTGGATCACCCTGGCCGGCATCGCGAGGGAAACATCCACCATTCGCCTCGGCACACTGGTCACCTCGGCGACGTTCCGCTACCCCGGTCCGCTCGCGATCAGCGTCGCTCAGGTCGATGCGATGAGCGGTGGTCGTGTCGATTTCGGGATCGGAGCCGGATGGTTCGAGGACGAGCACAAGGCCTACGGCATTCCATTCCCTGCCCTCGGTGAACGCTTCGACAAGCTGGAGGAGTCGCTGGCAGTCATCACCGGACTGTGGAAAACACCCGTGGGTCAGACCTTCTCCTACGACGGCAAGCACTTCCCCATCACCGATTCACCTGCCCTGCCCAAGCCGGTGCAGTCTCCGCGCCCACCGATTCTCATCGGCGGCGGCGGCAAGAAGCGCACCCCGGCGCTGGCCGCGCAGTACGCCGACGAGTTCAACATCCCTTTCGCATCGCTCGACGCCACCGCGACGCAATTCGAGCGTGTGCGTGCTGCGGCGACGGCAGCCGGGCGCGCTCCCGAGTCGCTCGTCTACTCGAACGCGCTCGTACTGTGTTGCGGCAAGTCCGAGGAGGAGATCGCACGCCGTGCTTCGGTCATCGGCCGAGAGGTCTCGGAGTTGCGCGACAACGGAGCAGCTGGCTCTCCCGCCGAATTGGTCGACAAGATCGGTCGCTTCGGCGAGCTGGGTGCATCACGGGTCTACCTGCAGATGTTGGACCTGAACGATCTCGATCACCTCGAACTGGTGGCGTCGGAGGTCATGCCGCAGCTGTGAGGGCACCCTGCAGGCAGCTTGTTGACACTGTGCCAATAAGATGTCAGTGTGATGGCACTCACTCGGACACACGTCCGAATGCCCTCCCGCGCAAAGGCCCCCATGTATCCGATCCAAGGGCTTCACCGGCTATTTCCCGAAGGTGACCTGTGAACGGTCGACAAGTGAAGTTCCAACTCGTCGCGCTCGCGCTCGTGGCAGTAGTGGGCGTGACGTTCGTCGGGGCGAAGTACGTGCGCCTGGACAACCTTCTCGGGTTCGGTCAGTACCGGGTCAGCGCACACTTCGCGGACTCGGGCGGCATATTTTCCAATGCCGAAGTCACGTACCGCGGTGTCCCGGTGGGGACGGTCGGCGCGCTGTCGCTGACATCCGATGGCGTAGCCGTCGAGCTGTTGCTCGACAATGGCGGGCCGAGAATTGCGGCGTCGACCGAGGCCGTCGTCGCGAGTCGCTCGGCGATCGGCGAGCAGTACGTGGACCTGCGGCCGACCACCGAGTCCGGCCCCCACCTCGAGGACGGCTCGGAGATCGCTACAGCCGACACGGAAATCCCGGTTCCGGTAGAGGACCTTCTTGCGAGCACCGATCGGCTGGTCACGTCTGTCCCGATCGCCGGTCTCGAGACGGTAGTGAGCGAGCTGGGTACGGCACTCGACGGTCGAGGTACCGACCTGAACGTGCTCCTCGATTCACTCGGAACACTGTCGGAGTCGGCCGATGCCGCCCTGCCACAGACGCTCGCCTTGATCGAGGACAGTCGGACAGTGCTCGATACCCAGTCGGAGCAGTCCTCGGCGATTCGCCAGTTCAGCGCCGATCTGAACCTCGTGACCGCGCAATTGAGAAGCAACGACCCCGATATCCGACGGCTGATCGGTACCGGCACGGCCGCAAGCGACCAGATCGGATCGCTCATCGCCGAAGGAGGGCCGTCACTGACGGGGGTTCTTACCAACATCGAATCGGTCGCCGAGCAGATGGCGCCGAGTTCGTTCGCGCTTCAGCCGCTCCTCGCTTTTCTACCGACTCTCGCCGCGGGCGGCAGCACTATCGTTCCCGGCGACGGCACTGCACATCTCAGCCTGGTACTCGAAACGAACAATCCACCCCCATGCACCATCGGCTACGAACGTTCGCAGCAAATACTGAGCGAAGAGAAAGAGCAGGATCCGAACTTCGACCCCACCGAGAGCAACTACCCTCTCAACCTGGATGCCAACTGCACGACGCCGCACGGCAGCGTCACCGGCGTCCGTTCAGCAAGTCGAATCGTCTTCGCCGACCCCGAAACACCGCAACCGTGGGACGACAAGCCGAAGGTGGATCCCGACAAGCTCAACCTCAATCCGATTGCCTCACAGCTCGCTCCGCTGATCGGGGTCACCCCCAAGTAGCCGGGCCGTCCTACGAACGCACAGGTGCGCGTCGGAATCGGCCGTTGAGCCAGGTGGCAGCCGGCACCTCGACCCATCGGTAGACGGCCTCCGACACGGCTGCGGTCACGAGGAGGAACGCGAGCACGGCACCCGTCGGTCCGGTGTACGGCACGACGTTCTCGTAGACCCGGTACAGAATCAGCGTGTGCACGAGGTAGATGGCGTAGCTCCGCGTGCCCGTCCAGTGCACGATTCGCCAGTGCGCAATTCGACCGTCGTACCTACCCAGCAGCAACACGAGGCCGGTCACGACGATGATCGTCCACATGTACTGATCGCCCGCCCAATAGGCATGCACGTTCGTGGCGAGCCGTATGACCTCGGCCTGCGCGAGCACTGCGAGCACCACCCACCGCCATGAGACGATCCGCGCCCAGCCCAGGTAGATGATCTGACCGAGGAACAGCGTCGGCAGCGTTGCCGCGATCTTCGACAGCATCGGCACCGACCACGGCTGTGGGATGTAGAAGTTGTAGAGCAGCACCACGACGCACAGCGCGGCACCGAGAAGCGGCACCACGATCGGCCGCGTGCGAAGGATGTCTCGCGCTGCGACGCAGTACAGATAGAACAACAGCTGGACCGTCAGGGTCCACGTGACTCCGAGGACGGCAACCTCCGGCTTCAGAAAGAACCCGCCGAGGACGAAGCTGAGTGCGGCCTCGGAATTGCTGATGCCACTCTGCCCGCTGAACATGCCGTTGATCCCGAGCCTGACCAGGACGACGGCGAGCGCCACGGACACCCACAGCGCCGGAACGAGCCGAGAGAGGCGGCTGACCGTGAAATCTCGTCGGGACTGCCGCATTGCCGATCTCGTGACGAGAAGCCCGGTGAGCAGCATGAATATCGCGACACCGACGAACGAGAGATGGTTGTTGAGCCCCGCCTCCTGGATGAGGACGCTGTAGACGACGTCGATGACCCACCAGCCCTCGCCTCGATCGTCGATCAAGTAGAACGAGATGTGGGAGTACAGCACGGCCAGCACCGCGATCAGCCGTAGAAGGTTGGCCCCGGCAAGTTCGACGCGTGGCGCATGAACGGTCGACTGGCTGTCGACTCGCTCGCTCGGCCTGCGCAAGGGACTCACGCGGCCAGCCTAGTTTCCTGTTCATCTGCTGGACGAATCGTAGAGCCGCGCTGTGACCTCGCTGTGACCTTAGGTGGTATGTCGCGGCAGCGCGTTTTTATTCCGAGAAATGGATCTCGGTTACAACTGTTGCACTAGGGGTACTAATGAGATTGGGTTGAACCCGAGAGACGATCCGCAGTAGACGAGCGCGCCGTGGGATTCACGGTATGCGCGGCGTCGACAGAGAAGGGAAACACGTGTCCGAGTACACACTGCCCGACCTAGATTTCGATTACTCCGCCCTCGAGCCACACATCTCGGGCGAGATCAACGAATTGCACCACTCGAAGCATCACGCAACGTACGTCGCCGGCGCCAACACGGCGCTGGAAAAGCTCGCCGCGGCCCGTGAGAACGAGGACCACGGCTCGATCTTCTTGCTCGAAAAGAACCTTGCATTCCACCTCGGCGGGCACGTCAATCACTCCATCTGGTGGAAGAACCTCTCCCCCAACGGTGGCGACAAGCCCGAAGGCGAGCTCGCCGCAGCAATCGACGACCAGTTCGGTTCGTTCGACAAGTTCCGCGCGCAGTTCACCGCCGCTGCCAACGGCCTGCAGGGGTCCGGCTGGGCCGTCCTGGGCTACGACTCGCTAGGCAAGAATCTCCTCACGTTCCAGCTCTACGATCAGCAGGCCAACGTGCCGCTCGGCATCATCCCGCTGCTCCAGGTCGACATGTGGGAGCACGCCTTCTACCTGCAGTACAAGAACGTCAAGGCCGATTACGTCAAGGCGTTCTGGAATGTCGTGAACTGGGCCGACGTTCAGGCTCGCTTCGAAGCTGCGACTTCCAAGACTCCGGGTCTCATCTTCCCGTAAGTTGTTCAGCTCGAATGGGCCATCGCGCACGTCGCGGTGGCCCATTCGTGCGTTCTGGCACTGAACGTCCGCTTGAATGTGGCTTCCACTCCATCTGATCGTATGGATGGACCATTCAAGCGGTTGGCAAACCGTTAGCACTCGTACCGTCTTGTGTGCCAGCACCGTTCTGATCCATGCTTCTCCTACCCAACGTGGTGTACCAGAACTGAAGTCTGGAACGACCCAAGGGAGCTACGAGATGAACGATCGAGATCTCATCGGGGTTTCCCCTTTCCATGCCGCCGGATTACTCCGCGGATTCGTCATTTCCGGTCGGTGGCCGGACACCACCAAGGAATGGGCACAGTTTCTCGCACTGGCGGTTCAGATCGCATCGATGCCAGGGCTCCTCGCCACGTCGACGGTCTTCGGTGCCCGGGAGGAACTTCCGGACGATCCCGCACCTGGCACGGTGGGGCTGATTCTGTCCGAGGGACCCGTCGTGGGTGAGATGGCCGTCACACCAGGGCGCTTCGCGCTTCACCAGCCGCCCGCGATTCTCATGCTGCATCCACCGTCGGAAACCACTCCGACGCTCCCCGAATGCGCAGGCGCCGCCTCCGGCTGCGTGCTTCTTCCCGGGCTCCCCCATCTCGGTCTGGATCACCGCGCGGCCTGGGTGGAAGCGGAATCCGACGGCACCGTGACGTCGATGGTGAGCCGCGTCGGACTCGATCCGATCAGCGATCCCGACACCGCAGTTTTGGCGATGCTCCTCGCGTCGTGACCGGTTCCCGCAGAACAGATTTCGGGAGCCCAAACTTGCTGTTGCATTGGACTTTTCGTCGGACGCCTCCTAACCTTGGTGACAGCGAAGGGGAGTAGCCCCCAATCACTGTGTCGACATACTGGCCGTTTCATACCGGCCCGGCACTGTGAACCAACTCGAGTCGGTCGAGGTGGTGGGCGAGACCTTCGGTCAATCAAGACGACCGAGGAGCCTCTTTCACCATGCTTTCTGCACTACTACTGAGTTTTGCTGTCATCTTCGTCGCCGAGCTGGGTGACAAATCCCAACTCATGGCGATGACGTTCGCGCTGCGCTACAAGTGGTACATCGTCATCGGCGGCATCACCGTCGCCACCACGGTGGTTCACCTGGTCTCGGTGGCCGTCGGCCATTTCCTCGGACTGTCGATCCCGACTGCGGCGATCTCGATCGTCGGCGGCATCGCGTTCGTCATCTTCGGCCTGTGGACGCTCAAGGGCGACAGCTTGTCCGAGGACGAGGGCGAGAAGGCGTCGAAAGTGACGCGATCCGCCTTCGTCGCGATCGCCTCCGCGTTCTTCCTCGCCGAACTCGGTGACAAGACCATGCTCGCCACTGTCACCCTCGCCACCGACAACAACTGGGTCGGCGTCTGGATCGGATCGACTGTGGGCATGGTCGCGGCCGATGCTCTCGCCATCGTCGTCGGCGCGGTACTCGGCAAGCACCTACCCGAGCGGGTCATCCAGTACGGCGCAGCGATCCTCTTCTTCGTATTCGGCGTCGTGCTGTTCCTCGAGGGCATCATGCCGGGTACGGTGGCGCCCGTCATCGGCGCTGCGGTGGTGTTGGCACTGTCGGCCGCGATCTGGATCGCCGCCGTCCTCGTGCTGCGCCGGAAGGCCCGTCGGCCGGTGTCGTTCGAACAACCGAATGTGTTGAACCCGAAGTAGCGCTCGTCGTAGGATTCGCCCGATAGGACCAGGGGCATATGACTACAACCGACGAAGCTACCAACGATCATCGATCCTCGGATCGACTGCTCCGCACCATCGCCAGGTTCGTCTCGGCCGGCTACCTGATCTACCTCGCGATCGTGCTTCCCGAGTTCATCCGAACCGCGTTCGTGACGTCGTCGTGGTGGACTTCCCTCACCCTGATCACCGTCTTCGGCACCGGACTGTCCATGGGCGTGGCATCGATGGCACGCGACACACGGTGGATTCGAATCACGGGGGCGCTCGCGACGATCGCCTTCCTCGCGGCTGCTCTGTCATGGTGGTTCGTGTGGGACAGCAGCGTCACGGACCCGAACGGGGTGCCTCTTGCGACGTTTCCCGGGCTGGCGGGCCTCGCGGCCGCCGCCTCGCTCCCCGCGTGGCTTGCGTTCGCACAGCTGGTCGTCGCCGTCGTCTCGGTTCAGTTGAGCATCAACATACTTCGCGGCCCGCTGCTCGAAGGACCACTGTTCGCAGACATCCTGTTCGCGCTGATGTTCTGTTCGATCTTCGTTGCCGCAACTCTCGGAGTTCGCCGAACGGCCCGCATTCTCGACGACACCATCGAGTCGACCCATCGACAGGCAGCGACGGCAGCAGCGATGAGTGCACGTACCGTCGAGCGCGAGCGATTCGACGCACTCATCCACGACGGAGTTCTGTCCTCACTGTTGGCCGTCGCGCGCCAGGGCCGCACCGACGGCGTCATCCGTCAGACGCAATTGACACTCGCACAGCTTGATTCGCTCCGAGACAATTCGACGACGACCTCCTTCGATGTTCCCGAAACCATTGCGCAACTCAGATCCGCCGCGACCAACGTGGACGAGGACATCGACGTCACCGTCGAATCTCGTTCCACCACCGGCTTTCCCGCCGACGTGGTGCGAACTATCAGCGCGGCACTCGCCGAGGCCGTGCGGAACAGCGTCGAACACGCGGGGCCCACCGCGGCCCGCTCGACCACGATCGTCCTCACCGAAACGACGTTGGATGTGACACTGACCGACGATGGACTCGGATTCGATCCCGCCGACGTCGCGCCGCATCGCATGGGCATCGCAGTCAGCATCCTGGGCAGAATGCGCAGTCTCCATGGAGGTTCGGCACAGGTCGTGTCCGCTCGAGGTGGCACGGGAACAGTCGTCGAACTGCGCTGGACAGCACGCTCGTGACCGGCGGTTCCGAGGGCCAGGACATCCGCGATCTGATCGGGATGCGCTCGCCCTTCGCGTTCGCACTCGTGGCGCTGTACGTGCTGACGTGTTTCACGTGCGCCGCATCCACACTGTCCGGCGTCGACCATCCGGGGCCGGTATTCGCCGCTGCTGCACTATGTTCGACGGGGGCAATCGTGCTGACGGCCACGGCGGGCGATCCGCTTCCGCTGCGATACGCGATTCCGGTGTCAGCGATAGGACCGCTGAGTTGCGGGCTCGTGTTCAGCGTGATCCCCGCACCTCCCAGCAGCGCACTGCAGACCTGGACGCTCGGCACCAGCGTCGCTCTCTATACGGTGATGTGCGTTCGCGGACGCACTCCGCTTGCGTGGATGGGCCTGGTAGCGACTGTGGGAGTGACTTTGTGGTGGTCGGTCTCGACCGGCCAAGGTGTGGGCTACGGAATCGCGTTCGGAGTCGTCAACACCGCACCGCTGCTGATGTCGAGCTTCTTCGCGTACACGCTTCGCCCGCTGAGCCGATCGATCTTCGAGCTACGTCGCCGCTCGACCGCCCGCGTGGCCCTCGAGGCAGCGGCGGCAGCAGTACTGGACGAGCGCGACTCGCAACTCGAACGCCTCGACGAGATGGCACGCCCATTGCTCGAGCGGACGGTGCACGGTCCGGACCTGTCCGCCGCGGAGGTTCTTTCGTGCACGTTGCTCGAAGCCGAGCTGAGGGACTCGTTGCGCGCACGGGCGCTCGTCGACCCTCGCCTACGGCATTCGGTGCGCACTGCACGTGGCCGCGGCGTCAACGTGGTGCTCCTCGACGATCGCGCCGAAGACCTGGCGTCCGACGTGCGGGACGCGCTGGTGACGTCGACGGCCGAACACATCGATCGGATCGACCACGGCTCGGCAACGATTCGACTTCTACCCGCTGGCCGCCCCCTCCTCGCCACGATGCTGGTCGACGCCGGGGAAACCTACCGAATCGAATACAAGCACGACGGCAGCATCGCCGAGGCGGCGCACTAGCCCCCTGGCGAGAGTGATCCACGTCATTTCCCACCCTCGGTCGGATCGGGCTCACTGCCCTGCGGTTATGGTGCAATGCGAGTCCTGGGCGGTCGGCGCTGATCGGTTGCGCCGAGCGTCCATCGCCCTAGTCGAGGAGATGTGCACGTGGAGATTTCGGGAACAGCAGCATTGGTCACAGGAGGGGCGTCGGGCCTCGGAGCGGCGACGGCCAAGCGCCTCGCCGACGCCGGGGTCACGGTATTCGGCCTCGATCTGGCCCAGTCGATCGAACGGGCAGGTGACAGCGTTCCCGCCGGAGTGACCCTGATTCCAGCCGACGTGACCAGCGAAGAAGAGGTCGAGGCCGCGCTCGACAAGATCACCGAGTCGGGCGTCCCGCTGCGAATCGTCGTCAACTGCGCCGGCGTCGGCTGGGCGGGACGAATCCTGTCGAAGAAGGGCCCGCACGATCTCGAGCTCTTCCGCACCGTTATCACGATCAACCTGCTGGGCACGTTCAACGTCATGCGTCTGGCCGCGAATCGCATGCAGTCGTTGTCGACGGTCGACGACGCGGGCCAGCGAGGCGTCATCGTCAACACCGCGTCGGTCGCAGCGTTCGAGGGACAGATCGGCCAGATCGCGTACACCGCATCGAAGGGTGGCGTCCACGCGATGACCATCACCGCTGCACGCGACCTCGCTCAGGTCGGCATCCGCGTCAACACGATCGCCCCCGGCATCGTCGACACCCCGATGCTCGCGGGCGTCACCGAGGAATACCGCAAGGGGCTCGAAGCCAGTGTGCCGTTCCCGTCCCGCCTGGCCCAGCCGACCGAGTACGCCCAGCTGGTCCAGATGATCGCCGAACACGACTACCTCAACGGTGAGACGATCCGGATGGACGGCGCGATCCGGATGGCGCCGCGGTAGCTAGTTTTGCGTTCCTGACCACCGCTTGAATGGACCATCCATACGATCGGATAGCTGGGGTGTGACATTCAAGCGGTGGGTGCTCAGGACATCCCGACGCGCAGCGACTCGAGCGTCGGGATCTCGATCTCGGCGCGATCGCTCATCCACTCGCGCAGCACCTTGGTGGCCTGGACGTCGTCCTCGTTGTAGATCAGAAGCCGCTCGCGCTGAGAGAGGTCCGGCTCGGCGTCGTAGCCGACCGCGTCTCGGTACCATCCCATCGACGCTTCGCCGCCGGCCTCGTCGTCTCGCCAGTGGAACCCGGCGATCGGCGCGATCTTCTTGAGCCCCTTGCCGTTCGGGCAGATGAACTGATCGCTGACGGCCTGGTAGATGTCCACCCACTGCTCGCTGTCGATGAATTCGCGAATCTCGGCTTCGGTCGGAACGCCGGGGACGTCACCGAATCGTCGGGCCGAGTCGAGGAGCCACTTGTCCTCAGCTTGACGCGAATAGCAGTATGCGGCAAAGGTTTTTCCGCGTGCAGCGGCGTCGGCACGCTTCGCCATCAGCCAGCCCCAGAACTCGGCGAACGAGCGGCCCTCGTCGTTCGTCGGCAGCGGATCCCACGTGACGAACCCGCGATACACCGGTGGTGGGCCGCCTGCCTCGGTGAGCAGCGTGCCCCACAGGTAGGCACCGTGTTCCTGGTAGCTCTCCATGTCCACGTCGACCTCTACGTCGGCCCTGTGTACGACGACGTTGTCGGTTCGACGCAGCAGCGGAACATCCGCTCGCCACGCTGTCGCTGCTGCTACGGCGTCGTCGAAACTGCCGAACGGCCAGTTGTCCGGTTCGGGGCCCGTCCACTTCGCAAGCTCGTCGATGGTGAATACGCCGCTCTCACGCAGCACCTCGGCCCGCATTCCCGACGCCACGAGCGACACGTCACGAGTGGCCGCGAGCTGAGGCTTGCAGTCGGTCCACCACGAACACGAACGACATTCGCTCACCTGGGACGGAACCGTGTAGCTCTCGCCGCGAGCAATGGCGAGTCGGTCGGCGAAGCGGGAGTCGTACTCCGCGAGCACCGCGTTCAGATCGTGCACGAGAATGCACTCCGCGCGATACCCGACGGCCCCGCCGACAGCGTCCTCGGACGCCAAACCCTCGAAATCGAGCATGCGATGAAGGTGAGCGAGACGCAGTTGGTCCCGTAGTTGACTGCGGACTTTGCGCGTCTCGTCGACGCCTGGCGTCCAGCCCGTCAACGGAGACGTCACCGCACCTCGACCCGGATCGGTGACCTTGTGATTGACGACGATGATCGGGATGTAGCCGGTGCCCGACGGCGCCCGCATCAGCAGCTCGCTGCGCCCGCGACGCCCGGTGTCACGCTCGGCGGGCAGCACGGCGTTCCAGATCCACTGTGCTTCGCGTCTGCAGGCGGCGAGCGTGCGCTCCGAGGCCGTCCTGGCGTCCGCTGCGTCGATCTCCACCCACCCGTCGAGCTCCGCCGCGAACATCGCACGAATGGCCTCACGGTGCGCCTGCGCGGCCTCGCGGCGTTGCCGAACCCCCGGGTTCTCGGGCTCGCTGCGCTGCAGGGCGGAGTACGCGGTGTCCAGGTACAGCCGGTGTCTGCATCGGGTGAGAGATCCGGCGTCGATGAGTACCGACGGCTCTCTCCCCGACGACACACGCGCCGCGACGGGCTGGCTGTTCACAGTCCCGAGCCTATGTCCCGCTACCGACACGCCCGATGCGACCCACCGTCGCGAACCGATAGGCTGTATCGAAGCCAGCGCGAATGCCGCGCCGATGCTAGGAGAAGCTGACGTAAGGGGCCTTGTCGATGGGGTTGTTCCGCAAGCGCAAAGGACGTGCCACTCGGAGGGCCGAGGCAAAGGCACTCAAGCACAAAGCGACGCTGGAGGCGAAGCTCGGTGCGAAGAACGAGCGCAAACAGCTGAAGTCCATCGCCAAGGCACAGAACAAGCTGAGCACGATCGAAGCGAAGTCGCAGAAGAACGTCGAGAAGGCACAGATCGCCACCCTCAAAGCGCAGCAGAAGGCCGCCGCTCAGGGGTCGATCAACGCAGCGCAGGTTCGTAAGTACATCTCCATCGCGCGTGTACTGATCCCGGTGCTGACTCCCATCGTCTACCGCGGTGCGGCAGTGCTGCGCAACAAGCTCGACGAGCGCAAGGCCGGCAGGCTCGGCATCAACCCAGCCGAGCTCGGCGATTACAGCGGGTACGGCGCCAAGCTGACCGCGCGTATCGCCAGTTCCGAGAAGTCTCTCGCACAGGTCGCTGCCGCCGGCTCCGACGCCGAGACCGGCAAGTTCGCCGACGCCATCTCGCAGCGTCTGACCGACCTCGGTACCGCGGTGCGTACGTCCGAGCAGATGCCGCCCGCTCGTCGCAAAGCAGCTCATCACGCTATCTCCGCCGAGCTCGACGGCATCGAGGCCGACCTGCTGGCTCGTCTCGGCGTCCGCTAGCAGCTCGCTGATCCCATGACGTCTCCCGCCGCCTCGCTTCGCGGCGGAGCTGTCGGTGCGTTGACGGTCGCGTTGGCCGTCGCCGCCCACGGCATGGCCGGCGGGGGTTACCCGTCGGGGTCGGCGACCGTGTTCCTGCTTGTCGTCGCCATCGGCGTCGGTGCGATTGCCTCGATGCCTAATCCCCGCTCCTCGCGTTCGCAACTCGCGACTGTGTTGGGCGGACTCCTTCTCGGCCAGTCGGCGTCGCACATCGCGCTTGCGGTCGCCAACCCGCTCGAGATGATGCACGGGCACTCGATTGTGCCCAGTGCGACCATGATCGGGTTCCACCTCGCGGCATCCGCAGCAACCGCGGTCCTCGTCTGCGCCGCCGAGGGCCTGTACGGTCCGATCACATCGATCGTCCGTGCCGTCCTCGACCCGCCTCTCCCACTGCCGGGCGTCACCACCGGCCCCTTCTTCGTCGGCAACCCCGAAAAGTCCTCACTTCAGTTCTTCGGTACCTCGATCTCGAGACGTGGCCCACCTGTGTCGGTGTAATCCGATCAGCTTTCTGCCACTTCACTTTTCGAGAAGGAACCTCTTCACCATGAACAGCTTCATTCGTCGTGCCTCGTTCATCGCAGGCACCACATCGTTGGCACTCGTTTTCGGAGCGGGCGCCGCATCGGCACACGTATCGGTGTACGCACCCGGCGCCGAGCAGGGCGGCTACAGCGTCCTCACGTTCCGCGTACCGACCGAATCCGATACTGCGGCGACGTCCTCGGTCAAGGTCGAACTCCCCGGCCTCAGCTCGGCTCGCACGCAGCCGATTCCGGGATGGACCTCGACCGTCGACAAGAACGCCGAAGGCCTCGCCACAGCAGTGACGTGGACAGCAGCACCGGGAGCGGAGGTCCTGCCCGGGCAGTTCCAGCAGTTCCTTCTCTCGGCTGGACCACTGCCCGAACAGGATTCGGTGAGCTTCCCCGCAACCCAGACCTACAACGACGGGGAGGTCGTCGAATGGAACGAGGAGCCTGCGGCCGACGGCAGCGAACCCGAAAAGCCTGCCCCGACGCTGACCTTGACCGCGGCGAGCGCCGAGTCCGACGGCCACGGATCAGCCACCGTCACGGCTGAGGCCGAGGCACCGAGCGCGGCAGAGTCCGACAACACGGCCCGCTGGATGGCCGGTGTCGCACTGGTTCTCGGCGCACTCGGCGCGGCGCTGGGTATCGGCGCAGCCGTTCGAGGCCGCCGCTCATGAGCCGAGTCGCGTCCCTGAGGGCCGTACTGGTTGCAGTACTTGCCACATCGGCGCTTCTGATCGGAGCGCCGACCGCATCGGCCCATTCCGTTGTCACCGGATCGGATCCAGCCGATGGATCTCAGCTCGCAACAGGGCCTTCGCAGGTGTCGGTCTCGTTCAACGAGGTACCGCAGTCTCAGTTCGCCACACTCAACGTCGTCGGACCCGACGGCAATCTGTGGTCGAAGGGCGACCCTCGGATCGAGGGACAGAGCATCGTCGTCGACGTCGGAGAACTCGGTCCGGCGGGCGACTACACCATCGCCTATCGCGTCACGTCTGCTGACGGGCATCCCATCAGCGGCACAATCGGGTTCACGTTGACCGCGGCGGGATCCGGCTCGCCGGGAGCAGCGGCCGACGCGTCGCCCGCGACCGATTCGGAAGACGGTGGCGGCATCCCGCTGTGGCCGTTCCTCGTCGCAGGCGGCCTCGTCTTCGGCGGCGGCCTGGCCTTCGCGTTGCGCAAGCCGAAGGAGCAGTAGCTGACCGTGCTTCGCCGGTGGTGGGTACTCACCGCCGGCGTGACGGGCATCGCCGGGGTCGGCGTGGCGTGGCTGCTCGCCCGCCCCGACGGCCCCGATCCTTCGTCTCTGTTGCGCGTGATCGCGGACTGCCTCGGGGCAACGGCTCTGGGGCTCGGACTGCTGCGGACCGACCTGTTTCCGGCTCGCAGCAGACCACCCGTCTGGCGTAGCGCGGCACTGGTTGCCGGCGCGTGGACGGCCGTCGAGGCTGCGCTGCTCGTCGTGTCCGCGGCCGAATCGTTCGGCGCAGGTATCGGACGACTGTCGATGTCGTCGTTCGGCACATATCTCACCGAGATCACCGTCGGGCAGCTCGGTCTGGTGACCATTTTCTGTACAGCGGCCGCGTGTCTCTATGCGCTGTGGGCCTATCGAACCGGCACCGACGCGTCGCCGATTCCGGTCGTCGTGCTGGCCGTCGTTGCCCTCGTGGCGCGCCCGATCACCGGACACATGTCCCAGCAACTGTTCGGAGCACTGTTCGTCTCCATCCACGCTGTCGCGGCCGCGGTGTGGCTCGGCGTGCTCGCCGCACTGGCGCTGACCGTACGCGCCAAGGGCGCCTGGGCTGCGATGCTGCCGGTGTACTCCCGGCTTGCTTGGTGGTCGGTGTGGGTACTCGCGGCAAGCGGAACCGTCAACGCAGCCGTGAAGGTGGGCGGACTCTCCGGGCTGCTCGACACCGGTTACGGGCGGATCGTGCTCGCGAAAACCGTGGTGCTCGTGATCCTGGTGCTGGTCGCCCGACGCCTGCGCACGACCTGGCTTGTCTCGGTGGCAGCGCATCGCACGAAGGCGGACGAGTCGATCGTCCGCGCGGCCGTGCATGTGTGCATACTCACGTCGGCGTTCGGACTCGCTGCAGCGCTGGCCACTACCGCCTGACGGTCGACGTTCACTCCGTCGCTACGTTGCGTTGTCCGAAGGGTTCGAAGGAAGTCGTCTACAGCGGCGACGATCACGCTTCCGACGTTCTTCAGGAGACACCCGTGAACAGCTTTCGCCGCCCAATCATGGGCGCAGTCGTATCGATCGCCGTAATCGTCGGTCTGTCAGCATGTTCCGAACCGGCGGAGCCGGCGACGTCCGGCGCCGACGCCGACGGCACGTTGACCGTCTACACCTCCGAACCGCAGGCCAAGATCGATGCTCTCAACGCCGAGTTCACGGCCGCAAACCCCGGCATCGACGTTCAGGTCTACCGCGCGGGAACGGGAGACCTGAACGCGCGCATTGCATCCGAGCGGGAAACCGGCAAGATCGGCGCCGACGTCTTGCTCGCCGCGGATGCGCCGACGTTCGAGGGGTACAAGGAAGAGAACCTCCTGCTCCAGTACACCCCCGCGGATGTCTCGGCGTTGAATCCGAACGTCGTGGACCCCGAGGGCTACTACGTCGGCACCCGCATCATCCCGACGGTCATCGCCTACAACACCCAAGCTGTCACGCAGCCGCCCACGTCGTGGCAGGATCTCGCGGACCCGAAGTACAAGGGCCAGATCACCCTTCCGAATCCCGATGTTTCCGGTGCTGCTGCTTTCAACACCGCAGTGTGGCTCGGTGAAGAAGCGCTCGGCGAGCCGTGGCTGGAGGCGCTCGCGGCGAACGAGCCGGTGGTCGCCGAGAGCAACGGACCCGTCGGGCAGTCCGTTGCAGCAGGGACGCAACCGATCGGGATCGTCGTCGACTACCTCGTGCGTGAGCTGGCAGAGAAGGGATCTCCGATCGCATTGGAATACCCGACCGACGGCGTTCCGTACATCTCACAGCCTGCCGGAATTTTCCAGGACGCGGCCAACCAGGACGCCGCGAAGAAGTACGTCGATTTCCTGGTGAGCCAGCGCGGTCAGGAGATCGCAGTGCAGCAACAGTATCTCCCCGTGCGCGGGGACGTCGGAACTCCCGACGGTGCACCGGCTCTCGCGGATCTGAACCTGCTCAACCCTGATCTCGCCGAGATCACCGCGTCGCAGCCCGAAGCTGTGAAGAGGTTCAACGAGCTTGTCGGTTAGGTTCGCGCTCAGCGGCCTGACCGGTATCCGGGCCGCTCTGTGGCTGGTGGTCGGGGCCGTCGTACTCGTCCCGATCGCCGCCGTCGTCTCGATCGGCCTCGGCGGCAACCACATACAGGAACTTCTCGACGCCGGAATCGTCGATGCCGCGGTCAACAGTCTCGTCTCGGCCGGCACGTCGGCTTTCTTCGCCGTCGCGGTGGCAGTCGCCATGGTACTCGTCCTCGATCGGACCGACCTTCCCGGTCGAACCGTACTTCGACTGATTCTGTTGAGCCCGCTGTTGATTCCACCGTTTGTCGGCGCTATCGCGTGGACGGGCCTGCTCGGACCGAGCGGGGTGATCAACAAGTTCTGGACGAGCAGAGTCGGCGGACCGCTGTGGGACATCTACGGCGGTGATGGAGTGATCTTCCTGCTGACGATTCATTCGTACCCACTGGCGTACCTCATCATGGCGGCAGCCGCACGACGCATCCCCGGCGATCTGGAGGAGGCTGCGCGAATGGCAGGGGCGAGCCCGAGGCGCGCACTGACCGACGTGACGCTACCGCTGCTTCGGACCGCCGGGGTGGCGTCGTTCACGGTGGTAGCGGTGTCCAACCTGGCCGATTTCGGAATCCCCGCGCTGGTCGGACTGCCTGATCGCTACGTCACTCTGTCGACGATGGTGTACCGATTCATCCAGTCCGGCACCGTGGCCAAACCGCTCGAGGTGGTCTCGACAATCGGAATCGTACTGTTGTTGCTGGCCGTGGCGGCGGTCGCCGTCGATCGGTTGCTGTCGCGACGAGCCTCCCACATCGACGGGCCCACGACGGCAACGCAGCGGATCACGTTGGGCCGCAGTCGTATTCCAGCTGCTGCCGCGGTGTGGCTCCTCGCACTTGCGGTGACCGCACTGCCGATCCTGGCGTTGGCCACCCAGGCGTTGCTCCCCGCTCCTGGTGTCCCCTTCACGTGGGACAATCTGACTCTCGACAGCATCATCGGAGCCGTCACGGCGCCGGGAACCCTGGTAGGGATCCAGAATTCAGTGTCTCTCGCACTTGGTGCCGCGGCGATCTGCGGCCTGCTGGGGTTGACGCTGGCAGTGGTCACGACGCGAACGAAGTCTCGTGACAACGTCGGCCTCGACCTGGTGGCGATGCTTCCCCAGGCCATTCCGGGATTGGTCATCGCGGTGGGCTGGTTGATCGTCGGACGCTACACCGGACTGTTCGATACGCGATGGGTCATCCTGTGCGCCTACGTCATGGCGTTTCTGGCGATCGTGGTGCAGGCGGTGCGGGCACCGCTGCGCGCGACACCCACCGCGTTCGAGGAGGTTGCCCGGTCCTCGGGCGCGTCCCCGCTCCGCGCACTGTACGACGTGTCATGGAAGTTGGCTGTTCCTGCCGCAGTGACCGGTGGCGTGCTGGTGGCGTTGACCGCGGTGCGTGAGCTGACCATGTCGGTTCTGCTGGTGGCACCGGGAACTCAGACGCTCGGTGTGTCGATCTTCAACCTGCAACAGGCGGGCGACTACAACGCTGCGGCCGCGCTGTCGCTACTCGTAGCGCTCGCTGGAATCGCGGGGCTCGGTCTCGTCGCGGGTGTCACCGACCGAAAGAAGGTCCCCTGATGTCCGAGATTTCACTCGACTCCATCCATCTCGACTATCCCGGTGGCACTGTCGGTCTTCGCGGAATCGATCTGCATGTCGCCGACGGCGAATTTCTCGCTCTCGTCGGGCCGTCGGGGTCGGGCAAGACGACGCTCCTGCGCACCGTCGCCGGATTCCTGGATCCGACGTCCGGCACGGTGACCATCGGGGACGATGTGGTTGCCGGCGCGGGACGTTCGCTTCCGCCGGAGCATCGGGGACTCGGGATGGTGTTCCAACAACACGCACTGTGGCCGCATCGCAGCGTCGGGAAGAACGTGTCGTACCCACTCGAACTTGCAGGTATCTCGCGCCAGGAACGCCGCACACGCGTCGCCGACGTTCTCGAGCTGGTCGGCCTTCCCGGGCTCGAGTCTCGAAATCCGGCGACGCTGTCCGGTGGCCAGCGGCAACGCGTCGCACTCGCTCGCGCGCTGGTCAGGTCTCCGCGCGCGCTGTTGCTCGACGAGGCGCTGTCGGCGTTGGACGAGCCGTTGCGCGACCGGCTGCGGTTGGAATTGCGATCCCTGACGCGAGCGGCCGGGCTGACGGTAGTTCATGTGACGCATGATCGGACCGAAGCCTTGGCGCTCGCCGATCGAGTAGCCATTCTCGACGGCGGTGCCATCGCACAGATCGGTACCCCGGAGGAGCTGGTCAATCGCCCGGCGTCCGCGTTCGTGGCTCGATTCCTCTCCGACGCCAACGTGATCGACGGCGTCATCGACGGTGGCCTGTTCCGCGCCGAGAAGCATCCGCTGACCGTGCCCGTCGAGATCATCGAGAACGCCCGCGAGGGCCGGGGATCGCTGTCGATCCTCCCTACCGATATCTCGCTCGGTTCTGGTTCGGCCACCGGTGGCGGCCTGGATGCCGGTGGTGGGGTCGTGACGTCCTCCCTCTTCGGACGAGAGAGCAGCGACGTCGTGGTCTCCTCGCACGGCGTTTCGTTTAGATGCGCGGTGCGTGGGGCACGACCGTCGGTCGGCGCGAACGTCACCATCACCATCGGGCGGGGCATCTTCGATCCGGTGATCAGGGGCTGACGCTCTCGGCGTGAGTGCCGGGCAGCTGTGTGACCCACGAGATAGGTAAAATAGTTGTTTACCTCATCTATTTATCTATATGGTTGCGGACAGCAAGTAAAAATGACCCAACCGTTGGAGCCCTCATGGCAGTAAGAACAACCACCGCCGAAGCGCTGGTCGAAGAGGTATTCCTCTTCGGACGTGTGCTCAAGCGGGCCGTGACCACCGGAGATGAGGCTTCACCGCTGCCGCAGGCGCTGACCGGAGTACTGGCCATCCTCGCGACCGAGGGTGAATGCAGACAGACCGACCTCGCCAACAGGCTCTGCGTCAGCCAGTCCGCCCTCAGCCGGCAACTCGCAGACCTCGTGGACCTCGGATACATCGACCGGACCCCCGATCCGGACGACAAGCGCGCGTCGCGCGTCTGCGTCTCGGACGAGGGCCAGGAGAAGCTCAAGGTCATCTGGGACCGTCGCGCCAAGCGACTGCGAGAGATGTTGAGCGAGTGGAGCGAAACGGAAGCACTTGCCGCTCTCGCGTCGATCCAGAAGCTCAACAGCACATTCGAAGAAGACGCGCAGGACGTAGCGCACTTGAAACTGATTGCGAGATAAGACATGACCACCACAGATGCTCCGCCCAATACCCAGGTGTCGGATCCCGACGCCATGTCCCACCGGCAGATCCTCGAAGCCCTCACCGGCCTGCTGGCCGCGCTGTTCACCGCGCTGCTCAGCACGACCATCGTGTCGACGGCTCTGCCCACCATCATCGGTGACCTACAGGGGTCGCAGACCGCCTACGCCTGGGTCATCACCACTGCATTGCTCGCCAACGCGGCCTCGACGCCCATCTGGGGCAAGCTCGCCGACCTGTTCAACAAGAAGGTCCTGGTTCAGAGCGCGATCCTCATCTTCGTCGCGGGCTCGCTGATTGCCGGTTTCGCCCACAGCGTCCCGGTTCTGCTCGCCGCGCGCGTCGTCCAGGGCATCGGCATGGGTGGCCTGACGGCACTCGTCATCGCCATCATCGGCACGATCGTCTCGCCGCGCGATCGTGGCCGCTACTCCGGCTACACCGGCGCTGTCATGGCCGTGTCGATGTCCGGTGGACCGATCCTCGGCGGCGTCATCGTCGACAGCCCGCTGGGCTGGCGCTGGTGCTTCTTCGTCTGCGTTCCGTTGGCCGTCGTCGCCCTCGGACTGCTGCAGAAGACGCTCCACATCAAGACCGAGCGCAAAGAGAACGTCTCCATCGACTGGCTCGGCGCACTGCTGCTCACCGCCGGCGTGTCCGTTCTGCTGGTGTGGGTTTCGTTCGCAGGCAAGGCCGACTACTACGCGTGGCTCTCGCGTGAAACGGCGTACCTCGTCGGCGGCGGCGTACTGCTTCTCGTCCTCACTGTCATCGTCGAGGCTCGGCACAAGTCGCCGATCATCCCGCTGAAGATCGTCACCGAGCGTACGACCGGCCTGGCTATCATCGCGTCCATCGCAGTCGGTGTCGGCCTGTTCGGAGCTACCACCTTCCTCGGCCAGTACTTCCAGACCGCGCGTGGATACTCCCCCACCGAGGCCGGATTGCTGTCCATCCCACTGGTATTCGGCATGCTCGTCGCATCGGTCGGATCGGGCCAGCTCATCACCAAGTTCGGTAAGTGGAAGCCGTTCATCGTGACCGGATCGGTGCTGCTTGTCATCGGATTCCTGCTGCTGGGAACGATCGACCACGCAACGAGCTTGTGGACCGTCGGCGTCTTCATCACCATCGTCGGGCTCGGAACCGGCATGCTGATGCAGAACCTCGTTCTCGCAGTGCAGAACACGGTCAGTGTGCACAACATCGGCGCAGCATCATCGACCGTCGCATTCTTCCGCACCTTCGGTGGCGCGATCGGCGTCTCGGTTCTCGGATCGCTCCTCGCAACCCGCGTCGCCGACAAGTCCGCAGCAGGCCTCGCCGAGCTCGGCGTGAACAGTGCGGGAGGCGGCGGCGGATCGCTCGACCTGTCATCGCTGCCCGCACCGGTACTCGCGGTCATCCGTACCGCGTACGGCGACGCCACCGGACGCATTTTCCTCATCGCAGGGTTCGTCGCCATCGTCACGCTCATCGCAGTCGTCTTCATCCCGGACCGCCCGCTGCGCAAGACGATCGACTTCGCTCAGGGCCCCGCCGAAGGCGAACAGACCGCCGAGATCCCGTCGTTCGGCAAGGACCGCGAATACGTTGCGGCCGAGGTCGACGAGCCGAACGAGGTCATCGGCAGGCACGAAGCGCCCGCAGGTTCGGCTCCCTTCGAAGGACTCAGCACCGACGCACGCGATCGACTGCTGAACATTCTGTTGCCGGAGCCGAAGGACACCCTCGAAGCACTCGACGAAGCGGAAGCCATCCGCAGCGAGGTCGTCGCACTCCAAACCGAGCTCGACGCCAAGATGCTCGACTTCGACGCGGTGTGCGAGCGGCTCCGACGCCTCGGGCTCAGCGAAGACCAGATCGCACGGGTTCTCGGTGACGCGCACGTTCCCGATCCGCACCAGCATTTCGCGAACTCGGGCCACAGCGTCAACTCGGCCCACAGCGTCAACTAGGTTCGCCGACACCGATGGCCCGCACACGATCGTGCGCGGGCCATCGGTGGTTTCGCAGGGTGCCGGGGGGGTCGGGGTTGTCGGGGTTGTCGGGGTTGTCGGGGTTGTCGGACCGAATGGCTGTTTCGGTCACTTGGCGGGAGCGAATGGCTGTTCAGGTCACTCTGAGTGTGCGACTGTCTGATTCGGTCACCTGGGGGGAAGCGAACCTACCGTCCTGGAATGTACTTGAGCGCCTTGACGAACGGCGGCATGATCTTCGCCCACAACTTCGGCGGGAGTCCGCGCGGTCCGCCGAGGTTGAGCAGCCGCGTCGTAGCGATGGTCTGCGACTCGGCATACTTGAGCAAACCGTCGGCACCGTGGCGGCGACCCATTCCGGATACACCCATGCCGCCCATCGGCGCGGCGGTCGTTCCCCAGGCAGGCGCGTAGCCCTCGTCGACGTTGACGGTTCCTGAGTGCAAACGAGCCGCGATGGCTTCACCTTGCGCTTTGGTCTTGGCCCAGACGCTGGCGTTGAGCCCGTACTCGGTGTCGTTGGCCTTGGCGATCGCTTCCTCGACGTCGGCGACAGGATAGATCGACACGAGTGGCCCGAAAGTTTCTTCGGCGGCACATTCCATGTCTGCAGACACCCCGGTCAGCACGGTCGGCTCGAAGAAGAGCGGACCGATGTCGGGGCGCGCGTGCCCTCCGGCGACGACCGTGGCGCCCTTCACCTTCGCGTCGTCGACGTGCGCAGAAATGACCTTGACTTGGTTCTCGGAAATCAGGCTGCCCATCTCGATGCCGAACTCGTAGTCCGAGCCGAGCGTCATGTTGCGCACACGCTCACCGAACTTCGCTGTGAACTCAGCGGCGATGGACTGCTCGACATAGATCCGTTCGATCGAGATGCAGAGCTGACCGGAATTGGAGAAGCAGGCGCGCACTGCGGCGTCGGACACTTCCCGGAGGTTTGCGCCTTCGGCGACGATCATGGCGTTCTTGCCACCGAGCTCAGCGGAGAAGCCGATCAGTCGTCGACCGGCCTGCTCGGCGAGAAGCTGCCCCGTAGCGGTGGAACCGGTGAACATGACGTACTCGGTGTTTTCGACGATCGCGGTACCGACGACAGTTCCCGGTCCCGGCACGACAGCGAACAAGTCCCGCGGCAGACCCGCTTTGTACAACAGTTCGACGACGGCGAGGGCACAGTAGGGCGTCTGGGAATCAGGCTTGAGAACGACGCCGTTGCCGGCAAGCAGCGCCGGAATGGCGTCGGACACCGCGAGGGTCATCGGGTAGTTCCACGGCGAGATTATGCCGACGATGCCCTTCGGCTGGTACCTCACGGTGGTCTTCGTCAAGACCGGAAGCATGCCGGTCACGCGCTTGGGTGCGAGCAGTTTGGCCGCGGTGCGGGCGTAGTGCCGCGACGTCATCGCGATGTCGAGCACTTCCTCCTGCGCAGCAGAGCGGGACTTGCCGGTCTCGGCCTGCGCCATGTCCATCAGTTCGTCGCGGTGAGCGAGCACAAGATCGCGGTAACGATGGAAGATCTCCGCACGATCGGCAACCGAACGCTTGGCCCACGCCTTCTGTGCGACGCGTGCGCGGGCGATGGCGGCGTCGACGTCCTCAGCGGTGCCGACGGGGATGGTAGCGAGCTCCTTGCCGGTGAACACCTCCGTGATGGTCTTCGTCGGCCGGGCATCGGCGTCCGCAATGGCAATCAAGTCGGCGAGCCGCGAGAAGGTCGCAGCGCTCGGAGCTGGCATTTCATACCCCTACTGGTGAGTAGTTCTTGGAGTTACAGACAACCTACCCTCTCGGTGGCTGGGATCACAGGGTCGTTCGGTTGTTCACCCCTCGGACCGCACCGAATGTCTCTTTCGGTCACTTGGCGCCGAGCCCACGGGCCGCAGCGAATGTCTCTTTCGGTCACCCCGCCCCCGAACGCGCACGTTGCAGCCACAGCGCGCGTTGCAACCTGCGCGGTCGCTGGAACCTGCGCGCCGACCGCCGGCCGCAGCGAATGTCCCATTCGGTCACTTGGCGCCGACCGCCGGCCGCAGCGAATGTCCCATTCGGTCACCAACCGGCGGCCCAACCCCAGCAACCCCCGAGCCCGACCCCACGCGCCAGGGAGACCCTTGCCACGTGTGGCACCATGGGACTCGGTCTTTCCTAGGCGTCGGGGCGCTCTAGACGAAGCAGGGTGGGTTTGTCAGCGTGAAATGCACAGTGCGCAGGACCATCGTTCTTTCAGGCGCCGCAGCACTCATGGTCGCGTTTGCTCCGTGGGCGCAGGCGGATCCCATCGGCGATCTCGTCGATCCGCCGAGTGATCCTGCCGCCTACCTCCCCACTCCTCTCGGCGACCCCTGGTTCGATGCGCCCGCGGGATTCGAAGCTCAGGAACCAGGCACGGTCCTGAACACGAGAGGTGTTGCAGTACAACCAGGTACGACGTCGACGCAGCTGCTGTTCCGTTCGACCGATTCGAAGAACAACCCGATCGCCGCGGCGACGACCGTCATCGTCCCCGACGCTCCGTGGACGGGCGGCGGACCGCGGCCAGTCGTCGCGTACAACGAGGCGACGGATTCACTCGGCAACGCGTGCGCACCGTCGTCGACGCTGCCGCGGGGTACGAACAAGGAAATCGACCGGATGCAGGACTTGCTGGGTCGGGGCTATGCCGTCGTCGCCACCGATTATCAAGGTCCGCGTCAGGCGTACTCGGCAGGTCTCGTATCCGGTCACACCGTGCTCGACGGGTTGCGCGCATCCCACAGTGCGGGTGTCGCGTCCGACGCACCGATCGCGATCACCGGCTACTCGGGCGGGGCCATCGCGTCGGGCTGGGCAGCGCAGCTGGCGCCCACGTACGCGCCGGAGTTGAACATCGTCGGCGTCGCGTTCGGTGGCCCTCCCACCGACTACAAGATTCTGCAGCGCTCGCTCAACGGCGGCATCGGATCCGGCCTGTTCACGGCAGCGACCATCGGGCTGAGCCGGGAGTACCCGGAGATGCGTTCACTGGCCAACGACAACGGCAAACGACTGGCACTCGCGCAGAAGGACCAATGCGTCGACGTGCTGTCGTACAGCGGACTGCTGCTGTTCGATCAGCAAAATCTGTCGAACGTCCCGAACGTGTTCGATCACCCCATCACCCAGGCCGTGGTCGAAGAGAACCGGATGGGACAGATCAAGCCCGAGTCGCCGATCTACATCTACCAGGGCTTACAGGACTTCCTCATTCCCAAGGAGGGCGCCGAAGCCGTCCAGGACCAGTGGTGCGCGATGGGCGCATCGGTCCATTTGGAGGAGATCCCCGGTGATCACACGAGCGCCGAGGTCGGCGGCAGGCCCGGTGCATTCGACTGGATCTCGCAGCGCCTCGCCGGTGCGCCTGCCGGAGGATGCGAACGAGTCGTTCGCTGACAGGACTTGACCCTCACCCCACGGGAGGTACCACTGTTGTCTTCCGTGAGCGATTCAGGGGGAATGAAGGTGGGCGAGGTGTCCCGCCTCGTCGGGATCAGCGTCCGGACACTGCACCACTACGACGAGATCGGTCTCGTGGTGCCGTCCGGGCGGACCCCGAAGGGTTATCGCAGCTACTCGTCGGCCGACGTCGAGCGACTGCACCAGGTACTGACGTACCGCGAACTCGGGTTCGTGTTGGACGACATAGCCACCCTCCTCGATGATCCGACTGTCGATGCATTTGCACACCTGTCACGTCAGCGTGCATTGCTGGACGCGAGGATCGATCGCTTGCATCAGATGGCTGCGGCCGTGGACACGATGATGGAGGCGAAGAAAATGGGAATTCAATTGACCCCGGAAGAGCAGCGTGAGGTGTTCGGCGACGATTGGCTCGGCGACGAGTATGCCGGGGAGGCCGAGGAGCGCTGGGGCGACACCGAGGCGTGGAAGCAGTCGCAGACACGTACCGCGTCGTTCACCAAAGACGACTGGAAGCGCATCAAGGCCGAAACCGACGCGTTGGAAGCCGATTTCGCAGCGGCTATGAGGGCCGGTGTTCCTGCCGACTCGGAACGCGCTGCGGTACTCGCCGAGCGCCACCGCGCCGGCATCGAGCAGCACTACGACTGCGGCTACGAGATGCACGTCTGCCTGGCGGAGATGTACATCGCCGACGAGCGCTTCACCAAGCACTACGACGACGTAGCGCCGGGGCTCGCGCGGTATGTCCGTGACGCCATCGTCGCCAACGCCGAAGGCAAGTAGGCGATCTACTCCCCGGTTGTGCGTATCTCGCGACCACAACCGAACAACCGGGGAGTAGATCGACCTGTCCCTGGCCAAAGTACCCACCCGGGTGAATACTTCGAACATGACTCCGACGCTTCGCTCGGCTATTCTCTCCGCTTCAATCGGCAAGGCGGGCGGCCTGCGCAGCTCGGTCGGCATTACCGTCGGGCTGCTCACCTGGTTCGAAGGAAGCGACCGAGAGCGTCTCGCCGCCGGGGCCTCGGCCGTCGTCACCGCGGGCGAGCTCGTCATGGACAAACTGCCGACGACGCCATCGCGGCTCAGCCCGCCCGCCCTCGTCGGACGGATCGCGGCGGGGAGCGGCGCCGCGTTCGTCGTTGCCCGACGCCTCGGCGACGACCCGATTCCGGCGGCAGTCATCGGCGGGCTGTCGGCGATCGCGGCATCCTATGCAGGTCACGCGTACCGCGCTTGGGCGTCGAAGAAAGTACCCCCGATTGCGGCGGCGTTGGTCGAGGATGCAGTCGCGTTGTCGATCGGCGCGGCCGTCGTGTGCGAGGTGAGGGCGTAAAGTCCGCAGTATGAAGCCGACGTTCTGGCAGTACCTGGGTTACCAGTTCGGCCGAGTGCTGCCGGCGTCGATGCAGGACTGGGTGCGCGAGGACCTCGTCGGCAACGGGGCTCAGGCCCGCTATCTGGTTCGGTTCACGCTGCCCGTCATCCCGCTGCTGTCGCTCTTCCTACTCGTTCCCGGACCGCTGTGGATCGGCCTTGCGATGATGGCGCTGCTGTTCATTCCGCTCGTCTACTTCGCGATCGCACTGATGAACGTCTACCGGCGGCACCGCCTGCTCATCCACGACCTCGATCCACAGCTGCTCAATGCGAACACACAGGCCAAGCTGGATCGCACCCGGGACGAGTACGAGAGGCGTCACGGACGGCTCGACTAAGCTTTCGACCATGACTTCCGTCGAATTCAAGGCAACTGCAGACCTGGCCGACGAGATCGGGCCCGAAATCCGAAGCTGCGACACGCAATTCATTCAGTTCGGAAAGAACTCCGAGTTCGCCGGACCGATCACCACGATCAAGTGCTTCCAGGACAACCTCCTGGTCAAGCAGACCCTGGGCGAGCCAGGCAACGGCGGGGTGCTCGTCGTGGACGGCGATGCGAGCATTCACACAGCGCTGGTCGGCGACATCATCGCAGGTAGAGGCGTCACCAACGGCTGGGCGGGAGTCATCGTCAACGGCGCGATCCGAGATTCGGCGATCCTGCGCACCCTGGACATCGGCGTCAAAGCACTCGGCACCAACCCGCGCAAGAGCACGCAAACCGGATCCGGTGAGAAGAACGTGCCCGTCGAAATCGGTGGCATCACCTTCAACCCAGGCGAGATCGTCTACAGCGACTCCGACGGAGTGGTCGTCGTATAGCGGTCCCCGCCCGGATCCTGCAGGCGGTCCTCGCCCAGTAGCGCGGTTGAGTGCACCAGAGGACACTCAGTCGTGCCACTAGGCGAGCGGATGCCGAACCCGAGGCACCCCACGCCACTCGTCGAACATGAACACGGCCAACGCAACCACCAACATTCCCGACGCCACCCACGCTGCTCCGGTGTCGAGCATTCGCACCATCACGGCTCCGAGCACTGCACCGCCGAGGAACCCCGCGATGACAGATCCGAAATTGATTGCCCGCATCCCCGCCGCCTTGTCGCCGTCCGTGACCCGATGAAACAGCGCCTGCGACAAGCTGCGTAAATTGCCGGTCGTCATCGTTGTACTGAACGCCTGGTCCACCAGCACTCGGAACGTCGTTACCTGCAAGGCTGCGACGAACGAAATAGAGATCGTGACAACAGCATTGGGTACCGACAACGGGACGAAGCCGACTACTGCGATCACAACGATCTCGATCACGAGCACTGCGCGGACCGGTCGCTTCACGATCCGTGCGACAGCCGGCCTCGAGACGAACTCCGCTGTGAAGACGCCGAGGACGAACGCAACCAGCGGAGGCAGGTACCCCATCGCCGACCGCCACTGGCCCGACGCGATGTCGATTCCGAACAACACCACGTTGGCGGTCTGCGCATTCGCGAACACGCCGTCGCGAGTCATGAACGTGTAGACGTCCAAGAATCCACCGACCGCGGCGAGCAGCACTCCGAGACGAACCGACTCCGAGGTCACCACCACGTTGCGTGGATCCGGCGCCTGCGTCATCACAACTCGCTCGATACGTCCGCAGCCAGTTCCTGGATTCGTTTTTCGCTTCGCTTGTAGTGCGTCCACTGCCCCACACGCGTGCTGGTGACCAATCCGGCGTTCTGCAGGGTTGCCATGTACTGGGACGCGGTTGATTGGGACACACCGGCTCGGGCCTGAATGTGCTTGAGGCACACTCCTACTTCCTCGGTGGGCTCGAGTTGCGGAGGAAAGTCGGACGGGTCCTTCAGCCATCGCAATATCGCCACGCGCGTGGGATTGGACAGCGCTTTGAAGGCCAGGGCGAGATCGTCCTCGACGGGATTCTTGGACACTCGAGCATCATACCGTCATATCGCAAATTCCCGATACGTATGGTTCACTTTGTTCATCGCAACATTGCGATATATCGATTAGGAGGACTTATGCAGGGCAGACAGGTGGCGGTTGTCGTGGGTGCACGCGGTGTGATCGGGGGCAACCTCGTCGAGCATCTGAAACAGCAGGGTGACTGGGACGTCGTCGGCCTGTCCAGACGAGGTGGCGTCGACGAACCGGGGGTGCGACACATCGCCCTCGATCTTCTCGATGCCACCGGCACCAGGAACGCATTGGCATCGGTCCACGACGCGACCCATGTCTTCTATGCCGCGTATCAGGACCGACCGACATGGGCAGAACTCGTCGAACCGAACGTGACGATGCTGCGAAACGTCGTCGATGCGGTCGAGGCCACATCGGATGACCTGCGGCACATCAGCCTGATGCAGGGATACAAGGTGTACGGCGCACACTTGGGACCGTTCTCGACGCCTGCGAAGGAATCCGATGCCGGGCACATGACACCCGAGTTCAACACCGAGCAACAGAAGTTACTCAAGGACCGCAGTGCTCGGGGCGCGTGGACATGGACGGCGATTCGGCCATCAGTCGTCTGCGGCTTCGGGCTCGGGAACCCGATGAATCTCGCGACCGTCATCGCCATGTACGCCGCGATGTCGAAGGAACTCGGTGTACCACTGAGGTTTCCGGGAAAGCGCGGCGCCTACGGAACCATCATGGAGGTGACCGACGCAGGGCTGCTGGCCGAAGCAACCGTATGGGCCGCAACGAC
Organism: Rhodococcus sp. FG69; assembly: GCF_057808915.1. NCBI lineage: Bacteria > Bacillati > Actinomycetota > Actinomycetes > Mycobacteriales > Nocardiaceae > Rhodococcus > Rhodococcus sp. FG69. The sequence continues at coordinate 111,251 of NZ_JBMDIX010000010.1, read as the reverse complement.
TCCCGAATGCCAGAACCAAGCATTCAACATCACCAACGGCGACGTGTTCCGCTGGGAGACCCTGTGGCCGCGTATCGCAGAATTCTTCGAGATCGACGTCGCCGCACCACTGCAGATGTCGCTCACCGAGACGATGGCGGACAAGGAACCGCTGTGGAATTCCATGGTCGATAGATACGACCTCGCACCGACCGCGTATGCAGACGTCGCAGCGTGGCCGTTCGGAGACTTCGTATTCGGGTGGGACTACGACTTCTTCGCCGACGGTTCGAAGGCCAGGCGTCTGGGATTTCACCGTTACGTCGAGACCGAGAAGATGTTCACCGACATCTTCTCGGATCTTCGACGCCGCAGAGTAATTCCGTGAGCGGCTTAGCGAACGAACGAGAGTAGCGCGTCGTTCACCTCTTGGAAGTGCGTCCACAGTAGACCGTGCGGGGCACCCTCGACCTCGACGTACTTCGCTTCGGGGAATGCCTTGGTGAACTCGCGCCCTGTCGAGTCGATCGGCAGGATGTTGTCCTTGGTGCCGTGCAGGATGAGCGTGGGCTTGCCGGATTCACGCACCTTCTGCACGTCACCCCTGAAGTCCTCGATCCAACTGGGCACCACCGCATACGCCGCTACCGGTGCGCTCCCGACCGCAGTGTTCCAGCTCGCGCGTACGGTTGCCTCGCTGATTCGGGTGCCGAGGTTCTCGTCGAGGTTGTAGAAGTCACGATAGAAGTTGTCGAACCAGGCGAAGCGGTCCTCGCGCGCCGCCGCGTCGATACCGTCGAACACCGACTGCGGAACTCCGGTCGGATTGTCGTCGGTTTGCAGCAGGAATGGCTCGAGTGAGGCAAGGAAGGCGAACTTCGCGACACGGTCGGTCCCGTACTTCGCGGCGTAGCGCGCCAATTCACCTGTGCCCATCGAGAAGCCGACGAGGACGACGTCGTTGAGATCGAGTTCGGTGAGGACTGCGTTGAGATCGGATGCGAAAGTGTCGTAGTCGTAGCCGACGGTGGGCTTGCTGGACTGGCCGAAGCCGCGGCGGTCGTAGGTGATGACGCGGTAGCCGGCGTCGAGGAGTGCTCGTGACTGACGTTCCCAGGAGTTGCCGTCGAGCGGGTAGCCGTGGATCAGGACGACGGCCTGGCCGCTGCCGTGATCTTCGTAGTAGACGTCGACCGGGGTGCTGTTCTCTGTTCCGACATTGATGAAAGCCATTGCTGTTGCCCTTCGTCGTGGTCTGGTGGAGAACGTACGTTCTCGCACTATGGTCTACCGTAGAGAACGTTGGTTCTCTGCGCAAGGAGTTGGTGAGAAATGGAGATGGACAGCGCGCGGGCGGCAGTGCTCGACGCCGCCGACGAACTCTTCTACGCGCGTGGCGTCCAGGCCGTCGGCATGGACGAACTGCGCACCGCGGCCGGGATTTCGCTCAAGCGGATGTATGCGCTCTTCCCGTCCAAGTCGGACATCGTCGCGCAGGTACTGGCCGGACGCACAGCCGTCTGGAACGAGCGCATCCTCGCCGAAGCCGACCGGCACGACTCGCCGCGCGACAAAGTGCTCTCGATTTTCGACTTCCTCGACGCGTGGTTCCGTGAGGACAACTTTCGCGGCTGCGCGTTCATCAATTCGTTCGGGGAACTCGGTGCTACGATGCCCGCCGTCGCAGATGCAGCACACCAGCACAAACGCGAATTCGTCGAATATGTCACCGATTTGGTCGTCGAAGCGGGGTGTCCCGCGAGCCTCGGGTTGCAGATCGCCCTGCTCGCGGAGGGTGCCCAGACCACTGCAGCAATCTCGGAATCTCCCGAATCCGCAACAGCGGCCCGGCAAGCAGCCGAGGTCCTCCTCGACGTCGCCGCACGCGCATGAAGCTGAAGGCGTGCATCAACGGTCCCCGGACGCCCAGAGAGCATCCGGCGGTACCCGTCACAGCGGAGCAGATCTCCGCAGAGTCGATTGCTGCGGTGCGCGCTGGTGCCGAGGCGATCCATGTTCACCCCAAGAACCCCGACGGCACAGACTCTCTCGCCGCGGATCACGTCGAGGCGGCAGTGCGGGCAGCGCGTATGGCAGTAGTACCGGTGGGCGTCACGACGGGTGCGTGGAGTGCACCGGACCCCGCGTCCCGGTTGAAGGCGATCGCGTCGTGGACGACGTTGCCGGATTTCGCATCGGTCAACTGGCACGAGGAGGGCGCGTACGAGGTTGCGCGCGTTCTGCTCGATCGAGGGGTCGGGGTCGAAGCAGGGTTGTGGAGCGTCCGTGCAGCTCGCGCGTGGCTGGACTCCGATCTGCGAAAACACTGCATGCGAGCACTCCTCGAGGTGCAACCGAACGACCCCCCGACCGCGGCCGACGACCTCGTGGCGGTAACCGTCGACGCCGGTGTACCCATCCTGTTGCACGGCGAGGGCGCTACCTGCCGGAACACCCTTCGGCTGGCCGTCGGCCTCGACCTCTCGACGCGAATCGGCCTGGAGGACAGCCTCACCCTGCCCGACGGCTCCCTCGCGGCCGGCAACGCCGATCTGGTCGCGGCGGCCGTGGCCGAACTGTGAGTGGAGCCTCCAGCACCAGGTTGGAGATCTTCCGAAACTGTTGCATCGTGAACAGGTGAACCTGCGATCGACCGCACTACCCCTTGCAGCCATTCTCGTGCTCGTGTCGTGCGCCGCGGAAAGCACACCACCCGCTCCACAGCCAACGACGAGCACTGTGAGCACCATCCGAACCGTGGACGCGCAGACCGTCGTCGACACGTTGGTAGCCGAAGGCGCTCCTGCTGCCATCATCGAACTCCGCGACGGTACGAGCGAGTGGCAGGGCGCGGCAGGTGTCGTCGAGCGTGGATCAACAGAACAGGCGTCGGCGAACGACCCGATCCGCATTGCCAGCATCACCAAGTCGATGGTTGCGGCGGTCGTGCTTCAACTGGTCTCCGAGGGCACGCTCGAGCTGGACACCAACATCGACGAGGTGCTTCCCGGTTTGCTGCCCAAGCCTGTCACCATCCGCCAGCTGCTCGATCACACCAGTGGCCTGCCGAATTACCTCGACTCCCTGGTTCCGCCCGACGCCCGGGGCTTGCTCGACGCTGCGACCACCGAGTACACCGACGACCGATTGCTGCAGACGGCCTTGGCCAAGCCGTGGACACTCGAACCGGGCGCCGAATTCGAGTACTCGAACACGAATTACGTCGTACTCGGGATGGTGGTCGACGAACTCGACGGCGTCGGCATCGCCGAATCGCTGCGACAGCGCATCTTCGAACCGCTGTCGCTGGATTCGACCAGCTACCCCACCCAGCCGCAGATGCCCGCCGGCTCGCTGCACGGCTACATCCTCGAAGCCGACAACTACGTCGACATCACGGACTTCGATCCATCGGTGTGGTCTACGAGCGCCGCGGTGATTTCCACAGTCGGCGACATCAACACCTTCTTCCGGGCTCTGTTCGACGAGACGCTCCTGCCGCGGACACTCGTCGAGCAGATGCAGGTATTGACCCCATCGGGTTACGGTCTCGGGCTACTGGTCGGCGGCGATGCGTGCAACCCAGGTGCAGCCGAACTCGTCTACGGGCAACGCGGCAACGGCTTCGGGTACCGAACCCTGTCGTTCTCGAGCCCCGACGCAGAACGCCAGGTGACCCTCGCCTGGACGGCGTCGTCGATAGACCCGGCCGCCGACCCGCTCGAACAGACCGCGCTGAACGGCCTCGTCACCGGACTTGCCGCGACCTGCCCCGCCTGACGCCTACCGGTACGACCCGGTGTCACCCGAGATCACAGTGCAGTGACCCAGCCGTGAATCTCGTCGCTGGTCAGCGCTGCCTGATGCCGCTTACGCAGCGTCGACGTAACTGGACCCAATGCGGGTGAATCGCCGATCGCCCTGCCGTCGATCTGGTGGACCGGCGCCACTCCAGCGGAAGTACCGGATACGAATACCTCGTCCGCGATGTAGAGCTCGGTGAGATCGACGGTCCTCTCGTGCACCTCGATCCCTTCTTCACGTGCGAGCGTGAGGATGGTTCGACGGTTGATGCCGTCGAGGATGTCGCTGGTGACATCGGGCGTGATCAATACTCCGCTGCGCACCAGGAAGATGTTGGCCGCGCTGAGCTCGCACACGTGGCCGTTGATATCGAGGAAGATGCAGTCGTCGAATCCGCTGTCGATCGCATCCTGCTTTGCCAGAACGGAGTTGACGTATGCCCCGTTCACCTTCGCGCGTGACGGAATCGCATTGTCCGGAATACGACGCCACACACTGGTTTTGAGCCGCATGCCGTCCTGCGGGACGATCGGGACGGCGTCGTAGAGAAATATCGACATCGTCGTGCTCAGCCCGCGAACCCGTGTTCCCGGTATCGATTCGTCGACGTGCACGGTCGCGCGCACATACACCTCGTGCTGGAGATCGTTTGCCGCGACGACCTCGCGCACCACACTCACGAACCGATCGAACGTCCACTGCGGCGCAAAGCTGTCGATACCGATGATCTTGCACGACTCGAGCAGGCGCTGATAGTGGTCACTCAACCGGAATGCGGTACGCGAAGAACCGGAAACGTGAACCGGGAAGACCGTGTAGACGCTCAGGCCGTACAGCACCGCCGACGTTGCTACTCCCAGCGTCGCCTCGCGGCTGTCGATGATGCTGTCGCCGAAGAACACCTTGCCGTGTGGGTTAGCCATGCGGTGATGTTACCGGCGGCGACCGGCGACACCCCAGCTCAGGCGTCGAACACGCAGGTCTTCTCCCGGACTTGTCGTAGGCCGGTGATAGGAATGAGGAGACACGGAAAGGAGTGTTCATGCACACCAGCGAAGACAGCTGCGAAGGAACCCTCGTGATCCACGCGGCCGGCGACGCGGAATGCACCGAGCCGGCCTGCGTGGACCTCGAGTACGTCCGTCACCTGCTCGTTCTCGATTGTGAGGAGATTACCGGCGGATGCCGATGCGTCGGCGAGGTCGAGTTGATCCGCGCGTCCTGAGTGCGTCAGGCTCGCACGCGTCAGGCCCGCACGATGGGCTGCTGGATCTCGGTCACCCACTCGTCCTCGGGTTTCGGGTCGGAGACCAGGTAGACCTCGCGGCTGATACCGACAGGCTCGTATCCGTTCTCGGACACCCACAGCATCATCGATTCCCACGTCTCACCGATGGTCGCCATCGACCCGTGATGAACCGTCGTGGCCGCCAGATCGATCGACGGCAATTCGACGATATCGAATCCGTCGCCCTCGACGACGTCCGTCGAGACGGGGAAGGCCGCGCTGATGTTGATCCCCGAATCGAGCATCTCGTAGGTTGCGAGCGCGAACGGACCGAACTCGATGCCCACCGTCGACAGGTGCTGCGCGAGAGAGCCGTACAAGGGACCGATGACGGGGGCAATATTCTCGGGCCCGGCAACCTGAGCGCTGACCTGTGCGATGCGCTGGACTGGCAGTGACTTCAATTCGACTGTGACCATTGTGGCAGCTCCTTCTTCCTGCTGGCGGCGAGCAGCGAACACAAACTTCTCCAAGGCTCCGCCTCACACAGCGTGCGGGTCAAGAGTCAGGTCCAGTCCACCCGTTCCGCCATCTCGAGCAGGGTACGACGCCTTGTCGGGCTCGTCTCGCCGATGCGAGCGATCCGCCCGTACAGGTGTGCCCGGAAATCCTCCATATCGGAGCGATTTTGGCTCGTCGGTCCGGTACGTGCGCAGTTGTGCAGGATTGCTCTGAGCTCGTCGTATTCACGCCGCTGCACTGCGGGCCAGTCGTTGACGACCAGGCCGGTCAGCTGTTGGCGTTCGTGTGCGCGACGCACCCGAGTCTTGAGCGGATTCAGGACGAAGCCCTCATCGGTGACGATCCGCCGTGCAACCCACAGAACCTTGTCGACGTCTGCATCACCGGACAATGCGAGATCATCGGCATATCTGCTGTACCGCAAGCCCATCGACCGGGCAAACCCCGTCAGCCGGATATCGAGCATTCGTGCGGCGAGGTTCGCCAGCGCCGGGGACGTCGGCGCACCCTGAGGAAGATGCCTGGTCCGGAGCAACGACGCTGTGGCATAGGGCAATCCGTTCAACTGGCCGGCAGGAGTGCTCGTCGTGCACAGGTAGGCGAGATTCCATGCCACACTACGGGGATAGCCGAGCGCATCGAAAATCGCGATCACACGGCTGATCCCGATGGAGGGGAAGAAGTTCTTCAGGTCGACCGAGATCACCACTTCTTTGCCTGCATGCGGAATCCCGAACGTCCGCGGGCTGCGGCCCTTGACGAATCCATGAGCCGCGCCGTGCGCCGGAACGTGATCGAGGATGCGTCGCAGTATCTTTCGCTGAATTTCGCGTAGACGTGGTTTCGGAATCTCGAGCAGTCGAGCTCCGACACGTTTGGGAATCGCGGTGGTTCGATAGTGTCGCAGCGGCGGCGACGCAGTGGTGAGTCGCGAGTGGGCGTCGGCGAACCACTCGATCTCGGGGATCGTGAGATTCAACGATTCGGCAAGGTCGCCGGTGGTGAAGTAGCGGGGTACGTCGAAGCGCCACGGTTTCGGGCTGTGGCTTCGACGCACAGGTTCATGAGATGTCGCCTCGGGGATACGCGGGAGTTCCGCGATGAGCCGGTGCACGGACTCTTGATCGAACGGCGGCGACGGGTACAGATCGATCAACCGGTCGGCGAGCCGGGGTGCCCTCTCCCCCAGGATCGGCATGAACGCTTCTTCCAGACGTTCGCGGGTCCACGGCACATCGGCCGCGAGTTGCGCCAGGAACGCCGCCAATTGCCCGTTGAACTGGCGTTCCGTCATCGCGATCCAGGGTGCAGCGGCGACGGGCGACCTGAATCTTTCGTACTCGGCGCCGCCGTGCACGCGGAGCGTGCGGACCGGCGTCGGACGCAGTGCCCAGTTCTTCTTTCCCACCCAGGGGTTGCCCCTGAGATCGGTCGCGCGGACCGACACTCGCCCGTGCGCCACTGCATGCGCTCCACCTTGCCAAAGAAGTTCCGATCGCGCTCGCCGTTTCCACACCTTCAGCGCCTGGCGACGGAGCCACTAGTGCAAGACTGGGGGTGTGCCCCCCTCCCGACCGACTTCTCCGATTCAGTCCGTGGACCGCGCTATCGAGGTTCTCGAGTTCCTCGCGGACCACGGCGAATCGGGTGTTCAGGAGGTTGCGACGCATCTCGATGTGCACAAGTCGACCGCCTTTCGGCTCCTTGGTGCTCTCGAGGCCCGACGCCTCGTCGAACAACCAGGTGAACGCGGCAAGTACCGCCTGGGCATCGGCCTGATTCGGCTCGCCACCTCGGTGTCCAGCCAGATGGATATCACTCGACTCGCTCGGCCGATTCTCCACGACCTGGCCGACACGATCGGCGAGACGGTGAACATCGCAGTCCCCGACGGCACCGTCACCGTCAACATCGACCAGGTTCGCGGCGGATCGTCGATCATCAGCCACAACTGGATGGGTGAACGCTCGGCCCTGCACGCGACGTCGAGCGGCAAAGTCCTGATGGCCTACGACGACGCGCTGCTGAAAGCTGGAGTCGACGGCGTGTTGGAGCTGTTCACCGAGAACACCATCACCGACCGGCAGGACCTACTCGACGAGATCGAAACCGTCCGTGCCAGCGGGATCGCCTACGCCCGTGAAGAGCTGGAGATCGGGCTCAACGCAACAGCGGCCGCAATCTTCGGCTACGACGGGCGAGCCCTCGGCGCCATCACGGTGTCGGGACCGGCTTACCGCCTCGACGAGGAGAACCTCGTCGCTGCCGGTGAAGCGGTTCTCGCCGCTGCCCGGACGGTGTCGTCGCTGATGGGCGCCTAAGTGAGACGAAGACTCTGTTCGCGATCGCGATAGCTCGAACACTCGTGTCGGCGCCGATAACTCGGCCTCGATCAGACGGCCTGCACTCGGAGCAGAACACCGGTCTGCGGGAACAGCACCGGTAGGGCCACCCCGGCGTGGGCGAGGGCCGAACCAGTCAGTTCCAGCACACCCCTGGCCGAGATCCACTGGGGTAGCTCGATGCCATGCCCGAGATCGCTGAGGGCGTGCTCGAACTCGACTCGGTAACGGCCAGTAGCGTCGAGTCCGGGGAGCCTGACTCGATCGGTGCGGTCTTCCGGCGAAGTGTCCATCCGGACGACGGAGTATGCGGCGGCGGACCCATCGGATGCAACGACACCGTGTACCCAGACGCTCGGGTCGGGGTGATCGGCGCGGACCACATCGCCGGTGTGCAGAAGTGGTCGCAGTTCCTTGTAGATTGTCGTCCACGAGGTCAGGTACGCCAGGTCGTCGGCGGCCAACTCGGCGATGTCCATCTCCAGACCTGCGTGCCCGAACAGTGCAGTGAGGCAGCGAAACTGAAGTGTCGACCAGCGACCCGATGTATGTGCGATCTGTGGTCCCACATGGGAGCCGATCAGTTCCGGTGGAATCAACTGGGTGGTCCATCGCTGAATACGCTGGCGCTCCAAGGGATCGTTGGTGTCCGACGCCCACACGCGGTCCGTGTGCTCGAGTACTTCGAGATCGATTCGCGCGCCGCCAGAGGCGCATGACTCGAACTCGACGGCCGGGTGTCGTGATCGGAGCTCGTCGAGCAGTCGGTAGAACGCAACGGTCTGCGAGTGCACTGCGGCGTGCCCGGCCGTGTCGACGGCGAGTATCAGATCACGGTTGTGATCCCACTTGACGTAGTCCGGCCCCTCGTTCGACAGCACCGTGTCGATGGCAGAGAGAAGGTAGTCGAACACGTCGTTCCGGGTGAGGTCGAGCACGTGCTGGTGTCGCCACTCGAGCGGGATGCGGCCGGGTGCGGCCAGCAGCCAATCGGGATGTGTACGGGCAATGTCGGAGTCGAGGTTGACCATTTCCGGTTCGAACCACAGGCCGGGGCTCATGCCCAGAGTGCGAACATGGTCGAACAGCGGCGCCAGACCGTTCGGCCAGACGTCGGAGTCGACCTGCCAATCACCGAGACCGGCGGTGTCGTCACGGCGATGGCGAAACCAGCCGTCGTCGAGCACGAACCGCTCGACACCCACCTGGGCAGCGATGTCGGCGATACCGCGAAGCCGATCGAGATCATGATCGAAATACACGCCTTCCCAGACATTCAGCACGACGGGACGCGGCGACGTCGGGTGGGAGGAGCGTGAGCGCAACCACCGATGCAGCGAGTGGGCCGAACCATCCAGTCCGGCTGCGGAATACACGAAGTGCACCCAGGGTGACACGTAGAACTCGCCCGCCGCCAACACAGTCTCACCCGGTGCCAGCAGCTCTCCTCCCCCGATGACGGCGGAGGCTTGACCGGCCCGCTCGGGTAGACGCTCGGCGAGGTGCACGTGATCCCCGCTCCACGCGGTGTGTACACCCCACACCTCGCCACGGCGGAAGCCGAAACCGTCGCTGCCCGCGGTGAGGACCAGGGTTGCGTCGTGCCCGGTGCGTCCACGTCGAGACGAACGCACGACTGAGCCGTGGTCGAACCGTCGTCGCTGCGGGGTTCGTTCGCGGCAGTGACGACCGGTGGTGTCGAGTAGTTCGGTTGCCGTGTCGGGCAGCGGCATCAGCGTCATGACTGCGTCGACAGTCAACGGCGAGTCCACGGCGTTGTGCACGCTCTGCCGTACCCGAAGCGATCCGCCGATCTCGAGGCGCAGCTCGGTCGACCAGGAGATGCCGAGCTCGGAGTCGGATGCGCTGACGACTGCGCCGAACTCGGTGGAGTCGACCGAAACCTGGGACCACCGAGGGTATTGAACAACCCCGCTGCGATGCAGTGCCAGAGCTGGAGTGCCCTGCCACGCATCGTGTCCGCCAGGAGCGACGGTGAGCCAGCGGGGTACGTCGGCGCTCGAATGCGGAACAGCGGGAATGGCTGCGCAACGCAGTCCCGACAGGTCCGCATCCGAGAGCGTGCCGAGATCGGCACCCCAGTGCAGTACCGCTGGTAGGTCCGTCGACGACGGACCGAGGATAACCATGACACCGTCACGGCGAAGAACGGTGAAACTCACTTGTTGGCACCCATCGTCAGTCCGGACACGAAGTGGCGCTGTAGCGCAACGAACACCAGCACGGTAGGCAGCGCGACCAGTACTGAACCTGCGGCGAGCAGGTTGGTATCGGTGAAGAAGCTGCCCTGCAGGTTCTGCAGAGCCGTTGTGACGGGAAGTTTGTCACCACTGACCATGAGCGCCAATGCCCAGAAGAAATCGTTGTAGATCCACGTGACCAGAAGCGTCGCGAGTGCCGCCAATGCGGGACGACACAGAGGCATGACGACTTGCCAGTACTGGCGGAACAAGCCGGCACCGTCGACGGTCGCCGCCTCCAGCAGTTCGTGCGGCACCGTCTTCATGTAATTGCTGAGGACGAATACACAGAAGCCGGTCTGGAACGCGACGTGCACGATGATCAGTCCCCAGTAGCTGTCGTACAACGATCCGGACGAGCTGAGCCAGTACGGAACGGGAATTGCGTTGTACAGCCTGAACAGTGGGGTGAGGAGAGTCTGCTGAGGGAGGAGGTTTCCGGCGATGAAGACTGCCAGCATGAAGATGTTGAACTTCCAGCTGAACCGCGCCAGGATGAACGCCGCCATCGAGCCGAAGAACAGGATCAGCAGCACCGACGGAACCGTGATGATCAGCGAGTTCAGGAAGTAGTGCGGGATCCCGCCGATGTTCCACGAGTCGATGTAGTTGCTGAACGTGAATCCGCCGACGGACAGATAGCCGTTGAGCAGGACGTAGTCGTAGTCGCGGAACGAGTTGTAGACCGCCCAGACCAGCGGGAAGAGCCAGACCAGAGCCAGGACCGTCAGTAGGACGTAGACAGCGATCTGAGCGGTACTTGCGCGTCGGCGATTGGCGACCGCCGCGCGGTTCCGGGTAAGGGGGTCGCGCTGCGGCGGTGCGATGGGCGAGGTGATGGTCATCAGTCTTTGCTCCGAAGAACGATGGAGAGATAGAGGGCGATGAAGACGAGCGAGATGACGAGCATGATCGTGGCGAGTGCAGATCCGAAACCGATGCGGCCCGCTTCACCGACGACGTTGGCCGTGACGAGAGCAGAGATCAGTTCGAGTCCGTTGCGGCCCTTGTTGATCACCCATACCAGGTCGAATGCGCGCAGTGCTTCGATCACGGTGATGACAATGATGAGAAGGTTCGTATTTTTCATCAGCGGGAAGACGACGCTGAAGAACGTGCGGATAGGTCCGGCGCCGTCCATGACCGCGGCTTCTCGCACCGACGGGTCGATCGCTTTGAGTCCGGCCAAGTACAGCAGCATGATGTAGCCGGTATGACGCCATCCCGCGGCCACCATGACCGCCCAGATGTTGATGTCCGGATCGCCGAGCCAGTCGACGTCGGTGCCGAGAACGCTGTTGAGTACGCCACCCTCGGTGGAGTAGATGAGCTGCCAGATGAACCCGATGAGCGCCATCGACAACACGACAGGAATGTAGAAGATCGACTGGTACAGGCGTGAACCCTTGAGGTTCTTGTCGAGCACTATCGCCAGCAGGATCCCGATGACGGTGGGTACCAGGAACAGGAAGGCGAGCCATAGAACATTGTTCTGCAACGCCTTCTGGAACGGTGGATACGCCTGCACCGCATCTACATAGTTCTGCGTACCGATCCATTCGATGCTGGAGGTGCCGCCGATACCGTCCCACCGGCTGAACGACAGGACGACGGTGAAGAAAGTGGGAATCCAGACGAGCCCGACGACGATCAGAGCTGGCACGCCGAGCATGAGAGCGATGGTCCACTTGTCGCGAACACTGCGCCGGATCTTCGGCGACTTGACCCGTTCGGGTGCGGTCATTGCAGTACCTGATCTCGAAGTTGCTGGGACATAACGGATGTACAACTCATGTTCCGAACACCGCTGCCTTCTGACGCTCGATACTGCGGACCAACCCGTCGACGTCGTTCGGGTTGCCGATGAACTGCTGGATGGCGGGGATCAGCACGATCGACGCGAAGTCCGGTCGTGTGTCCCGATCGAGGAACTGTGTGATGGATCCTGCGTTCTGAACCAGTGCAGCCGACTTCTGCACCAGGGCGGGGAATGCCGTGAGATCGGCGTCGCGGTGGGCGGGGATGGCCTGCGGATCCTGCTTCGCGTAGGCGACGGCCGGCTCGGGTCCGGTGAGGTAGGTGAGGAAGGCCTCGGCACTCTCGCGGTTGCGCGGATCGGCGCGCATCATGAAGCCATCCATGGGTGCTTCCACCGCGGAGCTGCCGATGGCCGAATCGAGTTCCGGAAACGGGAAGAAGTCGAGGTCGTCGCGGTCCGGTCCGGCGGGGAAGCTCTGGGCGACGAACATGCCTGCAACCAGCGATCCGACGCTCTTGTTGAGGAGCGCCTGCTGGGCCTCGGACATCTTGCGGCCCAACGGCTGTTCCTGGTGGAACGGGAGAACTTCGCGCCAGGTGTCGAAGACGGCGCGCACTCGGTTGTCGGTCCAACTGACGTCACCGGCGAGCAATTCGCGGTGGAAGTCGACTCCGTTGAGGCGCAGATTGAGATAGTCGAAGGTGCCGAACGGCGGCCAACCGTCGCGCGCTCCGAAGCCGATCGGGGTGATGCCGTCGGACTGCATCTGCTTGTTGAGGGTGACCCACTGGTCGAACGTTGCGGGGGGCTCGTAGCCCTTCTCGGCCCACAGGCTCGGCCGGTAGAACACGGCCCACGGGTAGTAGAAGAACGGAATCAGGTATTGATTGCCGTCTGACGCGGTGGAGTTCTCTTCGAAGCTGTCGCTGAAGCCGCCGCCGTTGGCGGTCCAGATCGACGAGACGTCGTCCACCAGCCCCTTGTCGGCGAAGTACTTCATGCGGTAGCCGCCCATCCACGTGAACACGTCGTCCGGCGTGCCCTGGAGGTAGTTGTTGACGTTCTCCTGGAACGACGTCGAGTCGACGGTGTTGACGCGGACGTTCCGGCCGGACTCGCGCTGATACATCGCGACGACGTCCTCGACGCCGACCTTCGAGTTCTTGTCCGACAACCGGGAACCGAGGGTGACCACGTTCGGATCGACCCCGCTCGAACACGACGACAGGAGGCCGCCGGCCGTGACCGCGCCTGCGGCGACGAGCGCGGATCTGAGGAAGTCGCGCCGAGACGGCTGCCACATACGCGGCCACTCGTGTGGATTCATGGGAGTCCTTTGGCGAAAGCTGCACGATAACGATCAGAACTGAACAGAGATTGTGTTCGTTCATGATGACTATCTGACCGAATGGAGTGATGCAGGTTACACAAACATGTCCCGCAGTGGAATGTCAAGGCCTTCGTAGCCCCTCAAGCAGCGGAAGTTGAGAAATGTTCATTCCTGTTGACTTTACGGCGCCGGTGACCCATATTTGTGAGCATGGACACAGCGCGACCCACGACGTGGCCCACCGATGGCATCTCCTTCGGTGGTGACTACAACCCTGAACAGTGGTCCGAAGACGTCTGGCGCCATGACATAGAGCTCATGAACGAAGCCGGCGTCGACTTCGCGACGGTCGGAGTGTTCTCCTGGGCACGGCTGCAGCCCACGGCCACCACATGGGACTTCGAGTGGCTCGACCGCGTTCTCGATCTACTGCACGACGGCGGAATCCGCGTCGACCTTGCCACCGCCACCGCGTCGCCGCCGCCGTGGTTGTCCACCGCCTACCCGCAGATACGACCCGTCGACGAGCGGGGCTACCGCTATGCCATCGGTAGCCGCCAGACCTGGAGCCCACATTCATCGGTCTACCGGGAACATTCCCTGGTGCTGGTCGAGAAGATGGCTCAGCGATACGGCGATCATCCGGCGCTGGCGATGTGGCATATCTCGAACGAACTCGGGTGCCACAACGCACTCTGCTACTCCGACGACAGTGCCCACGCCTTCCGGCAGTGGTTGCGCGCCAGGTATTCCGACCTCGAGCGACTGAACGTCGCGTGGGGCACCGACTTCTGGAGCCAGCGCTACAGTGCCTGGGAGGAAATCGTCCCGCCGTCGGTGAGCACCACGTTCGGTAACCCCACCCATCAGCTGGATTGGCGACGTTTCTCCTCGAACGCTCTACTCGAGCAGTATCGCGCGGAGAAGGCCGTACTCGCCCGCATCACCCCGAACATTCCGATCACGACCAACTTCATGGTCGGCATGGGACAGGGGTCGGCCCTGGCGGGGAACATGGATTACGCGTCGTGGGCGCCCGAGCAGGACATCGTTTCCACCGATCACTACCTCGTCGGCCCCGAGACCGGCGATGCTGCCGCGCACCACCTCCTGTCCTTCTCTGCTGACCTCACTCGTGGTGTTGCGGGCCGTCGGCCGTGGCTGCTGATGGAGCACTCCACCAGTGCCGTCAACTGGCAGCACATCAACCGCGCGAAGGCGCCAGGCGAGATGATGCGAAACTCCCTCCAGCACATGGCTCGCGGCGCAGACGGAATCGCCTACTTCCAGTTTCGAGCATCGCGCGCAGGCGCCGAGAAATTCCATTCCGCTCTCGTCCCGCACGCCGGTGAGGAGTCCGCACGCTGGCGGGAGGTCGTCGAACTGGGCTCGGCACTACGTCGCCTCGCGCCGGTTGCCGGCAGCAAGGTCGACGCGCGCGTCGCGGTGCTGTTCGACTGGGAGTCCCAGTGGGCGTGCGAGCAGGAGGGCCATCCGTCGAAGGCCATGCAGCCCATGGAGATCGCGCGCCGTGCGCACCGCGGATTTACCTCGGGCGGAGTGACCTGCGATGTAATTCCGTCTTCGACCGATCTCACCCGATACGCCGTCATCGTCGTCCCGGCGCTGTACCTGTGCAGCGCTGACACGGCCACACGGATCGCCGACGCGGCCCACGCGGGAGCGCGGGTGCTGATCACCGCGTTCTCTGGCATCGCGGATGAGGACGACCACGTGCAGCTCGGCGGCTACCCCGGCGCATTCCGTGATCTGCTCGGCATTCGTGTCGAGGAGTTCTTCCCGTTGGCCGAAAACGAAATCAGGCATCTCGACGACGGCACAGTTGCCGAGATCTGGACCGAATACCTCACGGTGGCCGATGACGTCGATGTTCTCGCACGGCACACGGAGGGTCATCTTGGCGGAGTACCCGCTGTGACGAAGCGGCCGGTGGGCAGTGGTGACGCCTGGTATCTGGCCACCGTCCCTGACGCCGCCGGGTGGGAGAAGATCGCCGATACGGTCTGTACCGCTGCAGAAATCGACGTTCGACGCGACCTTGGTGGCGACGTCGAGGTCGTGCGCCGGTCTTCCGGCGACAGATCGTGGTTGTTCGTCCTCAACCACGGTGTCGACAAGATCACCGTCCCTGCCTTCGGTACCGAACTGATCACCGGTGAGAGCGTCGACGGCCAGGTCATCGTCCACGCGGGCGGCAGTGCCGTCATCGCCGAACAGGCCGGCTGATGCTGGCTCATCAGCGGCAGCAGCGCATCCTCGATCAGGTCACTGCCATGGGCGCTGTGAAGGTCGCCGATCTGGGTACGTCGCTGTCCGTCTCCGACATGACCATTCGACGCGACATCAACGAATTGGTCGAGCGCGGCCTGGTCGAGCGAGTGCACGGGGGGGTCACCCTGCCCCGGTCCGCCAGCGTGTTCGAGCCCGGGTTCTCCGCGAAGTCCGGGCTCGATCAAGAGGCCAAGACTGCCATCGCACGGGCTGCGGCGCGGTTCGTCCGACCGGGGACGTCCATCGGGATCTCCGGTGGAACGACGACGCACGCGCTTGCTCAGGAACTCCTCGACGTCCCCGACATCACCGTCGTCACCAACTCGCTGCCGGTAGCGGATCTGTTCAACACCGAGGGCCGGACGGATCAGACGATTCTGCTCACCGGAGGCCAGCGGACTCCGTCCTACGCTCTGGTCGGTCCGTTGACCGTCGGCGCTCTGCAGGGCATTCACCTGGATCTGCTGTTCCTCGGCACGCACGGTGTCGATGTCGAGACCGGGCTGACGTGCCCCAATCTGATGGAGGCACAGACCAATCAGGCGCTGGTCGCCTCGTCGCGACGCATCATCGTGGTGGCCGACCACACCAAGTGGGGGCTCCGAGCTCTCGCGAACACCATTCCCCTCTCGCGCGTCGACGTGTTCGTCACCGACTCCGGCCTCGACGCCGGCGCCCGTGACGCGCTCGTCGAAGCTGTGGACGACGTCGTCATCGCCGGCGAACCGGCCCACGAGATTACGCAGGCGCTCGACGTCACGCAGGAACGAGAACTCGATGACCGCGCATGACGCCGCCGCGATCTCCCGACACGCTGTACGCAAGACTTCGACCACAATGGCCGACGGCCGCGAGCTGATCTACTACGACGACTCCGAGCCCTACGTATCCGGCTCGGAAACACGGGAGTTGGTGGACACGCGGTCACTGCCGCCGTCGGTATCCGAGTCACAGATGCGATTCGACGTGCTGACCGGCGACTGGGTGGTCATCGCAGCCCAACGGATGGATCGCACTTTCCTCCCGCCCGCCGACGCGTCCCCCCTGGCCCCGTCGCGGCCGGATCGACCGGCAACCGAGATTCCGGCGTCGGACTACGACGTGGTGGTGTTCGAGAACCGGTTTCCGTCGCTGTCGGAAACTGCTGCGCAGCAGAATCTTCCGACCGGGGTCGATGGTGACGCACTGTGGCCGCTGGCAGCGGGCACCGGCCGGTGCGAGGTGGTCTGCTTCGCCAGTGACCCCGACGCTTCGTTCGCCTCCCTCGACCTACACCGGGTTCGGACCATCGTGGACGTCTGGGCAGATCGAACCGCGGAACTGTCCGCGATAGACGGAGTGCAGCAGGTGTTCTGCTTCGAGAATCGGGGCAAGGAAATCGGCGTCACGCTCACGCATCCGCACGGACAGATCTATGCGTACCCGTACCTGCCGCCCCGGACCGACGCGATGATGCGTCAGTCCCGCGGTCACTTCGAGCGGACCGGTCGAGTGCTGTTGGCAGATGTTCTCGCGGCCGAACTGCGGTCCGGGCGACGTATCGTCGTCGACGCGGAACACTGGGTCGCGTACGTGCCTGCCGCGTCGCGCTGGCCGCTCGAGGTGCACCTCGCGCCGCGTCGTGACGTGGCAGACCTGGCTGATCTGGCCGACAGCGAACGTGACGAACTGGCAGTGGTCTACCGAGATCTGCTGCGCGCGGTGGACAGTTTCTTCGACGGCGTCGATGCGGTGCCGTACATCGCTGCGTGGCATCAGGCACCGGTGGGCGGCGATCGAAAGCTGGGACGGCTGCACCTACAACTGTTTTCGATGATGCGCTCGCCCGGTCGAATGAAGTTCCTGGCCGGCTCGGAGTCCGCCATGGGTGCCTGGGTCAACGACACGACGCCGGAGCGGATCGCCGACCGACTGCGCGAGGTCATCGCATGAGCGCCGCTACGTGGTTGCCCATCGTCGCCGAGGGTGAACTCGCCGACGGGGCGATCGGACAGTTCCGACAGTCGTTCGGCGGCGAGCCGGACGGTGTGTGGATCGCACCCGGGCGTGTCAACCTGATCGGCGAACACGTCGATTACGCAGGGGGACTCGTACTTCCGTTCGCGTTGCCGTACGTGACTGCCGTCGCCGTGCGTCTGCGGCCGGATTCGACGATGCGCGCGGTGTCCACTCACACCGACGATTCGTGGACCGGAGATCTCGGAACCGTTGCACCGCGGTACCCGGCAGGGTGGGCGGCCTACGTCGCCGGAGTCTCCTGGGCACTCGGCGTGACTGACGGTGTCGATGTTGCAGTGCATTCGTCGGTTCCGGTCGGTTCGGGTCTGTCCAGCTCTGCGGCGTTGGAATGCGCTTTCGCCCTTGCCCTTCAGGAGCTTCTTGATCTCCCGGGCGGTCGGAAGACTCTGATCGATGCCTGCATTCGCGCCGAGAACGAGATCGCCGGTGCGTCGACAGGCGGTATGGATCAGTCCGTCGCAATGCTCGCCGAGGCCGGCAACGCCGTGCTGCTCGACTGCCGAGATGGGTCGACGCGGCAGATCCCCCTCGACCTGGCGGCGGCGGGAATCACCCTGCTCATCATCGACACCAACGCACCCCACCGCCTGGTCGACGGCCAGTACGGTCAGCGTCGAGCGTCGATCGAGAAGGCATGCGCCGAACTCGGCGTCACCACCCTTCGCGGGCTCGACCCAGAGACTGCCACGGCGTCGTTCGCCGATTCCACGCTGCGATCACGAGTTCGGCACGTTACCAGCGAAATTCGACGCGTCGAGCGTGCCGCGGATCTGCTGGACCACGGTGCGGCCGGTCCCGAGCTCGGCGAGCTCCTCACTGCCTCGCACCGGTCGTTGCGAGACGACTTCGAGGTCAGCTCGGTCGAGCTCGACAGCGCGGTCGACGCGGCCCTGGCCGCCGGTGCGTACGGAGCGCGTATGACCGGCGGTGGATTCGGCGGATCCGCCATTGCTTTGGTCCCGACCGAGCGCGCCGAAGCAGTGGCCGACAAGATCGTCACGCGTGCAATGGAATCAGCACTTCCGGTCCCCACCTTCCTCACCGCTGAGCCTTCCCGCTCGGCGCACCGACTCTAGACACACAAACAAGGAGCATTCTCATGGCACAGGTCACCTACGAAGGCGCCACCAAGCTCTACCCGGGTTCGGACGTCGCTGCGGTCGAGTCGTTGGATCTGGCCATCGAGGACGGCGAGTTCCTGGTCCTGGTCGGCCCGTCGGGTTGCGGAAAATCGACGTCGCTGCGCATGCTCGCCGGTTTGGAGGACGTCGACTACGGCGCCATCAAGATCGGTGACCGCGACGTCACCTCGCTCGCACCGAAGGAACGCGATATCGCGATGGTGTTCCAGAACTACGCGCTGTACCCGCATATGACCGTCGCCAAGAACATGGGCTTCGCGCTGCAGATCGCCGGCATGGACAAAGCAGAGGTCGGCCGACGCGTCGAGGAGGCCGCGAAGATCCTCGATCTGACGGACTACCTCTCTCGTAAACCCAAGGCGCTCTCCGGCGGTCAGCGTCAGCGCGTTGCGATGGGACGAGCCATCGTCCGCAACCCGCAGGTGTTCCTCATGGACGAGCCGCTGTCCAACCTCGACGCCAAGCTCCGAGTGCAGACCCGCACGCAGATCTCCCTGCTGCAGCGCCGACTCGGCACCACCACGGTGTACGTCACGCATGACCAGGTCGAGGCGATGACGATGGGCGACCGGGTTGCAATCATGAAAGCTGGTGTGCTGCAGCAGTGCGCCAGCCCGAAGGAGCTCTACGAGAACCCGGTCAATGCCTTCGTTGCCGGATTCATCGGCTCCCCTGCCATGAACCTGTTCGACGTCGACGTCAGCGCAGGTTCTGCTCGACTCGGTTCACTGTCCGTCCCCATCGAGCGCGCGGTCGCCGACCGGATCGACGGCACGCGGGTGACGATGGGTGTGCGGCCCGAGTCGTGGACCGTCGCCGACACCGGCACCGACGTGCAGGTCGACGTCGTCGAAGAACTCGGCGCGGATTCCTACATCTACGGCCACGCCCTCGGCGATATCGGAGCCGACGGCAATTCAGGCGCCCAGATCGTCGCGCGGATCCCCGACATCGCCACGCCGGCACAAGGTGACGTCATCAAGCTCGCGCCCCGCGCCGAGTCAGTGCACTATTTCTCGACGAAAACGGGATTGACTCTGCGCCCCTGAGTTCGATGACGCTCTGTGCTCGAGATGCGACGGAAGTACCCGGCAGGGAGGGAAGTCGCACGTTCAGGAAGGAATAGGCAATCGTCGCCGTGGTAAGAAGCGGTCTAGGCAACTCCGCCGGTCACGAAGCGCGACACCCATTCGTGAAACTGCGTGATGTGATGCTCCGACGGCACCAGAACGCCACCGTTGCGGTACATCCGTGACGACATCGCCGGCTGGCACCGCTCGCAGGCGTCGAAATCCTGCTCGTTGACGCGATGGAACAACTCGACCGAGCGGTTCATCGTCTCGGTGTTCGCCGGATCCGCGACGACACCCGGCGCATAGAGCCAGTCACATTCGACGACAGTGCGATCGACTGCCATCGGAAACATGCGATGGATGATCACGTGATCGGGCACGAGGTTGACGAAGACCGTCGGCCTGATCGTGATCGCGTAGTACCTGCGGTCCTGATCCTCTCCAACGCCGCCGAGCGCATCGAACCCGGCCGAACCGTCGACGGTGAACCCTTCGATCTCGGCCCCGAACTCGGCGCCGTGCCCGACGTACGTCTGCGCGGCATAACCGTCGGCGAATTCGGGAAGGACCTCGGTGAGCTCGGGATGGATCGTCGCGCAGTGATAGCACTCCATGAAGTTCTCGACGATGAGCTTCCAATTGGCCCTGACGTCGTAGGTGATCCGGCGCCCCAGTGCGAGCTTCTCGGTGCCGTAGCTGTCGATCTTGCCGAGTTCGCCGAGTCGTTCGCGGACCTCGCCCTGCACGCTCTCCTCGAACGACGGTGGTTCGTCGGCGACACACACCCAGACGTAGCCGAGCCATTCTCTGACGTGTACGCCGCGCAGACCGTACTCGGTGCGGTCGATGTCAGGCATGTTGATCAAATTCGGTGCCGCAATGAGCTTTCCGTCGAGATCATAGGTCCACGCGTGATATGGACACTGGAAATTGCGTTTGACGGTTCCCGCCGCCTCCGTGCACACCAGCGCACCACGGTGCCGACAGACGTTGAAGAACGCCCGGATGCCGCCCTTACGATTTCGGCTGATGAGCACCGATTCACGTCCCACCTGCACGGTTCGGAAGTCACCTGCAAGCGGGATGTCGTCGGACCGGATCGCACAGATCCACATCTCCTCGAAGATCTTCTCCTGCTCTCTCTCGAAGTACGCCGGGTCGACGTAGGTGTGTCCACCGAGGGTGTTGAGCAGTGTGCGTGTCGGCTCCACGATCGTCATCGCCTGATCCTTGTCATCTCGGGATCGAACAGCGGTTCGGCCATCACCGTCGCTGGTAGAAGATCGCGGAAGTACTGCACTGCAACGTGATCACCCGATTTCGTCGACGACGGCAACCACGCGTAGGCGATCGTCTTCCCGATCGTGTACCCGTAGGCGGCGCTCGTCACGTAGCCCGACACTGTGCCGTCGATCAGCACCGGTTCCTTGCCCATCACCACGTGCGACGGGTCGTCGAGGGTCAGACACACCAGCCTTGTCGAGGATTCAGCGCCCAACATCTCGGCCCCGATGAACCCTTCGGTCTTTCGTACCGCGAAACCTAATCCCGCGGAATAGGGGTCGTGTTCGGCGGTCACGTCGGCTCCCCAGGACCGGTACCCCTTCTCGAGTCGCAGGCTGTTGAACGCGCTGCGTCCGGCAGCCACGACCCCGAATTCCTGTCCCGACTCCCACAGTGAATCCCATAGCCTCAGAGCGGTATCGGCGTCGGTGTACAACTCCCAGCCGAGTTCGCCGACGTATGACAGTCTCAGTGCCAGAACATCGATGCCGGCGACGTGGATGGCCCGTCCGTTGAAGTACTTCAGGCCGGTGTGCGAGATATCGGCATTCGTGAGCGGCGCGAGCACGTCCCGAGCGTGCGGTCCCCACAGTCCGATACACGCTGTGCCCCCGGTGATGTCGCGGACATAGGCGTCGGGCCCCGCGTGACGCCGCATCCAATCCTCGTCGAGCGGACCGTTGACTCCGACCTGGAAGCGGTCGTGCGCGACCCTCGCGACCGTGATATCGCTACGAACCCCGCCACTCGCGTCGAGCATCAGCGCGTACGTGACGCTCCCGACCTTCTTGTCGAGCTGGTTCGTCGTGAGTTTCTGCAGCAGGGCGAGGGCTCCCGGGCCGCCCACTTCGAGGCGTCGTAGCGGGGTCATGTCGTACATCGCGACGGCTTCTCGCGTCTTCCAGGCCTCGACGGCTACCACGGGCGACCAGAACTTGGACGACCACGGTTCCCGCTTCTGGGCCTGCCACTGCTCCGGAAGCTGCTCCAACAGAGAAGCATTCGACTCGTACCAGTGCGGCCGCTCCCAACCGGCCCCTTCGAGGAACACCGCGCCGAGCTCGCATTGCCTGCCGTAGAACGGCGTCACTCGTAGCGGTCTCGGCTCTTCCTTGGGCTGGAGTGGGTGCATGATGTCGTAGACCTCGGCGAAGTTCTGCGCGCTCGTCCGGGCGACGTTCGAGGGAACGAGGTCCGTCTTCTCGAAGCGGTACAGATCGCACTCGTGCATGTCGATCTCGCTCGTCCCGTCGACGAGAGTTTCCGCCAGTGATTTCGCGACGCCAGCGCTGTGCGTCACCCAGATGGCCTCGCACGTCCACAGGCCTGCGACCTCCCGGGACTCACCGACCAGCGGAGCGCCGTCGGGAGTGAAGGAGAAGATCCCGTTGAACGCGCGCTCGAGGCCACCGCCGCGGAGTGAGGGGATGAGCTCGGTGCTGTAGCGCCACGCGTCGGCGAAATCGTCTTCGGTGAAAGCCATCGACGACGGCATGTCCGCTTCGGTGACGTTCTCGCTGCCCGGGAGCGTCCGTGAGTCGACGGGCATCGGTCGGTGGTGGTAGGAGCCGATCCCGAGGTGGTCGCCGTGTTCGCGGTAGTAGAGGCTGCGGTCCTGGTGGCGAAGGATCGGCAGGACGGCCTCCTTCCCTGCCGCCTTCGCTGGGAGGTCCAACCCCGTGGTGTGGGCGTACTGATGCGCAAGCGGCAACAGCGGCACGGTGATGCCGAGCATGTCCCCCAGCTCCGGCCCCCAGAACCCGGCGCAGCATACGACGACGTCGGCCGGGAAGGTCTCTCCGCCGGCTTTCACCGCGGTGACCCGCCCGGACACCTCCTCGATGGCTGTGACCTCCATGGAGCCGATGAACCGGGCGCCGCGTTCGGTTGCCGATGCGGCTTGCGCGCGGCTGGCGAGGACCGCCTTGGCCAGCCCGTCGTCAGGGGTGTGGAGGCCGGCAAGGATCAACTCGCAGTCCAACAACGGGTAGAGCTCGAGGCATCGCTCGGTGTCGACGACCTCCGACGGCAGTCCCCACGACGTCGCGAACCCGTGCCGCCGATACAGCTCGTCGACGCGCTCCGGGGTGGTTGCGACCTCCAGACCGCCGACACTCAGGAAACATCCGAGGTCCTTGAACTTGGCAGCCGTATACGCCGCGAAACGAGACATCGAGCGCGAAGCGTTGGTCGCGAAGACGAGGCCGGGTGCGTGCGAGGTGGACCCGCCCGGCAGTTCGATGGGCCCTTTGTCGAGCACGGTGACGTCGGTCCAACCGCGTGAGGTGAGTTCCTCGGCGAGGCTACAGCCGACTATGCCTGCGCCGACGATCACCACCCTGGGCGAATTCGATGCCATTACTTGCTCCTGGGGGCTGTACGTGAGAACGATTTAGTTGCACAATACGAACTGCGATTCGTATAACGCAACAGATTCACACAATCGACATGGAGTGTTCCCACCGCTGCAACGGAGGGCCTCCATGCTGTGAGTCGAGAGAAGATCCACCACCGACGCCGCATTCGACTGCGAGGCCACCATGACCGCGACGTTCCCCACCCCCACACTCCTCGACGCCGGGCGAGTCGACGACCTCCCCGAGGGCGAAGCACTCCGCATCACGCCGCAGGGAACTGCCCCCATCGCGATCTTCAACGTCGAGGGTGAGTACTTCGCGATCGACGACACCTGCACCCACCAGGACGCATCTCTGTCCGAGGGATGGGTCGAGCACTGCGCCGTCGAATGCCCACTTCATACCGCGTGCTTCGACCTTCGCACGGGAGCCGCACTAGGTGCTCCGGCCAAGATCCCCGTTCGAACCCATGCTGTGCACGTCGAGGACGGTGTCATCCGCGTCGCGGTCTCCCCGTGAGGTCCGTGACGATCGTCGGCGCGTCGCTCGCCGGCCTGTCGTCCGCGCGCGCACTACGTGAGCAGGGTTTCGACGGCCGCATCACGATGATCGGCGACGAGATTCACCGTCCGTACGACCGACCTCCGCTGTCCAAGCAGTTCCTCAAAGGCATCGACGACGGTATGTCCCTCGAGACCGAGGAGGACTCCGCGCTCGAGTTGGACTATCGGTTGGGGAACGCAGCGGTGGGGCTGGATCCGTCGGGCCGGGCAGTTCTGCTGGCCGACGGCACCGAAGTGCTTTCCGACGCCGTGGTGGTGGCCACCGGGGCGTCGGCCATCCGCTTGGCCGGGTCCGCAGACGGCGTACACGTGCTGCGTTCACTCGACGATGCGTTGGCGTTGCGCGCGGAGTTGACTCCCGGCGCCCGGGTCGTAGTCGTCGGCGCAGGGTTCATCGGTAGCGAAGTAGCCTCCACCGCAGTCGAACTGGGATGCGACGTCACCGTCGTCGAGGCGTCCGCCTCGCCGCTGGAACGGGTGTTCGGGACACAGATCGGCGCACTCGTCGCGGCCTGGCACAACCGCGGCGGCGCCCACTTGATCACCGGGGTGACCGTGTCCGGGTTCGCGACGTCGAGCGGACGCGTCACCGCCGTCGAACTACGGGACGGGCGGTTGCTGCCGGCCGATGTCGTGGTGGTCGGCGTCGGTTCTCGGCCCAACACTCGGTGGCTCGACGGCAGCGGGATCGAACTGTCCGGTGGCGTCGTCACCGACAAGCGAGGGGTGACCTCGATTCCAGGCGTCGTAGCTGTCGGCGATTGCGCGGCCGTCCGGGATCCTACGACCGGTGGCACGATCCGCGACGAACACTGGACGGCAGCGGCGACGAGGCCATCGGTGGCTATGAAAGCGCTGCTGGGGTCAGGAGTGGAAACGTTCTCCGGGGTTCCGTATGTGTGGTCCGATCAGTACCAGTCGCGCATCCAGTTCGCGGGTCACCACGGTCTCGACTGCTCGGCCGACATCGTCGAGGGGGATCCGGAGCTGGGTCCGTTCGTGGCGGTCTATCGGAGGGACGGGCATCCGGTGGCCGTGCTCGCCGTGTCGTCCCCACGGTCGTTCGGAAAGTGGCGTCGGCAGCTGGTCGCCCGGGATTAGTGGGGGCTCCGCCCCTACACATGCTCCGACACCAGCACCGCCGCAGTGTTCGGATCCAGCGCCTCGAAGGTGTGCGGGAGGTCCCCCGGGTAGCTGATGTAGTCCCCCGGGTGCAGTTCGACGGGTTCGTCGGTCGGCCCGACCAGTGCGCGGCCTGCGGACAGAACCACGTGCTCGACAACGCCGGGCGAATGCGGATCTGCCCTTCTCGGCTCCCCCACCTGCGCGTTGATGAGGTAGATGTCTCGACGCGCATTCGGTGGACACGACGCCAATAGAGTCGCGACGTAGTCCGCGGTGTCCGAGGCGATTCCGGGACCCTCACCGGCGCGAATCAACTGAACTCGAGGCTTGGCCGGCTCGACCAGGTGAGCGAACGGCACATCGAGCGTCACGCTCAACGCCCACAGGGTCTCCACACTGGGGTTCCCGGTGCCGGCTTCGAGCTGCGACAACGTCGACTTGGCGATTCCCGCTCGGCGAGCGACCTCCGCCAGGGAGAGCCCGACACGCTTGCGCTCACGCTGCAGCGAGGCCGCAATCGCAGCGATAGGAGCACTGGGCTGAGTCATGAGTCCACTCTATCGGTCGATCGTTCGCCTTGACGAACGACCAGTGTTTCGTTCATTATTACGTCCATGCGTTCGATCTGGCGAACACCGCCCTCGTCTCTGTCTCGCGACATCGCGCTCGTCTGTCTCGCCGACGGTCTCGTCGGTGCGTCGTTCGGCGCTATTGCGGTGAGTGCGGGCTTGCCGATCTGGGTTCCCGTCGCCATGTCGGTGTTCGTGTTCGCCGGTGCAGCACAGTTCATTCTCGTAGGAGTGCTTGCCGCAGGCGGTAATCCACTGGCTGCGGTAGCCAGCGCGTTGCTGGTCAACACTCGACTCGTTCCACTCGGCTTCTCCATCAGCGACACGTTCGACGGCACGTCCTGGCCCCGCAAGCTCCTCGGATCACACCTGATCACCGACGAAGCCGTGGCGTTCACAGCGATGGAAGGCGAGCGCACCCGGCGGCGCGCGGCGTTCTGGTTGTGCGGAATCGGACTGTTCGTGGCCTGGAACTTCGGCGTGCTGATCGGCTCCGTTCTCGGCGGCCAGATCACCGACACTGCCGCCCTCGGACTCGACGCCGCGTTCCCCGCCGTGCTGATCGCCCTTGTCATGCCCGCCCTGCGCGACGCTCTCACCAGGAACGCCGCGTTGATCGGCGCGGCGATCGCAGTGGCCGCAGCGCTCGTCCTCCCACCGGGCCTCCCGGTCCTGCTCGCGCTTCTCGGAGTGATACCGGCCTACGTCGCAACGAAGGTGAACGCATGAATCTCGTCCTCCCCATTGTCGCTCTCGCCGTGGGCACGATGGCTTTTCGAGTTGCCGGCCCGCTGCTCCGAACCCGGACTGCCCTCTCGCCCCGCGTCGAGCAACTCGCGTCCATCGGTGTCGCCGTCATCTTCGTTGCCCTGGTCGCCACGTCCGCGCTCGTCGTCGACAACGGCTTCGCAGGGTTCGCGTGCCCCGCCGGAGTCCTCGTCGCAGCGGTGCTCGCATGGAAGAAGGCGCCGTTCGTGGTAATCGTCGTTGCCGCTGCCGGGGTAACGGCTGCGCTTCGGTTCGCCGGAGTTGCATAATGCACCCCATGAGCCCAACTCCGAGCGGCAGTCTTCGCACCACCGACACCGGTATCGACCTCGAGATCACCAGAGTTATCGCCGCAACCCGCGAGGACGTGTGGGCCAGCCTCACCGAATCCGACCGCACCGCGCTGTGGTTCGGTCCGTGGGAACGGGTTTCCGACAATGACATTCGGACTCGGATGGTCTTCGAGGAAGGCTCACCGTGGATGGACATGCACGTCGAGGCCTGTGAGTCGCCGCGCCGGTTGGCCGTGACCTCCGATGGCTGGGATTTGGAGGCAGTGCTCGCCGAAGACGGAGACCGCACTACCGTCACTTTGATCCAGCACATGCGCGACGCCGAAGGGCTGGGCGAGATCGGACCCGGGTGGGAGTACTACCTCGACATGCTGATCGCGTCCCGGGACGGCCTCACGTTGCCGAACTTCGACGACTACTACCCCTCCCAGCAGGAGTACTACTCGTCACTCTTGCCTCGGTAGCGCCTCGACGCGGCGATGATCCTCTGCATACCCTCGAGCACCCTAAGAATTTCGTCCTCACCCACCTCGTTGCCCACAGCATCGGCATAGGCATGCTGATTCTTCCGCAGCTTCGCGAGCGTGTCATGTCCTTCCGGCGTGGGTTGCACCAGCTTGGCGCGGGCGTGGTTCGGATTCTCGACGTACTCCGCCCAACCCTTCTCGACGAGAATGTCCGCGGTCCGCTGCACACTCTGCCGGGCAAGGCCGAGTCCTACTCGACGCGCGATCTCGGCCACCGGTATCGGCTCGTCGAGCGTCGCACCGAGCACCTGCCACCACGCGGGTGTCAGACCGGCAGGTTCGGCGATATCCTTTGCTGCCGCGAGGAATTCACCGTTGAGCTCGAAGGCGGGCAGGACGATGGACGTCAAGGCATCCCCGGCAGGCGTTCTCATTGGGCGCCTTGCAGTTGCTCGTAGTACTTCTTCTCACCTGTGGTGTACAGCCCGTACCAGGCATCGATGATGGGCTGCGGGAAGAGCTCGAGGATCTCGAACAGCGCCTTCGCGAATTCGAGTGGCGCCGTTCCCGGTGCGGTGACGAGATTGCCGCCCACGACAGTTCGCTCGTCTCGATATAGCTCGCTACCTGTGTATTCGTCTGCCGCAGCAAGGAATTCGGGAGCGTTGCTCGTATGCGGGATGGAATTGAGCGCACCGACACGAGCCAGCCCCAGCGTCGCACCGCAGATGGCGCCGACGGGAACGCCCTTCGCGAGTAGATCCACGGCGAGATCGAGAACCTTCGCATGACCCTGCCCCCACGAGGCGCCGCCCGGAAGAACCAGAGCCGCTACATCGGTCAGATCCGCGAGATCACCGTCGGGCAGGATCCGTATGCCACCGAGAGTGGTCACCGGACCCCCGCCGTCGGACAGAACCTGAAGTCGATACCGATCCGAACCCTGCTCCCGCGCCATCGCAATCCCGGCCACGATGTAGCTGTACTCCCAATCGGCCATGGTGTCCGTTGCGTAGAGCGCGATGGTCTTCATAGCTACCTCCGTGGTTGACAGTGTGCTGTCAGTCTAGAAATTTGACAGCACACTGTCAATACGGTCAGGTCATCGCCGAATAGAGGGCATCCCAGCCCTTGGCCACGTACGACACCGTGTACATCGACCCGTAGTACGTCGAACCGCCGAGGGTGGTGACGTTCCCCGCCTGCACCGCGGGAAGCCGTTGCCACAGCGTGCTCGCCGACAGCGCTTCGAATTCCGCACTGCCCGGTTCGTCCGTCACCATGAACCCGTCGACGCCCGAGAGCACGTCGACTTTCTCGATGGCAATTCCGCCCTCCCCGTCGAGCCCATCCATCGACGGCGTCATCCCGCCGATGTCGGTCAACGTCATGTCCGACGGTTTGTCGCCGGTCTTCGAACTTCGAATACTGCTGACGTACAGCATGTTCGTGTCGGGCAGGAACGACACACTCGCGACGACCCTCGACGCGATCTTCGCCGCGTGACGTGCTCTGATGTCCTCGACGAGCCCGTCGTAGTCGAGAATCAACTTGTCCATCGTGGCTGAGCGACCGAGCCAGCCAGCCAGGTTGTCGAGGTTGGTACGCCACGTCTCGTCGAATTCGGTGGTCAGGACCGGCGCGATGGACGACAGTTCGCTCACGGGCCACCACTCACTGTCGCTGTTGAGGCAGATGATGAGATCCGGTTCGAGTCCCAGAATCTGCTCGCGATTCGGAATCTCCGTCAGGTACTTCGCGTCAGGTCCCACCGGCACCCACGGAGTCGCCGGGGCGTAGTTGTATCCGATCACAGGAAGCTCCAGTGCGACTGCAGGTTCCAAGTCGAGCCGTGAATCGATCGCGACGACACGCTTGGGTTCGACTGGAATGTCGTATGTGCCGAGCGGGGTGGTGACCGTCTTGGTGGCGACGTCTGCAGACCCTGTGCTCCCGGTACTGCAACTTGCGAGAAACGTCGCAATCCCGACGGCGCCGATGCCGATGCCGAAGTTGCGGCGGGAGATCTCCATGTCGATCGCGGTGCTCATTACCCGCCTTTCTAGGACAACAGTGCTGTTGCAGTTCTGATTTCGGATATGAAGTTGGTAGCGGTGACGACGAAACCCTGATTGAACCGACCGTCGACAACGTGCACTCGACCCTCTTGGACAAACGGAAGCAACGTCCAGGTCGGCCCGAAATCGGGCGCCTGGCCACTACCGTCGTTGACCTGCAGAATCATCAGGTCGATGTCCTGCAGTCGGTCGAAGTTCTCCGGGGCCAGTTCGAGCCCGCCGTCGACTGTCGGGTCGAAGTTCGGTACGACAAGCCCTGCATCCATCGCAGTGCTGACCTGTATTCCGTTGTGTTGAACACCGAGGAACCCGTTGCCCGCAGCGGCAATGGCGACTCTCTTTCCACTCAGAGTGTCACCGAGGTCGGTCCGGATCGAGGCAAGCGCGCGGTTGTACTCGCTGAACAACTCCGGCCCGACGCCCGGTCGACCGAGGGTGGCGAGCTGAGCGGTCAAGTCCTCACGCCAACCGATGAAATTGTCGGAAATGGGAGCCACGGGCGCGATCTGACGAAGCCGGTCGTTGCCGTACCAGTCGACCTGGTACCCGTAGCTCGGGACGAGAATCAGATCCGGTTCCAGACTCAGCAGTTGCTCGTAGTCGACATCGGTGCCATCCCCGAGTCCGAGGCGTGGCAACTCGTTCGGCACCAACGAACCGAACTGTGCACCGACGGGTTCGTCGGGAAGGAACGAGGCACCGCTGGCCACCATCGGGTAGCCGGCGAGTAGACCGAACTCGAGGTCGGCTCGCCCCTGGATCGAGACGACGCGCTGCGGATCGCGCGGAACGTCGACCGTGTCGGCACTGTAGGCGAACGGGAAGGCATCGGATAGTTCGGCCGCGGACCTGGCCTCGTCGGTCGAGCACGCGGCTAGGGCTGCGCCGAGACCCGCTGCGGCCAGACCGAAGCCGAATCGTCGACGATTCAGGTTGCCGACGATCGCAGTAAAGGCAGCGTCGTACGGGGCCGAGGTTGTGGTCATGGTTCCGTCTCCAATCCTTGCGCACCCGATGTAGGCAAGCCTCACCTGACTCTACCGGCTGCGGTGCCGCGAACAGTGTTCGATCCGGCCAACCGATACACCTATCCGGCCATGGCTCGAACGCCATACGATCTGGCCGAAGTCGGCCTCTCGCAGGAGATGTCCGAGCCATACGGTCATGGGGTGACTACCTCATCGGCGACGACGACGTCCGTCATCCGCTCCGCGATCACGTCCGACGGACGCGGCACACGTCTGTTCGGAGCCTCGGTCGGATTCACAGGCCATCAGATAGGCGAGGCGCTGGTCCCCGTCGTCATCGGCGCCGTCATCGACCGCGCCGTCGCCACGGGCGACTCGGCAGCTCTCGGCCGATGGTTGCTCGTACTCGGACTCGTCTTCACCGGGCTGCTACTGAGCTGGCGAGTAGGCGCGCGCCTCTGCGCATCGGTGATGGAATACAGCGCGCATTCGCTGCGGATGTCCGTCGCCCGCCTGGCATTGGATCCCACCGGCGCCGCTGGACGACGCATGCCCGGCGAGTTGTATTCGATCGCGACGTCGGATGCTGCCGGCGTCGCGAATTTCGCCCGCACCATCTCCACCAAACTCGCTGCAGTGTTCGGCGTATGCACAGCTGCCACTGCGCTGTTCGTCATCTCCGTTCCACTCGGCCTACTCGTCGTGTTCGGCACACCGCCCGTTCTCGCGATCATGCTCGCGCTCGGGCGCCCGCTCGAACGCCGTCGAGAACAAGATCAGCATCAGGCTGCACTGGCGGGCGCCCTGGCCACCGATCTCCTGACCGGCCTTCGTGTTCTCGGCGGCATCGGCGGAGAGGTCAATGCGCAGAAGCGCTATGCCAGCGCCAGCCGGGTCTCCCTCGATGCGACGATGCGTGCCGAGCGCTACCAAGTTCTCTATTCGGCGCTCAACGTCCTGATGACGCGGGGCTTCCTTGCCGTCATCGCCTTCGTCGGAGCCACCTTCGCCGTGCGCGGGTCCATCACCGTCGGCGAATTCATCGCCGTCGTCGGTCTTGCCCAATTCCTCAGCGGGCCGCTGATCGACATCGTCTACTTCGGCGAAGGTCTCGCATGGGCCCGGGCGTCGGGTGGGCGGATCGCGGCATTCATGAACAGTGGCACGGCTGAGCGCGCCCCAGGACACTCAACCGTGCCACTGGGGCCGACGGCCCTCGACATCGGAACGCAACCTCCCATCGCAGTCAGGCGCGGTGACATCGTCGGAGTCCGCACCTCGAACCCCGCCCAATCCGCCGAGCTGATGGACCGACTCTCCGGTCGGAAGCCCGCTGGTGGCAGCATCTTTCTCGACGGAATCGATATCGACGCACTCGCCCTCGACGAGCTTCGCCGCGTCGTACTGGCCGTCCCACACGAGAGCGTGCTGTTCGTCGGCTCGGTGCGTGACAACCTTCCCGGCAGCGACTGCACAGTCATTGCAACGGCAATAGCCGCCAGCGCTGCCGACGACGTGGTCGCGACACTCCCTCACGGCCTCGATACACACGTCACCGAGGACGGGCTTTCGCTGTCCGGTGGTCAGCGTCAGCGGCTCGCACTGGCGCGAGCTATCGCAACCGACCCCGAAGTCCTCGTTCTGCACGATCCGACCACAGCCGTCGACTCGGTGACAGAAGCATCCATCGCCGACGGACTCGCCGCGGTGCGACGCGACCGTCTCACCCTGATCATCACGTCCTCGCCTGCTCTCCTTGCTGTCTGCGACTCCGTGGTGACTCTGACCGCTGGCGCCTTCGAATGACTACCGAGCTACTCCCGACCGCCGACTGGCGCTATACCCGACGCGCGGCGTTCGCGCTTCTGCGGACCCGCAAGTACGGGGCGGCAGGGGCCTCGCTGGCGCTCGTGGCGACGACCGTCGTCGGACTTGCCACCCCGGCCATGCTCGGCCTCATGGTCGATGTGGTCACCGAGGGCGGTGACGCCATGCAGCGCAACATCACCGTGCTGACCATGCTGCTGGTTGCGATCGCGGTAGGTCAATCCGTGCTCGGTGCAGCCAGCGACTTCCTGATCGCAAAGGTAGGAGAGGGAACGGTTGCCGACCTCCGAGAACAGGTCATGCACCGCAGTCTCGAACTCCCGCAGAGTGTGCTGGAGCGGTCCGGCCGTGGCGACATCGTGTCCCGGGTGACCAGCGATGTCAGGCTCGTGACGCGCGCAGTCAGTAGCGCGGTTCCAGCATTCGCCGGCGCCGGACTGACGATCGTTCTGACGGTGGTGACTCTCGGCAGTCTGGATTGGAGGTTCGCTGTGGCTGCCCTCGTCGCGGCACCGATCCAGATTCGCGCACTGCAGTGGTACCTGAAGAAGTCCGAACCGGTCTACAGGCGGGAACGCGAGGCCGAGGGTGAGCGCGCTCAGCAGATGCTCGACTCGCTGAGCAATACCGACACCGTGTTCGCATTCCAGCTGAGCACGACGCATCTTGCGCGGATCGAGGAACGATCGCTTGCCGCAGTATCACTGTCACTGTTGGCAACTCGACTACGCACGCGCTTCGTCGGCAGACTGAACCTCGCCGAGTTTCTCGGGCTTTCCGCGGTGCTCGCAGTCGCGTTCGTGCTCGTTGGACGGGGCACCATCTCTCTCGGAGCGGCCACCGCGGCGGCGCTGTACTTCTTTCGCCTGTTCGACCCTATCGGAGCAGCTTTGGGTACGTTCGACGAATTGCAGGAGGGCGGCATCGCGTTGGCGCGACTCGTCGGGGTCACCCAGATTCCACTGCCGCTGGAGCCGGTGAATGCTCGCACTCCGATCGATAGCTCGATCACGTTCGACAACGTCACTTTTCGATACAGTGGCTCGCCGAAGTCTGCACTCGAGAACGTATCCTTGTCGATTCCGGATGGCACCCATGTCGCTGTCGTCGGCGCAAGCGGCGCTGGCAAATCGACTCTTGCGAGGCTCATTTCGGGCGTGCATGTTCCCGATGCGGGGCGGATCGACATCGGGGGCGTCGACCGTCGAGCAATCGGCCGAGACGCCACTCGATCAATCGCGCTCGTCACGCAGGAGCTGCACGTGTTCGCCGGCACTATTCGTCAGGATCTACACCTGGTGGATCCGAACGCCGACGACTCCCGGTTGCACGAAGTCCTGGAGATCGCGGGCGCGCTCGACTGGGTCGGTGCCCTGCCCGACGGGCTCGACACGACGGTCGGCTCCGGCGGTCGGGCACTGACTTCGACTGCTGCTCAACAGCTTGCGCTCGCTCGGGTTGCGCTGCTCGATCCCGCAATAGTGATCCTCGACGAGGCGACAGCGGAGGCGGGCAGCGCAGGTGCCCAAGAACTGGACGACGCTGCGGCACGTGTGGCGGTCGGACGCACCACGTTGACGATCGCCCATCGGCTCTCACAGGCCGAGCAGTCGGATGTCGTAGTCGTGATGGACGACGGCAAGATCGTCGAACAGGGGCCCCACGACGCCCTGCTCGAGCGCGGCGGGAACTATGCCGCACTGTGGGATGCGTGGTCGGCCAGCCGAGTCATGCAGAGTCGGTGAGCGACCAGTCCGGGTCGGCCAGATCCGGCACAACCGCGAAGTAGCTCGCCGGCGTGCGACCGGTGACCCGGCGAAAGACCGCGACGAATGCGCTCGGAGCGTCGTAGCCGACGCGCCTGCTCACCACCGCGACGGGCACACCGGCAGCGAGGTACGTCATCGCGGCTCGCACCCGCACGTGAATTCGATACTGCGCGAACGACATTCCAGTACCCTGCGCGAACACCCTGGTGAGCGTTCGGACGCTACCGCCGACGGACTGCGCCCATTCGCCCAGACTGCGCGGGTCGGCCGGATTCGCGACGAGTGCGCGGGCGATGACGAGGGCACGGGGATCCTCGGGCATGGGTATGTCGATAGCCACCACGTCGAGCGGCGTCAAGGTGTCGAAGACGACCCTCTCGGCGCGCAGTCGAGCATCCTCCGGCATATCGCGTCGGTGCAGATGCAGGATCACTTCACGCAGGACTCCGCTGACGGCCAGGAAGCCCGTGTCCTTCCAAGAGTGCGGGAACACTTCGGGACGGAAGTAGGTCGCATGGAACTCGGTGCTCGGCCCAGCCGTCACCTCATGCATAGAACGCGCGGGGATCCACAGCCCTACTGTCGGGGGCACCGACCAACGGACCCCGTCGACCACCGCACGGAGGTCGCCCGTTGCACCCCACAGCAGGCAATGCTCCTCGTGGGAATGCGATCCGTAGGTGCGGGCGTCGTCGCGGCGTATCGGCGATGTCGTCATCGAGAACGGAAGCGGTACGAGTCTACCCATCGGCACGTCTCGCGACGGGAAGCAGGCTGCGGTCATTCCGGCAGCATACCTGCAAGAATTAGGCAATCCTTACTGCATCGAAGCCTCCTGTTCACGGGCGCCCCAGCCGCTCGTTCCGCATACTGGAGGCATGGTCGCACTCGACGCACTCCGTAACCGGTGGCCCAAGAACCTACCGCTGCAGCCGCTGCCCTCCGAAGCGTGGGCGAAGCAAGAGCCCACCTGGAAGGGCGCCAACCCCCAAGTCATCGAATCTGCCCTCAAACGGGCGAAGACCAGACCGTCGGGAAACTGGTTCGTCTTCGCCGCGAGCCGCGACATCGGCACCAAAGAACCGTTCGGCCGCAGCATCGGCACCACCGAGCTCGTGGCGTGGCGCGACGAGACCGGCGGCATCCACATCGCCCCCGGCGCGTGCCCACACCTTGGCGCACCCCTGGACAAGGCAAAGATCGAGTGCGACACCCTGATCTGCCTATGGCACGGCATGCCGCTCGGGCCGAAAGGTCGTCCAGGGTGGCGGCCTCTACCGGCATTCGACGACGGCATCCTGGTGTGGGTGCGTCTCGACGAACTCGGCGGTGAGGAGCCGACGCCCGTGCCCGTGGTCCCGATCAGACCGCCGTCGTCGACGAGCGTGGACGCAGTAGTCACCCTGACCGGCATCTGCGAGCCCGACGACGTCGTCGCCAATCGCCTCGATCCGTGGCACGGCGCCTGGTTCCATCCGTATTCGTTCGCGAGGTTGAAGGTCATCGAGGCGCCGACGGACATCGATGTCCCAGACGAGGACGACCGGTTCCTCGTCGACGTCACGTTCCGCGTCAGCCGCGGAATCGGTGTACCGGTGCGCGCCGAATTCGTGTGCCCCGGTCCACGAACCATCGTGATGCGGATTCTTGAAGGCGAGGGCGCGGGAAGCGTCGTCGAGACGCACGCGACACCCCTGGCTCCCGGTCCCGATGGCAAGCCACGCACCGCGGTCATCGAAGCAACGGTCGCCAGCTCGGACCGCCCGGGGTTCAAGATGGCACGCAAGATTGCGCCGCTGCTACGCCCCGCGATGGGCTGGACGGCCGCGCGGTTGTGGAAGGACGACCTCGACTACGCGGAGCGTCGGTACGACTTGCGGTCGAGGGGTCTGTAGCGCCGGCCGGGTCGACCCGGGCAGGGGACCTAGCACCCTTTTTGCCGAGCAAGCACACGCGCTCGGAGGCTAGCAGGGGTGCTAGGTCAGCAAAAACAGTGCTAGCTCCCCTCGATGGGCCCCGGGCCCGGTCAGGCCTTCTGCAACCCGGCCGTCCACGAGTCGATCTTGTCGAACATCCGGAACCGCCCCTTGACGGGGACTGTCACGATGTCGTGCCCGGCGACTCCCCAGCTCGCGAGCAGGGTGTTGGCCGCGTGCAGACCTGTCGTCGCGGCGCGCTCCATCAGTGCCACCGGCAGATCGATGCGGATCCCGTCGCCCGCGAGGACCAAGCCAGGCTCGGGGGTCCGCACAGTGGGCCGACGAGCAAAATGGCCGAGCCCGAACATCGGGCAGTCGTCCCGCCACTCGGAGCGCGAGGAGACAATCGCAGCCGACTCGGTTTCCGGATAGATCTCGTGCATCCGCGCGATCAGTTGCTCGCGCGTGACTTCCTCGGAATCGGATGCCGCGTAGGCGTGCAGTTCGACGACCGATCCGCCGGTGCGGGCGGCCCATTCGGCAGCCTCGTCCTCGAATCGTTCGAGAATGCTGATGTTGTCGATGGGCGGCATTCCGCCGGTTCCGATGAACGCCGGCCGATCAGCGTTCACAGGCTTGTCGAGCCAGACGCGATGCACGAGGAAAGGAGGCGTGTTCTCCAACGCTGCGACGTCGCTACGCCACTCGTCGGTCCCCAGGTTCCCGGCCAGCGTGCGAAGCCCACCGACGTCGGTCGCGAGGACGACCGCGTCGAATTTCTCCCCGTCGACGGTGAACCCACGCTCGATCTTCTCGACCGTCACGCCGGTCCGGATCTCGACGCCGAGCCCGGACAGATACTCCCCCAACGGATCCCACAATGTCTGGGGATAGGGGCCGGTCGGAACATCGAAGACGAGGCCTTCGGAGGAGCCGAGGAAGTAGATGTGGAACATCATCGCCAGCTCGGCCGCCGACATCTTTTCCGGATCGGCGAAGAAGCTGCGCGAGAACACCCCGAACGCGAGATGTCGGGCGGCTTCGGGGAAGTTGATGCGACGCAGGAACTCGGCGGCAGAGACCTCGTCGAGCTTGTCGAACGTCTCGGGCACACTGACCGTCATCAACGGCAGCGCCGCCAAGCCGCTCAGGTTGCCGAGATCGCGCCACTTGAATGTCGGACTTCGCTTGACGAACGCAAACGCATTCAACGGCGGCGTCGGCGGCAGTCCCTTGAATCCGTCGACTCGGCCGTCACCGTCGATCAGCGGGTAGTCCTCGACCGCATGCAGTCGCGTCAGGCCAGGATCACTGCGCTCCAACAGGTTCCGCAGGTTGTAGTACTGCCGGAAGAATGCGTGGAAGCCGCGGCTCATCGTGACCGGGGAGCCGTCGTCCAACGTCGTCGACCATCCGCCGACGCGTCCACCCAGATACGCTTCTCGTTCCAGAACCACCACGGACACTCCACGCTCTGCCAGAGCTGTTGCCGCGCTGAGTCCGGCGATGCCGCCGCCGACCACGGCGACCCGCGGAACCTCGGACAGCGACTCCGCGGACGAGTATCCGGGAGAAGCCGTATGCACTACTCGCCGACGGTCACTCATGTCATCTCCTCCGGCCGCGCCCCCAGGAACGTGTGTACGACGCCGTTCTGCCAACCTGTCATGGTTTCGTTGCTGACGCCGGTGAATCCGGCTCGCTGCATCCTGCGCGAATACTCGCGGACGCCGTCGAAGCTGGCCACGCTGCGCCACAGGTGCTTGTAGAGAGTGAGGTCGCGGGTGGCTGCGTAGCCGAGCGGAATGATGATGGCCCAGCACACGAGCGTCCAGACGATCCTGGCACGAAGTGACTCTTTGACCGAGTACTCGTGGAACGCAATGGACGACCCCGGCTTCAACAGAGAGAGCAACGACTTCAGCTCGGTGTCCGGATCGTCCACGTTCCTGATCAGGTACGCCGCGAGAATGCCGTCGAACGGGCCGTCGACGCCATTGTCACGGAGGTCCTCGACGCGAGAGTGCACGAACGTCACGTTGGACGGCCACTTCTTACCGCGCGCGACCTCGAGCATTTCCGCCGACGCGTCCGCCGCGACGATCTCCGCGTGCGGCGCGGCCTTCAACAGCGCTGCCGTCGATGCACCTGTGCCACAACCGATGTCGAGCAGTCGCAGACCGTCACCGAGCCCGGGAAGCCGCAGGCGCTCCGCCGACTTGGCGAGATGCTCGTGGTAGCCGGGGTTGGCTCCGACGAGACGGTCGTAGGACGTGGCATCCTGGTCGAACGCGCTGGGCACCTGAGCCCTCGGCAGCCCGCTCCTGCCGACAGTTCCGCTCACAGGGCCGGCTCCTTGGCGACGCGAGCGGCGGGACCATTCTCGATCGAGACGACGTCACCCTGATGTAATTGTCGCCCGCGTCTGATGTCGACCTCACCGTTGACGCTGACGAGGCCGTCGGCGATGAAGCTCTTCGCCTCCGCACCGGACTCGATGAGGTTTGCCAGCTTCAAGAATTGCCCGAGCCGAATCGACTCGTCGCGGATCGGTATGTCCTCTGCGTCAGCCATACCTCCATCTTGACCTATGCGGCAGCGAACCGCCGCAAACGCAGACTGTTGGTCACCACGAACACCGAGGAGAACGCCATCGCTGCACCCGCCAACATCGGATTGAGCAGGCCCGCAGCAGCGAGCGGGATAGCGGCGACGTTGTAGGCGAACGCCCAGAACAGGTTGCCCTTGATCGTCGTCAGCGTCTTTCGCGAGAGTCTGATCGCGTCGCCGACGGCCCGAAGGTCACCTCGTACGAGGGTCAGGTCGCTTGCCTCGATGGCGACGTCGGTGCCGGTTCCCATCGACAATCCCAGGTCGGCAGTGGCCAATGCCGCGGCATCGTTGACGCCGTCGCCGACCATCGCCACCACCTTGCCCTCGGCCTGCAACCGCTCGATCACCTCGACCTTGCCCTGCGGGAGGACCCCGGCGACGACCTCGTCGATACCGACGTCGGCGGCGATCTTCTTCGCAGCCGCTTCGTTGTCCCCGGTCAACATCACCGGAGTGAGGCCGAGCGCGCGCAATTCGGCGATTGCCTGCTTCGACGTCGGCTTGACGGCGTCTGCGACGACAAGCACGCCGCGAGCC
Source organism: Rhodococcus sp. FG69 (assembly GCF_057808915.1). NCBI lineage: Bacteria > Bacillati > Actinomycetota > Actinomycetes > Mycobacteriales > Nocardiaceae > Rhodococcus > Rhodococcus sp. FG69. Next base: position 72,363 of record NZ_JBMDIX010000010.1, on the reverse strand, counting down.
TTTCCGTCCCACGCGATGGCGACTGCGGTACGACCGTCGCGTTCGGCGTCGGCCATGGCCTGGGACAGTTCGGCCGGAAGCGGCGAGGACCAATCGGCCAGCAGCGTCGCACGTCCGAGGACCACGGCCCGACCGTCGACGATCCCGGTGACGCCGAGCCCCGCCTGGTTGGCAAATTCTTCGACGCCGGGGACCGCTGCCTTGTCCGTAGCCGCCCTGGTGATCGCCCGAGCGATCGGATGCTCGGATCCGGACTCGAGTGCACCTGCCAGCGCGAGAACCTCGTCGGAATCCTCACCGTCCGTGGCATGGACTGCCAGCAGCGTCATCTCGCCGGTGGTGACCGTGCCGGTCTTGTCGAGAACGACGGTGTCGATGCGCCGCGTCGACTCGAGAATTTCGGGTCCCTTGATGAGGATGCCGAGTTGAGCAGCGCGGCCGGTGCCGACCATCAGCGCAGTCGGGGTCGCCAAACCGAGTGCACACGGGCACGCGATGATGAGAACCGCCACTGCCGCGGTGAATGCCGCGGCAACAGATCCGCCTGTGCCGAGCCAGAACCCGAGGGTCGCGACGGCAATGGCGATGACGATCGGGACGAATACGCCCGAAATGCGATCGGCCAGCTTCTGTGCCTGCGCTTTACCTGTCTGCGCGTCCTCGACGAGCTTCGCCATCTGCGCGAGCTGGGTGTCGGAACCGATCCGGGTGGCCTTCACGACGAGCCGTCCGCCCACGTTGACCGTCGCCCCGACGACCGAATCCCCCTCGCCGACCTCCACCGGTACGGATTCGCCGGTCAGCATCGAGGCGTCGACTGCCGACGCACCCGATTCGACGACACCGTCCGTCGCGATCTTCTCACCGGGACGGACGACGAAGATGTCACCGACCGCGAGTTCCCCGACGGGTATCTGCTGCTCGACGCCACCGCGCATCACTGCGACGTCCTTGGCGCCCATGTCGAGCAGGGCGCGCAGCGCAGCTCCCGCCCGACGCTTCGACCGCTGCTCGAAGTAGCGGCCGGCCAGGATGAATGTCGTGACCCCTGCTGCCGCCTCGAGATAGATGTTGGCGGATCCGTCCATCCGGGCGATCGTGAGTTCGAACGGGTGCTTCATGCCGGGGGTCCCAGCGGTGCCGAAGAACAGTGCGTAGAGCGACCAACCGAGCGCAGCGAGTGTGCCCATGGAGACAAGGGTGTCCATTGTCGACGTGCCGTGGCGGAGGTTGGTCCACGCGGCTTGATGGAACGGCCATGCGCCCCACACCACGACCGGCGCAGCGAGCGTCAGCGACAACCACTGCCAGTTGGTGAACTGCAGCGCCGGGATCATTGCCATCGCGATCACCGGAATCGAGAGCGTCGCCGACACCAACAGGCGCTGCTTCATCGGGTCCGTCTCAGGTTCGGGTTCGGGCTCTTCCGCCGGGAGCGTGGCCGTGTAGCCCGCCGATTCGACAGCCTTGATCAGATCCTCGGTCGGGATGCCGTCGGACGTCACCCGCGCCTTCTCGGTGGCGTAGTTGACCGTCGCGGTCACGCCGTCGAGCTTGTTCAGTGTGCGTTCGATCCGGTTGGCGCACGACGCGCACGTCATACCGCCCAGGATCAGTTCCGTCTCGGTCATCGGTGCCCTACCTCCGCATGCTCGACCTGCGCATGCTCATGACTCGCAGGCGCTTCCACGCCCACAGGTCCGACCGCAGTACCGATCGCATAGGCAAGAAAGAACACCGCTGTAATTCCGAGCACGAAGCCCGCGAGCTTGATCGTCGTCGTCACGTTCTGCACCCCTCTTCTCGTCACTCTGTCTACCATACCCCCCTAGGGTATCGGCGTCTCGATCCGGTCTCGGTCGACGAATTCGGCTCTCTCGAATGTGTAACGCGCGGCGTTCCTGCGGCGAATCCCAAGTAACCCACCGCACGGTGTCGGTGCCGGGAATGCGTGTGTGCAGCCCGGAACCACCCGAAACGCAAGCTCGAAATCGCAACGGGAAACGACTGATTGGGATGGTCCATTGTCTTCACGCTTCACGACCCGCAGACCGGCGAACCGTCGACGACTCGCCACGAGTGCTGTCGCGTTCGTGTCCCTGGGAGCAATGGCCGTCGGCGCCGCCGTGCTGACGACCGACAAGCTGTCGACATCGGACGCCCAGGTCGAACTCGCATCGACTGCGACGTGCTACGACATGGTCAGTATCGCCGTCGGCGGACGCGGAGACTCACCTCGCACCGGTGAAACCAAGATGCTCACCACGCCCGACGGCAAGTCCCTCCCGGCTGCACTCGCCGACGACTTTCAGAGCGACTGGATCGATCAGATGGTCGGCGCTCCCGACGGCGCAGTCCAGGAAGGCTCCTACGCCGCGGTGTACATCGAGTACCCCGCCGACATGGCGAGCTACGAGGATTCCGTCGACACCGGCGTCGAGAACACCAAGTCGGTCATGAACGCCATTGCCGCCTCGTGCCCCGATACCCGCTTCGCAATCGTCGGCTACAGCGAAGGCGCGGACGTCACCCGCCGTGCAGCGATGGAAATCGGCAACCAGACACCCGAGAACGGCCGGTACGGAATCGTCGACCCCAACAACGTCGTCGGCGTCGTGATTCTCGCCGACGCCGGACGCACCGATGGTGAAGGTCCGTTCCCTGGTTCGGAATCCGGAACCAACCCCGACGGATTCGACACGAAATATCAGAACGGGACCGGTGGACCCAACGGGGCGGGCGCGCTGCCGTCCACCTCGGGAAGCTTCGGTGCGCTCGACGGCAAAGTCGCCTCGTTCTGCTCGCAGAACGACCTGACCTGCGCGATGCCCCAGAACACGTCACTGCTGCATCTCGCAGCGAACGTGGGACGCCAACTGGACGTCGACGCCATCCAGCGCGACAACACCCTCACGCCAGCGACGGGCGCCGACCTGGCTATGGTCCTGGGCCGCATCGCCGTTGCAGCGTTCGCCGACATCAGCAGCCAGGACAACTGGCTCGCCGGTGACGAGACGTTCCTCGAAGTGTTGATCAAGGTGTCCGAGCCCGGCTACACGCCGGCCGACCCGACCACCAAGGTTGCCGCCAAGACCGACGACAACGGTGAGCCGCTTCCCGCGGAAACGGCCGTCAACCTCGCGTACCTACCGTCGAAGGTCGCCAAGGAGATCATCGGATTCATCGGATCCAACACCGACACGGTTTCGGTCGTCATGAACGATCCGTACGGCCAGACCCTCGAACCGGGAACGGGCGCCCACTTCGACTACTGGCGCGACTCCGACGCATCCAATGGCAAGCCCCTCACCTCGGCCCAGTACGCAGCGGCCTGGCTGACCCAGCTCGCCAAGGACGCCGAGGCCGGCAAGCCGATCAAGTCCAAGGAGGTACAGGAAGAGGCGCGCATCGTGGTGCTGTCCGAGACCACGACGGCCACCACCACGACGGCCAGCACTACGACCGCGACGGCAGCCCCGACCACCACGGCGAGCGTCGCAGTCCAGCCAGGCGCCGTGGTACCGATCGCCCCGGTCGTCCCTTTCGATCCGGCACTCCCGGTCGATCCGGCACTCCCGGTCGACGGTCAGCTGCCCGTACAGGATCCCGCCGCAGCGTCGGTCGCCGTGACCCCGGGGGCCGCCGCCTCGGTCGCGCCGAACACGGCAGCAGTCCCGACCACGACGACGATCACGCCCACTCGGTAGCAGCCAGCCCTCGGGTTCGATCAGGAATCGAGAAGCGGGACCGGAGATGCGGCACTAGCGTTCTCGGGCATGGACATCACAATTCACTCCTCGTTTCTCCCCCACGACGACGCGGACGCCGCATTGGCGTTCTACCGTGACCTGCTCGGGTTCGAGGTACGCCTCGACGTCGGGTACGACGGCATGCGCTGGATCACCGTCGGACCAGCTGGCCAGCCGGACACTTCCATCGTCCTGACGCCTCCCGCCGTCGATCCAGGGATCACCGACGACGAGCGCCGCACGATCCTGGAGATGATGGCGAAAGGCACCTACGCGGGCCTTCTACTCGCGACGCCCGACCTGGACGTCACGTTCGACAAGCTCCAGGCAGCCGACGCCGACGTGGTCCAGGAGCCGACCGAGCAGCCGTACGGAGTGCGCGATTGCGCAGTTCGAGATCCGGCGGGCAACCTCCTCCGAATACAGGAAGTCCGTTGAGCTGACCGGGCTCCCGCGTCCTGGTTAGATCGACTTCGTTCGTAGAAGACCTCGCAGACTCGAGCACCGCCCACAAGATGGAGACAGACGAGATCATGGCCGCACGAACGTCGACCGCAGCACCCGAACCCCATGTTGCCGACAGCCACGATCTCATTCGGGTCAAGGGCGCACGGGTGAACAATCTTCAGGACATCAGCGTCGAGATCCCCAAGCGCAGGCTGACGGTCTTCACCGGGGTGTCCGGTTCGGGGAAGAGTTCACTGGTGTTCTCGACGATCGCCGCCGAGTCACAACGCATGATCAACGAGACGTACAGCGCCTTCGTCCAAGGGTTCATGCCAAGCCTCGCCCGGCCCGACGTCGACCTTCTCGACGGTCTGACCACCGCCATCATCGTCGATCAGCAGCGGATGGGCGCCAATCCGCACTCCACCGTCGGGACCGCCACCGATGTCAATGCGATGCTTCGCATCCTGTTCAGTCGGATCGGTAAGCCGTATATCGGTACTGCACAGGCATTTTCGTTCAATGTCGCATCGGCATCCGGTGCAGGCGCCGTGACGGTGAACAAGGGTGGTCGGGAAAGCAAAGAGAAGCGCACGTTCAGCGTCACCGGCGGAATGTGCCTGCGATGCGAGGGCAGAGGTTCGGTCAGCGACATCGATCTGACGGCGCTGTACGACGACAGCAAGTCACTCAACGACAGCGCCATCACGATCCCGGGTTACAGCATGGAGGGCTGGTACGGCCGAATCTTCCGCAGCTGCGGCTACTTCGACCCCGACAAGCCGATCGCGAAGTTCACCAAGCGTGAACTGAACGACCTGCTCTACCGCGAAGCGACGAAGATCAAGGTCGAGGGCATCAACCTGACCTACCTCGGATTGGTTCCGCAGATCCAGAAGTCGTTCCTGTCCAAGGATGTCGATGCGATGCAGCCGCACATCAGGGCGTTCGTCGAACGCGCGGTCACGTTCGACATCTGTCCGGACTGCGATGGCACGCGCCTCAACGACGGGGCTCGATCGTCGAAGATCAAGGGAATCAACATCGCCGACGCCTGTGCCATGCAGATCAGTGATCTCGCGACCTGGATCAGTGGCCTGAAGGAGCCTTCGGTGGCCCCGTTGCTGGAGTCGCTGTCGGAGACGTTGGACTCGTTCGTGCAGATCGGTCTGGGCTATCTCTCGCTCGAACGGCCCGCAGGCACGCTGTCCGGCGGCGAGGCGCAGCGCACGAAAATGATTCGGCACCTGGGTAGTTCGCTGACCGACGTCACCTACGTGTTCGACGAGCCGACCACTGGCCTGCACCCGCACGACATCGAGAACATGAACGACCTGCTTCTGCAGTTGCGCGACAAAGGCAACACCGTCCTCGTCGTCGAACACAAACCCGAGACCATCGTCATCGCGGACCACATCGTCGACCTCGGTCCCGGCGCGGGGACCAACGGCGGAAACGTATGTTTCGAAGGTACCGTCGACGGCCTGCGTTCGAGTGACACCATCACCGGACATCACTTCGACGACCGGGCCGCGGTGAAGGATTCGGTGCGCGAGTACACCGAGGTCGTCGAGATTCGCGGAGCCGACACGCACAACCTGAAGAACGTCGACGTCGACGTCCCGCTCGGCGTGCTCGTCGTGGTGACCGGTGTCGCCGGGTCCGGTAAGAGCTCACTGATCCATGGCTCACTCTCCGGCCTCGACGACGTCGTCGCGATCGACCAGGGCGCGATACGCGGATCACGCCGCAGTAATCCGGCAACGTACACGGGGCTGCTCGAACCGATTCGCAAGGCGTTCGCCAAGGAGAACGGCGTCAAACCCGCTCTGTTCAGCGCCAATTCGGAGGGCGCCTGCCCGACATGCAACGGCAACGGCGTCATCTACAGCGATCTGGCCATGATGGCCGGCGTCGCCATCCCCTGCGAGGAATGCGAAGGCAAGCGCTTCCAGGCCGCGGTACTGGACTACCACCTCGGCGGCAAGGACATCAGCGAGGTACTGGCGATGTCCGCAGCTCAGGCCGAGGAGTTCTTTCGCGACGGTGATGCGAAACTTCCTGCAGCACACAAGATTCTGACCAGACTGGTCGACGTCGGACTCGGCTACATCAAGATCGGGCAGCCGTTGACGACTCTGTCCGGCGGTGAACGGCAGCGCCTCAAACTGGCAACCCACATGGGCGACAAGGGCGGCATCTACGTCCTCGACGAGCCGACGACGGGCTTGCACCTCGCCGACGTCGAGCAACTCCTGGGGCTGCTGGACAGGCTTGTCGACTCGGGCAAGTCCGTCATCGTGATCGAGCACCACCAGGCCGTCATGGCGCACGCCGATTGGATCATCGACATCGGCCCAGGCGCAGGTCACGACGGTGGCCGGATCGTGTTCGAGGGGACGCCTGCCGATCTGATCGCCGCAGGATCCACCGTCACCGGCGAACACCTGGCCGCGTACGTAGGGAGGTAGCGAGCGCAATGGCTCGGCTGATGTTCTTTCACGGCGCCGGCGGATATGTCGAAGATCGCGTGTTGGCCGACGGACTGTCCGAGGCACTCGGTGCTGCTCTGACGATGCCACAGCTCCCCGACGAGGACATGTCGTACGAGGCGTGGGCGGGGCCAGTCCGGTCGTACATTCGCGAACTGGACCCGGAGGATATTGTCGTCGCGCACTCCTTCGGGGCGTCGATTCTGCTGCGTGTGCTGGCGGAGACGACGTGGGATGTCCCGGCGAGAGCAACGTTGCTGGCGATGCCCGACTGGGGCCCGGACGGCTGGGCCGTGGCCGACTACGCGTTCCTCGGGCCCGAGCCCGAGGTGGCTCTGACGCTGCACCATTGCCGGGACGACGAGATAGTCGACTTCGCCCACCTATCGCTGCACGCAGCGCGGCTACCGTCCGCTCGGCTCGTCGAGCACCCGGCCGGTGGGCACCAATTCGACGGCTTGGTCGGTGCAATCGCAGCTGACGTCGGCGGACAGTAGAGGGTGCGCCACTCCCCGGCGTGCTGATTTCGTATCGGGATTTCTCCAAACCGGTCGGATCAGCTGCCCACCTGGGACGCACATCCCTTACCATCACCCAGGTGGGGGGAAACGAGAATCCGAAGGAGCGTTTGGCACGCCTGGTCATAGAGCGTGTCCAGAACGAGGGTGGGTCCGATCCGCGTCTCGATACCTCCGCGTTCGCCGTCCGGTACGACGGCAATGCCGTGCTCCCTCTGGACCATCTTCTTCGGGACACCGCGGATGCGTCCGAACTGGACCTGGAATCCCACGTCGCACACTTCGTAGCGACGACTATGTCCTCCAACGAGTGGCCCGGAAACTGGAACGACGCCCTTCCGCGGCTCAGGCCGGTTCTGAAGCCGTCGACGTACACGCTCGGATCCCCGTCGGGCCTGCTGCTCTCCCGTCGCGTCTTCCCTCTCGTCGACGAGCTCGTCGTGGTCGACATGCCTGCCCATCGCGAAGTCGTCTCGTGGGAGACGATCGGCAAGTGGGGCGTCGACCCCTCCACGGTCTTCGCCGCAGCGCGATCCAATCTCGCGACCATCACACAACACGCTGATCCGACGAAGGGTCGCGCGACTCAACGGCTCGTCGACAAAGGCGGACAGTACTTCACCTCGTGGCTTCTGGATCCGGGCTGGCTCGAATCCCACCGTCGCCGCTTCGGCTGTGCGCCGGTCGCCTTCGTACCGGACGTCGATACCCTCTACGTCGTGCCGAGCGACGATTCCGCATTGCTCGCCAAGCACTTCCGACTGATCGAGGACCAGTACACGCATACGTCACGGTCACTGTCTCCGCAGGCGTACACCGTCGACGACAAAGGTACCGTCGTCACATTCGATCAGGTCCGCCCCGAGGATCCGGGCAGCAGTCGAGCCCGCTGCGTGCACATTGCCAAAGAGTATGCAGCGCAGGAAAGTTGGCTCACACGACAATACGAGCTGGATCGGATCAGCTCCGATGTCGCGGCGGCGAGCGTCAAGGCAACCTCGTTCGGGCCCCGGACGGTGACGATCTGGGCCGACGACGTCGACTGCACATTGCCCCAGACCGATCTCGTCGCGTTCTACCGCGACGGATCGCCGCCGTTCTACGTGCAGTTCGAGGACGTATCGTCGATCACGGGCATGCGACCGATGGACGGGCTCGACCCCGTTCGTTATCGCGTCCCCACCTGGCCACCAGCTGGGATCGTCGAACAGCTTCGTGCGCACAGTATTTCGATCGACTGACGGGTTCAGCGGACCATGGTGTACTCGTTGACGACGACACCGGACCCGAAAGGCGTGCTGGCGACGAGGTCAGCACGACCGACCGCGTAGTCCCGTTCCGCGAAGATCTTCTTTCCCGAGCCCAGCAGTATCGGATTGACCTTGAGAATCAATCGGTCTATCTCGTCGATCAGCGCCGAAGCCAAGACCCCTCCTCCGGCGAGCCAGATAGCACTGCCGTTGTCCTGCTTGAGCTCTCGCACAGTCTCGACCGGATTCCGATCCGTCACGGTCACTGCAGGTTCGACGTCGGCGCCGAGGTGATCGCGTGAGAACACGTACTGCCGCAGATGACCGTACGGGCCGTCCGACGGATGTGGCCGTCCGACGTCGTAGGTGTTCCACCCCATGACGACGGTGTCGAAACGCGTCAACGGCGGCTCGAGACCCATCATCTGCAGGCCCATCGTGGGGATCGTATCGGTGTAGTCCGCCAGGATCATGTCGATGTGGTCGCCCTGCTGTGGGAACGCATCGAAGGTGTCATCGGGCGCGGCGATGTATCCGTCGAGACTGACTGCCACGTAGTAGACCAATTCACGCATGAGGTTCTCCGATCACGACGGCTGTAGTGGATGCGAACTCAGACTACGACATCTGTCGTGGTTCAGCTAGTCTTTTTCGCATGGCACGCAACCCTCAGCGCAGATCCGAGCTCGCCGACGCCGGACTACGCATACTTGCGCGGGAAGGCGCACGCGGGCTCACACACCGTGCGATAGACGAGGAAGCGAAGGTACCGAAAGGCACGAGCTCCAACTACTTTCGATCGCGATCGGACGTCATCGCCGGCATGATCGAACGCATCGGAGAACGTCTCGCGCCCGACCCGACGATCCACCGATCGCTGGCGTCGAAGACACCCAGTCCCGAACTGTTCGCCGACTACATGCGCGACATCGTCGCCCGATTGCTCGGCAATCGCGACGTCACGCTTGCTCTGTTCGAACTCCGCCTGGAAGCGTCACGGCGCCCGGAAATTCGAGACGTTCTCGGTAGCTGGCAGCGATCCAACTTTCGCAGCGACGTCGAGTTCAACCTCGCCGCCGGCCTACCAGGCGGTGCACGCGAGGTCGCGCTCTTCCACTACGCGATCGACGGGCTGCTGTTCGATCGACTCACATACCCGATCGATCCGGACACCTCGACCGACGACATCGTGGACTCCCTCGTCGCGGGATTGCTGCACTGACCTACCCGAACTCCACACCCTGAGCGAGCGGCAGCTCGTTGGAGTAGTTGACCGTATTCGTCGCCCGACGCATATAGGCTTTCCATGCGTCCGAACCGGACTCGCGCCCGCCACCGGTTTCCTTCTCACCACCGAACGCACCGCCGATCTCCGCGCCCGACGGACCGATGTTGACGTTGGCAATCCCGCAGTCGGATCCCGCCGCCGAGAGGAACTGCTCTGCCTCGCGAAGATCGGTCGTGAATATGGACGACGAAAGCCCCTGCGGCACATCATTGTGCAACGCGATCGCTTCCTCGAGGGTGTCGTAGGTGAGCACATAGAGGATCGGTGCAAACGTTTCGTGTCTGACGATATCGGTCTGCGCAGGCATCGTGATGACAGTCGGCTGCACGTAATAGGCGTATTCACCGAAGATGTCGACGCGCTGACCGCCGACCCGAACGGTGCCGCCGGCGCCCACCGCCGCATCGACAGCCTTCGCATATCCCGAGAACGCCGGGGCATCTATCAGCGGCCCCACCAACGTATCGGAATCCAGAGGCGAACCGATGGACAGCGATTCGTACGCTCGTGTGATGCGCTCGACAAGTTCCTCCGCGATGGACGAGTGCGCGATGACCCTACGCAGCGACGTACACCGTTGTCCTGCAGTGCCTGCGGCGGAGAACACTATTCCGCGCGTGGTCAGGTCGAGGTCGGCAGACGGCGTCACGATCGCGGCATTGTTACCACCGAGCTCGAGCAACACTCGGCCGAATCGCTCGGCGACGCGGGGAGCGACTGCGCGGCCCATGCGTGTCGAACCGGTCGCCGACAGCAACGCCACCCGCGAATCGTCGACGAGTGCTTCACCCGCAACCCGATCACCGATGACGAGCTGAGCAACCTTGGGATCGACGCCTGCATTGGCGGCAGCCCGTTCGAACAACGCCTGCACTCCGAGCGCGGTCAGCGGCGTCTTCTCCGACGGCTTCCAGATGACGGTGTCTCCGGCGACCAGGGCCAGCACCGTGTTCCACGACCAGACGGCGACCGGGAAGTTGAACGCCGTGATGACGCCGACGACGCCGAGGGGGTGCCACTGTTCCATCATTCGGTGGCCAGGTCGCTCGGTGGCGATGGTGTTGCCGTAGAGCTGGCGGGACAGACCGACCCCGAAGTCGCAGATATCGATCATTTCCTGAACCTCACCGAGGCCCTCGGACACGATCTTGCCTGCCTCGATGGAGACAAGCGCTCCCAGATCCTCCTTGTACTCGCGCAACAATTCCCCGAGCTCCCGGATCAGTCCGCCGCGAACCGGCGCAGGGACCGAGGACCACTCGGCAAATGCGGTCTTCGCGTCGGCGATGACGGCATCCACATCCGCGACGGTCGCCGCGGCGAGCGAGCCCAGATTGCCACCGGTGATGGGCGAACGCGCCACGATCGGCAGATGCGACTGCGAGACGTCCAGGTCGGCATGCACACCGAGCCGATCCAGGATCGAACGAGTCCGAACGCTCAACTCATCGTGGGTGACGGGTGAGGACATGTACTTCCACCTTCCGTGTGCAGTCGAGCGAGTCAGGGCAAGTCGGCAGTGATTCCCAATCTAGTCGACGACAGTGTGGCAGTAAAATTTCCTGTCATAGGCAGTTGCATACGGAATATTAACGGGTATCTTGGCAATCATGACGCAGGTATTGCACTCTCCCGCTATCCGGACCGAACCCACTGTTGTGCTTCCGGGTGCGGTGCATTCCACGATCGGCCGTCACATGCTGGCGGACGGCTTCGCGATGGTGCTCGATCTCGAGGCGTCGAGCGGATCGACGCTCGTCGACGCCCGCGACGGCACCGAATACCTCGATCTGTTCACCTTCTTCGCCTCCAACGCGCTCGGGATGAATCATCCGGCGCTCGTCGAGGACGAGGCGTTCAAGGCCGATCTGCTGCAGGCCGCACTGAACAAGCCGAGCAACTCCGACATCTACACAACGGCGATGGCACAGTTCGTCGACACTTTCGCCCGGGTCCTCGGTGACCCGCGCCTACCGCATCTCTTCTTCGTCGAAGGTGGGGCGCTTGCCGTCGAGAACGCTCTGAAGGTCGCGTTCGACTGGAAGAGCCGCTGGAACGAAGCGCACGGTATCGACCCTGCACTAGGCACCCAGGTCATGCACCTGGAGCACGCGTTTCACGGTCGTTCGGGCTACACGATGTCGCTGACGAACACCGACCCGAACAAGGTCGCGCGATTCCCCAAGTTCGACTGGCCCCGCATTCCGTCGCCGCACATCCGCGCCGGCGCAGACATGGATGCACTCGAAGCCGACGCCCTCGCTGCGGCGCGGCTCGCTTTCGAGGCCAACCCGCACGACATCGCGTGTGCGATCGTCGAGCCCATCCAGGGCGAGGGCGGTGACAACCACTTCCGTCCGCAGTTTCTGCAGCAACTTCGCGATCTGTGCCATGAGTTCGACGCCCTGTTCGTCGTCGACGAGGTGCAGACCGGCGCGGGCATGACCGGAACCGCATGGGCCTTCCAGCAACTCGGTGTGGTGCCGGACGTCCTGGCGTTCGGGAAGAAGGTGCAGGTCTGCGGAGTGATGGCCGGCGGACGCGTCGACGATATCGACGACCACGTATTCGCAGTGTCGTCGCGCATCAACTCGACGTGGGGCGGCAACCTCACCGACATGGTGCGGGCGCGTCGAATCCTCGAGGTCGTCGAATCGGAGAACCTGATCGAGCGGGCCGCAGTTCTAGGCGACTCGCTTCTCCGACGCCTGCACGAGATGGCCTCTCGGCACGACATCGTCACCGAGGTGCGCGGGCGTGGGCTCATGTGTGCGTTCACGCTGCCCGACGCCGCCCTGCGCGATCGGCTCGTCGATGACCTGCGCGATACCGAGCACGTACTCGCGCTCGGATGCGGCGGTAGCGCCGTACGGTTCCGACCGGCGCTGACGATGACCGAAGCCGATTTGGCGCGAGGAGTCGACGCCATCGAGCGGTGTCTGCATCGACTCGTCTGATTCGAACTGCGCAAGGTAACGCGCATATGTATAGTTTCCCACGCGAAAGACCGACCGGTCTTTCTTGTGGGAGGCTGCACCGCTCAGGCTCCCCGGTCGCGTTGGGGAGGACGTACGTGCCATATCTCGGCCTGATCATCATGATCCTGTGGGTGTTCTGCCTCATCGACGTCATCACCGCCGACGACTCAGGAGTGCGACACCTTCCCAAGATGCTGTGGCTACTGCTGGTGATCTTCATTCCGCTCGCCGGGTCGATCGTGTGGCTGCTGGTCGGACGGCCGATCGACGGCGGTATCTGGGGCGGCGCCGGTTCGGGACAGAGAAGCAACTCTGCGTTTCCCGAGTACGACGCCAAACCCGGCCGAGCCGTCGCAACCAGCCCCGACGCGGACGAGGAATTCCTGCGTCAGTGCCGGGCTCGCGCCGAGGAACAGCGTCGGGCAGCGCGGAACCAGCGGAACCCGGACAGCTAAGGCTTCCAGCGGCTCCGCCGCAGTCGGCTAAGGCGGCTCCGCCGCAGTCGGCTAAGGCGGCTGCGCCGCAGTGGCACGGTTAAGTGCGTTCCGATGCACTCGAGCGCGCCACTGGGGGTGGAACCCGCCGTCTCCTGTACGTCACCTGGGGATATGTTCCGGTGTCGTCGAGCTCGACGTCGGCCTGCACGTTGTACACATCCTGGACGAGTCCTTCCGTTATCACCTCCGCCGGAGCCCCGACGGCCACGACCGTGCCTTCGCGAAGCACCACGATGCGGTCGCAGAACATCGCCGCCAGATTCAAGTCGTGCAACGCGATGAAACTCGTCAACGGCAGTTCCGACACCAACGCCAGGATGTCCAGTTGGTGTTGGATATCGAGATGATTGGTCGGCTCGTCCAGCAGTAGCTCCGTCGGCTCCTGAGCCAGAGCCCGAGCAATCTGCACGCGCTGCCGTTCACCTCCGGACAGTGTGTGCCACATCCGATGAGATCTCGACGTCATGCCGGTCTGCTCGAGCGCGCGCGCAACAGCTCGATCGTCCACCGCCGAGTCACCGCCGAAGATGCCCTGGTGCGGGATCCGCCCCAAGCGCACCACTTCTTGCACCGAGATGTCGACGTCGGTGTCCGAGTGCTGATCGACCATCGCGACCCGTCGCGCTATCTGCCTACGCCGCATCGACGTCAACGCAGTGTCGGCCAGCGACACGATTCCCTCGTCGGGTGCGACGATGCCGGCCAGAATGCGCAGCAGCGAGGACTTCCCCGATCCGTTGGGACCGATCAGACCTACCGTCTCGCCGGGCTCCGGTTCGAAGTCGACGCCGCCGAGGATCGGCTGCGAACCCCTCGACCAGTGAATTCCCCTAGCTCGAATAGTCATCGACTTCTCCGCATCCGATACAGAATCGCCGCGAATGCAGGTACACCGACCAGCGCAGTCACCACTCCGACCGGAATTTCCTGCGGTTGAAATACGGTGCGCGCGACCGCATCGACCCACACCATGAAGATGGCGCCGACGAGCACCGTCGTCGGCAGCAGTCGACGGTGGCTGGCTCCGACGAGGAATCTGGCCGCGTGCGGTAGGACGAGGCCGACGAATCCGATTGCACCCGCGGCACTGACGAGCGTCGCGGTGATCAGTGCCGTGATCACGAGCAGCAGTAGCCGAATCCACTTCACGGACACACCGAGTGTGGCTGCAGCGTCGTTGCCGAATGTGAAGGCGTCGAGCGCCGCCGAATTCAGCAAGCACACGACAATGCCTACGGCACAGATGGATCCACACATTGCGACATCGGCCCAGTCTGCACCGGCGAGCGAACCGAGCAACCAGAACAGAATTCCACGCGTCTGCTCGGCATCCGCCGATGAGATCACGATGAACGAGGTCAGCGCCGAGAAAAGCTGCGTGCCCGCGACTCCGGCGAGAACTACTCGATCGGTACCGCCTCCGGCGCCGGTGGCAAGCAGCATCACCAACACGAACGACAACACTGCGCCGACGAATGCGCCCGTGGACAACGACAACACACCGCTGCCGATGCCGAGAACCGCCACCAGCACGGCCCCCGTCGAAGCACCCGAGGAAATACCGAGCACGAACGGATCCGCCAGCGGATTACGAAGCAGCGACTGCATGATCGCCCCGCACAGCGCCAGCCCAGCACCGCAGATCGCGGCCAGCAGCGTACGGGGAAGCCGAAGTTCCCAGACGATGCCGTCCTTGATTCTGCTCACGTTCGAGTTCCCGATACCCACGTGCTCGAGCACGATGCGATACACATCGGACACCGACAGGCTCGCCGGGCCGATCGTGATCGCGAACGCGATCGACAGCGTCAGAACTACAGAGCCGACCAGCAGTAGCGGCAGCAGAAGGCTCCGCTTGGCGGTCAATTCGCCAAGCCCCAGCCCTGCAATGCGGCCGCCACCTTTTCGACGCCGTCGACGGTGCGGATCGACGGGTTCAGATCGGCGCCGTTGACGACGATATAGCGCTTGTCGACCACGGCCTGCAGTCTTCGCGTCACCGGATCGGACTCGAGGAACTCGATCTTCGAATCGAGGGAGTCACCGGCCAGTGTCCGACGGCTCAGATCGGCGAGCACGAAGGCGGTGGGGTTTCGATCCGCGACCGACTCCCAACTCACCTGGGGCCATTCGTCGGTGGTGTCGGAGTAGATGTTCTGTGCACCTACCGAACTGGTGATGATTCCCGAAGACCCGCAGCAACCTGCCATGTACGGGGTCGCGGTGTCGGCGAACCAGTAGACCAGCGACGTGCCCGATGCCGTGACCGCCCCCGATGCCGTCTCGAAGCGATCCTGAAGTTCACCGATGAAGCGCTCACCACGTTCGCGTACGTCGAAGATTGCTGCGAGATCGCGGATCTCCTCGTAGACCGTGGCTATCTCGAGTGGGTCGGTGCGGGCACCGTCGGAGTTGACGCTCTCGTCGGTCTTGCCGTTGCAGTCCGTCGGCGAAAGATAGTTGGGGACGCCGAGTTGCTCGAACTGACCGCGATCGGCGACGCCTCCCGGGCCGAGCGTGCCGCCGAACGACGCCGACACGAAGTCCGGCTCGGCATCGAGGACGACCTCGAGGGCGGGCTTGTTGTCCGCCAGGCGCGGGACCTTGTCGTTGTCCGACGCCAGGTTGTCGCGGACCGGATCGGTCCACGTCGCGGTTCCGACCATCCGATCGGCGAGTCCGAGGCTCAGCAGGATCTCCGTCGAACTCTGATTGAGCGAAACTGCGCGTTGCGGAGGTGCATCGACGACGACGTCCTGCCCACAGTTGGTGATGATCAGCGGGTAGCTCGAGTTGGAGTTGGGTATCTGCGCTTCGGTGGTGGTCGAGCCCGAGGAGCAGCTCGACAGGATCATTGCCGCCGCAAGCGCGGGGAAGCACAGGGAGGTACGCATGGCCATAAGGAGGGCGAAAACTTTCTACTAGGGGCTCGTCTCGCGGAGCCTTCGGGTCGAAAGATCGTGGTGAGCAAGCGATCGGACTCCTGTTCGTGAACGAGACAGTTACCGTTGCGCGTCAGTCCCGGAGTCTCACCGGGTTCCCTTGCACCTCACGTGACCGCGCGAGCGGTCCGAGGCTGACCTTATCCTGCCGAGGGTGTGTACAGTGAGCGACCATGTACGCGAACCGCTCCGTAGCAGGATCATGGTGGTGGCGCTCCTAGGCGCCCACACCTCGCGTAGATCTACCTGTGGCCGCCTTTCGAGGTGGCCATTTTTCATGTCCTGGTCACTCTCGAAGTCCGTTCTCACCCGAGAGGCTTTCGATGAACGACCTACTGACCAGAGCCCTGTCCGGCTCCGAGCACTACGCACTGCTGAGCCGTGAGCACGGCGTCGATGTTTTGATCGGGGACGTCGTCACCGTCGATTCATTGGCCGACATCCCACTCGATCCAGGGACCGACGGCCCCGATGTGCTCGCCCTCGTGCCGTTCCGCCAGATCTCCGAACGCGGATTCGTCTGCCACCACGACGACGCCGCCTTGCACTGCCTTCGGGTTCGCGAACACGCACAGGTAAGCGTGGACGAAGTACTGGCCGCCATATCTCCGACCGAGTTGAGCGTGACCGATGGCCGCTTCGAACCCGCAGACAACGAGTACGGATCGATCGTCGCGCGAGTTCTCGCCGACGAGATCGGTACCGGAGCAGGTGCGAACTTCGTCATCCGTCGCGACTTTCGTGCGCGGCTCGCTGACGCTTCGCGAAGCGGACTCGAAATCTTTCGGCGACTGCTACTCGACGAATCCGGCTCCTACTGGACCTTTTTCGTCCACACACCGTCGATCACCCTCGTCGGTGCGACGCCCGAGCGTCATGTCGGATTCGACGGCACCTCCGCCATCATGAATCCGATCAGTGGCACCTACCGGCATCCGGTCGAAGGACCCTCCGGTGAAGGCGTTCTCGACTTCCTGGGCGATGCAAAGGAGAACGCCGAACTGTTCATGGTGGTCGACGAGGAACTGAAGATGATGAGCCGGATCTGCGCAGAAGGCGGTCGCGTCATCGGGCCACGCCTCAAGCAGATGGGACATCTGACCCACACCGAGTACGTCCTCGTCGGTGAATGCTCGCTCGACCCACGCGAGATCCTGCGCCGGACGATGTTCGCGCCGACGGTCACCGGTTCGCCGATCGAGAACGCGGCTCGCGTCATCGAACGCTACGAGACCTCCGGGCGTGGGTACTACTCAGGAGTGCTGGCGCTGTTCGAGAGTGCTCACGGTGTGTCCACCGTCGATGCGCCGATTCTCATTCGGACCTGCGAAATCGCCCCCGACGGCGAGCTGAAGATCTCGGCCGGTGCGACGCTGGTGCGCAACTCGGTTCCCGAACACGAAGTGGCCGAGACGAGATCGAAGCTCGGCGGCGTTCTGGCTGCTCTCGGCGTCGAGGCCCCGAGACCGCGCGCCTCCGCAGCGGTGCGGTTGTCGGAATTTCCAGGCGTATCCGACGCTCTGGCACATAGAAACAAAAAGCTGGCGTCGTTCTGGCTCGACGAACAGCCGACGGTGGTCACAGATCTCAGTGGCAAGACCGCCGTTGTCGTCGACTTCGAGGACCAATGGACAGCGATGCTCGCGCACCAGTTGAGGCACCTCGGCATGGCTGTGTCCGTCGTTCGGTGGGAGGACTATGTGTCGAGCGACGCCGACCTCTTGGTCTGCGGGCCCGGACCGGGTGACCCTCGCGACTCGTCGAATGCCCGGATCAGTGCGGTGGAAGCTGCTCTGCGCGAACGGCTTACGAGTGGTTCTCCGCTGCTTGCCATTTGCCTGAGCCACCAAGTGTTGGCTGGGCTGCTGGGTTTGGACGTCGTCGCACTCGACCGCCCGCAACAAGGAGTGCAGAAGGTGGCCGACGTCTTCGGGGTGACTCGCACCGTCGGCTTCTACAACACCTTCGCGGCCACCGCGGGTCCTGTCGACGGCGCCCTGGTCTCGGCGGACGGTATCGAGGTCAATGCCCTGCGGGGCAGCGGGTTCGAGTCGATCCAGTTCCACCCCGAGTCCATACTCTCCACCGATGGTATCGAGATCCTGTCCGAGCTGGTGCACAGGTTGCTCATGCCGGCTGGCGTGCCTGTTCGGACGGTGCACGCAGACGCCCGGGGAACGCATCGCGAGCGAGCACAACCGTCAGCAGAGCTGCGGCGACCAGCAGAGCCGCGACTATCGTGACGACCGCGATACTGCTGCGATCGACGATGATGCCACCCACCAGAGCACCCGATGCGATGGCCAACTGGAATGCGACGACATAGATCGCCGACGCGCGATCCGGGTCGTTGCGGGAGGTGTTGAGCACCGAGGACTGTAGGCACACCGGGACTGTCGTGAATGCGAATCCCCACAGCCCGATTGCGAGGACAGCAAGCACCGCAAGCGATCCCGGTACCGACTGCACGGTCGTCCACAGCACGAGCAGCGCCCCCGCGACGATGCTCAACGCACCGATGGTCGATCGACGCGGCCACCGATCGAAGGTCTTTCCGACCACCCAGATCCCGACCACGCCGCACAGACCGTAGAACAGCAGCATCAGTGTCAATGTCGTTCCCATCGAACCGAGTCCACGATCGACGAGCAACGAGAAGTAGGTGTATGCGATGAAGTGACCGAGCACGGCGAGGAACGTGGCGACACAGATCATCAGCAAGGACCGGTCGAGGGTTCGTGTCTTCGGAGCCCGCGTGCCGACCGATTCGACCTTCATCGCCGGCAACACGAAGAACAGAGTGATGGCAATGGCCGCGGATACGAGCCCGATACACGCCGAGGCCGTCCGCCATCCGAGCCACTGCCCGAGCGCGGCCGAGAGAGGGTTGCCGGCTACCAGTGCCAACGACGTTCCCGCGTACACCGTCGCAATCGCTTTGCCCTGCTTGCCCGGTGCGGCGAGAGACGCCGCGACCGGTGCGACGACAGCCCAGAACACGCCGTGCGTCGAAGCGCAGATCATTCGCGCGACCACGAGCATCGGATATCCGACGGCGATTGCCGACATCAGTTGCGACACAGCCAGAGCAGCAACTGTGACGACAACGATGCGCCGACGCGGCCAACGTCGAACGAATGTCATGAACGGCATCGTCATCACCGCGACGCCGTACGCGTAGAAGGTGAGGAGCAACCCGACGCTCGACTCACTGACGCCCATGTCCGTCGAAATCTCCGGTAGAAGCCCCACCGGAAGCGTCTCGGCGGTGACGTAGACGAACGCGGCGGCCGCGAGCACGCTCAGGCGAAGGGCGTTCGAACCCGGCATCCTCGTGTCAATCATGCTGTGTATCGTTACACATCGGGTGCGAAGACGCTAGGGTTGCGGCATGGGAACCCGCCCGACCATGGCAGACGTCGCCGCCGCCGCGGGCGTCTCCGTCATGAGCGTGTCGTACACCTACAACCAACCGGCTCGGGTGTCCGAGACGACGAGGGACAAGGTCCGCGGCGCCGCGGCCCTTCTCGGATACACCGGCCCGCACCGGGCAGCACAATCTCTGCGCAGCGGAAAGAGCAACAACCTGGGCGTCGTACTCACCGAGAAGCTCACCTACTCGTTCGAGAACGCGCAGGCGCGAGCATTTCTGTCCGGTGTCGCCGAGGCCTGCCTCGACACCAACTCCGGACTCGTATTGCTCCCCAACTCGGGGATGGGTGCAGATCTGGACCGGATACGAGATGCTCACGTCGACGGTTTCGTGCTGTGGACGACCGTCGTCGACGACCCCATGCTCGACGTGGTGGTCGATACCGGAAAGCCCATCTGCATTCAGGGCGGGCCGTCCTATCCCGGGACGCAATTGATCGGGATCGACGACGTCCTCGCCGCACGCGCGGTCGGAGCAGTCGGAATCGAGGGAGCGAAACATCCTGCGGTGATCAGCTTTCCGCGTGATCGGGATCGTCGGACCGACATCGTCTTCGGCCCCGACCCAGACGACGCCACGTTCCCGGTCACCGCCGCGCGCCTGACTGGATACCGACAAGCCGTCGTCGACGCCGGTGTCGACTGGGCAGACATCCCGGTCGCGTTCGTCGCCACCAATTCACGCGACGAAGGTCGTCGAGCGGCCGAGGAGCTGATCGGACGCGGGTACGACGCGATCCTGTGCACCAGTGACGATCTCGCCCTTGGCGTCCTGGATGTCGGGGCCGACGTCCGGGTTACCGGCTGGGACGACTCGGAGGCTGCACAGGAGGCTGGGCTCACCACCGTCGCACAGTCCTTGTACGACCAGGGCCGTGACGCCGCCCGTTGGGTGCTCGGAACGCTGCCGGAGATCGCGGACGCTCCCTGGTCGCTGAAGATCCGGCGTTCAGCCGAACGTCACACGTAAGGCCCGGGCGTCTTCATACCGCACAAAACAAGGTCGTTGCCCTGTTTCTAGCGCGAAAGCAAACCTAGGGGCTATTCTTGGGTTCGGTCGACCGGCCGTAGGGGGGAAGCGTGAGCACAGTGCCGTCAGCGCCTCGCCCTACCTCGGTGAACCCGTTCGCATGCTCCTACGGCGATCTGGATTCGATGGCGGCTCCCCTGCTGATGGTCGACAGCGTATTCACTGTCACCTACGCCAACCCCGCGGCGATTACGCTGTTCGCGGCGCCTGCCGACCGAGTCGTCGGTCACTGCATGGATGCGTGGTTCACCGGAACCGCGTGGACCAAGTTCACGAGCGCCTGCGCCGCCACCGACACTGCCGTCTTCGAGGACTTCTCGTACAGCCTGCATAAATGGCTGCAGTACAGCACGGTGCGCGGAGCCAGCGGATACGCGATCTGGACCTCGGACATCACCGCGGAGCGGCTCGGGACCACCCACTCCGCATGGACCGGCGAGCTCGCACAGAACATGCTGGAGGCAGTGCCGGCCGGCACGGTCGTACTCGATCTCACCGGAACGATCATGCTGGTCAATCGAGTGTGGACCAGGTTCTGGGCCGACGGACCGGCAGGCAAGTCCTTCAGTCCCGGCAGCAACTATTTCGACCTGTGCCGCCGCGCGGCCGCGCAGGGCAACGAATCCGCTGCCGCAGTTCTCGCGGGTCTGCACGGCGTCGTGACCGGCGACCATCGAGTGTTCTCGATGAACTACAAGTCAGGCAGATTCCGCTTCCGGCTTCGCGCAATCAGACTCGCTGACGGAGCAGGCCTCTATCTGACTCACGAGGACGTCGCCGAACTCGACACTGCAGATGTAGCCCCTGGTCAGGACCCATTGACCGGACTACCGAACCGGGAAGAGATCGAATACTTGCTTGCTCGCGAGCTCGCCGTGCGGACTCCGGACCACGAAGTCAGCGTGCTACTCGTCGACATCGACGGATTCCGTGAATTCAACGACGCACTCGGCCCGACGTCCGGCGACGAACTCCTGCAATTGGTCGCCGCTCGCATCAAAGCCTCGACCCGCCCCACCGACACATTGGGCAGGCTGACGGGCGACGAGTTCGTCGTCATCGCCCGAGGCTGCCAACCAATTGCGGCGCGCGCCATGGCAGCAGGTTTCTCCAGTGTCCTCGACCCCTCGTTCGAACTCGGCGACCGACACCTCACCATCACTGCCAGTGTCGGCGTCGCCACCTCGAACCACAGCACGGTCGACCCCATGCAGCTCGTTCACGACGCGACCACGGCGATGCACGCCGCCAAATCACTCGGTCGCAGCAGCCACCAAGTGTTCTCACCAGAGCTGCGCGACAGCAACCGAAAGCGACTGGAGCTGGTGGAGCGGCTCCGCGGCGTCGCGATGGCCGAGCACGAGCTCGAAATGGTCTACCAGCCGATCGTCGAGCTGTCGTCGAGGACTGTCGTCGGAGCCGAAGCCCTCATCCGCTGGAACCATCCCGAACTCGGGCTGCTCATGCCGGACAGCTTCATCGGCCTGGCCGAGGACGCGGATCTCATCATTCCACTGAGCAACTGGATCCTCACTCAGGTCGGCCGGACCCTAGCGGCCTGGCAGTACAAGGACCTCCACGTACAAGTCGGAGTCAACGTCAGCCCGCTGCACTTCGCCGCAGGCACCCTCGCGACGGACGTCAACAGCATCGTCGACTCGCTCGGGATCGAACCAGGACGACTCGTCCTCGAATTGGCCGAATCGAAATCGCTGCACGACGTCGATGCCGTCTACTACCAACTCATGGACGTTCGACGACACGGTTCACTCGTCGCGATCGACGACTTCGGCTCCGGATTCTCCTCACTCGAACGCCTCGCCACACTGCCCGTCGACATCCTGAAAGTCGACAAATCGCTGACTCAGCATCTCGACAGCAAAGATCTCCAGCGTCGTCGCGCCATGACCGCGCTCTGCAAAGCAGTTGTCGAAGTGACCCACGATCTCGGAAAGGACACCGTCGCCGAAGGAATCGAGACCATCGACCAACTCGAGTCCTGCGTCGACATGGGCGTCACATTCGGGCAAGGTCATCTATTGGGGCTTCCCATGACCGCCGCGCAATTCGAAACGATCCTTCTCCAGAACGGCGCGCACAGCGCATCCGCATGACCGTGCGGCCCATGCAATGGGGCACTGAATATGACGTGAGGACAACGAGGCTGTGAAGATCGACGACGAAATCGAGCGCTTCTCCGGTGCGCGCCGCGCACTCTTGTCCACGATCAACCCAGACGGCACACCGCACCTGGTCCCCATCGTTTTCGCACGCACCGGCGAAACCCTCGTCACCGCGATCGACTGGAAACCCAAATCCACCCGCAAGCTGCAGAGGCTCGAAAACATCCGGGCAGACCCCGCAGTAAGCCTGATCGTCGACAACTACGAGGACGACTGGGACAAACTGTGGTGGGTCCGGGCCAGCGGCTCCGCTCGCGTCATCGAGGCCGATACCGACGCGGGCACAGCGGCCATCGACGCTCTCGTGGCCAAGTACGACCAGTACAAGTCTGCGAGGCCCGAGGGACCCGTCATCGAGGTCGCGAAGCTGACCTGGCGTTCTTGGCGGGCGTCTTAGGGGGTGTGTTCCCCCTCTCCGGTGACCGAATGTCTGTTTCGGTCGCCCTTGGAGTGACCGAATGTCTGTTTCGGTCACTTGGGGTGAACGAAAGTCTGTCTGGGTCACTCTGAGTGTGCGACTGACTCATTCGGTCACCGGCGTAGTAGCGAATGTCTCATTCGGTCACCTGCGGCACTAGCGAATGTCTCTTTCGGTCACCTGAGGTTCTCAGAAAACCAGTCGCTTTGCGAACGAATCCGCCGCACACTGCTGTCATGACGACGACACCGCCCGAGCGCATCGAACTCGACCAACTCGTCATCCGACGCGAAACGGACGACGACGCTCAGAGGGTGGCCGACGCCATCGCGTCGAACATTTCGCGGTTGGCCCCGTGGATGGAGTGGGCCGTCGACAGTGCCGTGAGCGTCGATGCGCAGTGCAGCAGAATTGCCGACGCCGCCGTGCAGTGGAACTCGGGCAGCGTCTACGACTACATCGTCGTCGACCCGTCGAAAAACGAGGTTCTAGGAAAGATCGGTCTCCATCGAACTGCCGAAGACGTACTCGAGATCGGATACTGGTTGACCGGAGCTGCCGAGGGTCGAGGAATTGCGACGAGAGCCAGCTCGGCGCTAACCATGATCGCTGTCGGCATGGACGGAGTCTCTCGCGTCGAAATTCATTGTGATGCAGCGAATGCGCGAAGCCAAGCGGTACCCGAACGTTTGGGGTACCGCTTGGATCGCATCGTCGACCACCCGGTCACCACATCGCACCAGACCGGCAGGCAGATGATCTGGATCTACGAGGCCGCACGGTAGCGGGTGCCGCGCGGTACGGCGACGATGTTGGGACGTGGTCGTTCCTGCGCCCTCCGATACGCGCGACGAAGTTCTTCGATAACTCTCTGTGGTTCTTCTGCAATCATTTTCGGCGTGAAAGCCGTCACGATGACACCATGGCCTTCCGCACCGGCCCGTCGCTTGACGGTCTTTTCGTAATCCGCAGGACTCGCATGGTGTAGGTACGAATCGATTTCGTTGGCAAGCGCCACCTCGTCGAACCACCTGTCTGTGTTCATGATGAACACACCGTCCTCCGTGTACAGATCGACGTTGGTTTGGCTCGGTGGGAGGCCGCTGCGCTCGTACAACTTCTCGGCGTCCACCTCGGCCACGGAATGCGCACCACCGAGAAGTTCATGCAGCGCACGCCGCGGAACAGCGCTTCCTCGGCCGCAACCGTCGTCCAGTTCTGTGAGAAGTGAGCCGACGTCGACGACTCCGCGTTGAACGACCTCGGCGATCAGGGCGATACACGTCCGGCGATCGCGAATTCGCCGGGCCGCGTCGAGCAAGCATCGATCTATCGGTGCTACCGGTAGACCCATTTTGATCGTTGCGGCCGGCATTCGTTCTGTTCGCTCGGTGACGATGAACGACACATCTTTGCGGTGTCGCCCAGGCGGTATCAGTATCAAAATACCTGCCGACGACTTGGACGCACCGAACCCGTGGAGCGCGAGACCAGCCCGGCCACTCAGCATCGAACCGTCGCCGCCGTACATGCTGGCGGCAGTGTCGCGCTGGTGTCGGGACGGTTGACCGTTGTGCAGCAGAATCAGTCCCGGCAAGATTCGCTGCCACGGTCCGCCCGATGTTCTGTCCACGATCGTCTTTGCTCCCACCCCCATCGCCCTGAGTACGGACGTCCTGATGACCCCGTTCTTCGATTTCTGTTGCAGCGCGTAATTGTCGTCTGCCCATCCCCCACGTTTCATGGCACACATAGAAACCCAGGGGTGCGACAAATATGGCTGGTCGACCGCGCCCCTGTGGATAACTTCCTAGGGTGTGGATGAATTCTCGGGTCCATGGAGTGACCGAATGAGACATTCGATTCGCCTACAAGTGACCGAATGAGACATTCGCTACTACGCCGGTGACCGAATGAGACAGTCGCACACTCAGAGTGACCCAGACAGACTTTCGCTCACCCCAAGTGACCGAAACAGACATTCGGTCACTCCAAGGGTGACCCAAACAGACATTCGGTCCCAACCCCACCCCCAGCCCCCACACCCACCCACCCGCTCGACGCCCCGGCCGATGGCCCGTACCGTTGAGGGTGTGTCGGGGGCCACATGGGGGCCCCTGACGCAATGGAACCTGGGGAGGGAAAGCATGGCTATATCGGACATTCAGGAGTACGCCCATCTTACCGAGGCGGATATCGAGGCCTTGGGTGCGGAATTGGACGCTATTCGGCGCGATGTGGAGGATTCACGGGGAGAGCGCGACGCCCGATACATTCAGCGGACCATCACGTTCCAGCGTTCGCTGGTCGTAGCGGGCCGTCTGGTTCTGTTCGCGAGCAGGAAGCGCCCGGCGTGGTTGCTGGGTTCGGCGATGCTCGGGGTCGGCAAGATCATCGAGAACATGGAGCTGGGCCACAACGTGATTCACGGCCAATGGGATTGGATGAATGATCCCGAGATCCATTCGAGCAACTGGGAGTGGGACAACACCTGCCCGTCGTCCGGTTGGAAGCATTCGCACAACTTCACGCACCACAAGTACACCAACATCGTCGGCCTGGACAACGATGTCGGCTACGGCGTCCTGCGTATCACCCGCGACCAGGAGTGGCACCCCAAGTACCTCGCGCAGCCCCTGGTCAACGCGCTTCTCGCTACGTTCTTCGAGTGGGGCGTCGCACTGCATCACCTCGAGACCGACAAGCTTCGTACCGGTGAGGTGAAGTGGGAAGACAAGAAAGAGATGGCGATCGATGTTCTGCGCAAGATCGGCAGGCAGATCGGCAAAGACTACATCCTCTTCCCGTTGCTGACCGGTCCGGCGTGGAAGTCGACATTGACTGCCAACGCGACGGCGAACTTCATCCGCAACTACTGGACGTACGGCGTCATATTCTGCGGGCACTTCCCGGACGGTGCGGAGAAGTTCACGCTCGAGGAGTACGAGACCGAGACTCAGCCGGAGTGGTATCTGCGTCAGATGCTGGGCAGCGCCAACTTCCGGGCCGGCCCCATGCTCGCGTTCATGAGCGGCAACCTCTGCTACCAGATCGAGCACCACCTATTTCCGGACCTGCCGAGCAACCGTTATGCCGAGATTGCGGTCAAGATTCGCGCTCTGTGCGACAAATACGACCTGCCGTACACGACGGGATCGTTGCCGCACCAGTACGGCCAGACGCTCAGGACCATCCTCAAGCTCTCGCTCCCCAACCGATTCCTGTCCGCCACCGCCGACGACGCACCCGAAACATCCTCGGAACTGAAGTTCCGTATCCGCGGTGGCGTGAAGGAAGTGTTCGGCGTCGATCCGGAGACCGGCAAACGTCGTGGTCTGCGGACAGCACTCGCCATCGCCGGCAAGCACACCGCAGTACGTCAGCACTGAGACTGGTACCCGGAAAGGGTGATAACCGCAGTCCACACTCCGAATGGACAGCACTACCCTCGCCGTCGGCGCTACCGTTGCCCTTGGATATGTTGCCCTTGGATATGAGGTAGCGCTGACGGCAGGAGTGGGCATTGACCAGAACTTCGGTCTCGATGGAGGAATCGGAGCACGTCGACAAGCACGTCGAGAAGAAGGCCCCACGAGCGTTCGTGCCGCCCGAACACGGCCCACTTCGACAGGTTCCGCACATCGCCGGGCTCGTCCTCGGAATCTTCGCGGTGCTCGTGTTCCTCTGGAGCCTCTCGCCCGCTCTACGTGTGGTGATTCGGGTTCCCCGCGAGTTCGTCGACAACTACTACTTCGACGCGCCGGATACCTCGCTTGCCTGGGCGCTCGTCGTGGGCCTCACCGCGGCAGCCCTCGCGAGCCGCAAGCGCATCGCGTGGTGGTTCCTGACGGTGTATCTCGTACTCGTCTCGTTGAACAACCTGAGTGAAGGACTCAACGGCAGGGACATCAACGCGTGGGTTGCACTGGGCGTCCACATCGTCATCCTCGGCATCCTCATTGCGGCACGCAAGGAGTTCTACACGCGGGTTCGACGCGGCGCCGCGTGGAAAGCACTCGGGGTTCTGGTGCTCGGCGCGGTGGTCGGCACACTCGTCGGGTGGGGTCTCGTCGCACTGTTCCCCGGCACACTCCCGGAGAGCCAGACGTTCCTGTGGGCGTTCAACCGGGTCACCGCACTCGCGACGGTCGACAACGAGCAGTTCGACGGTCGCCCACACGGATTCGTCAACACCCTCCTGGGTTTGTTCGGCGCACTCGCGCTGCTGGCCGCGGTCGTGACGCTGTTCCGCTCGCAACGCTCGTCGAATGCACTGACCGGCAGCGACGAGTCCGCCCTTCGCGGCCTCCTCGACAAATGGGGAGCAGACGACTCTCTCGGATACTTCGCCACCCGTCGCGACAAGGGCGTCGTCTTCGCGCCGAGTGGAAAGGCCGCGGTGACGTATCGCGTCGAGGTCGGTGTCTGTCTCGCCAGCGGTGATCCCATCGGGAATCCCGAGGCCTGGCCGCATGCCATCGAGGCCTGGCTGGAACTCACCGAGAAGTACGGATGGAGTCCAGCGGTCATGGGCGCCAGCGAAAACGGTGCGACGGCGTTCAAGCGCGCGGGACTCAGCGTCCTCCAACTCGGCGACGAGGCCATCCTTTACACCAAACAGTTCAACGTGAGCGGACGGGAGATGCGCCCGGTTCGCCAGGCCGTCAACCGCGCCCGCAACGCCGGCGTCACGACAACCATCAGGCGTCACCGCGATATCCCGGCGCAGGAGATGGCCGAGATCATCGAGTGCGCGGATAATTGGCGTGACACCGAGACCGAGCGTGGATTCTCGATGGCGCTCGGCCGTCTCGGAGATCCACTCGACGGCGACTGCCTGCTCGTTCAGGCGCGGCAGGACGAGAAGACGGTGGCCGTTCTTTCGCTCGCGCCGTGGGGACGCACCGGCGTGTCACTCGATCTGATGCGACGCGACCCGCAGTCCCCCAACGGGGTCATCGAGCTGCTGGTGACGGACCTGGCGACCGGAGGTGACCAGTTCGGCATTTCCAAGATCTCCCTGAACTTCGCCGTGTTCCGTGCTGTCTTCGAAGAAGGAAGCCGCATCGGTGCTGGTCCAGTGCTTCGCATTTGGCGTTCGGTGCTCGTGTTCTTCTCCCGCTGGTGGCAGTTGGAGGCGCTGTATCGCTCCAACCTCAAGTACCAGCCCGACTGGGAGCCGAGGTACCTCTGCTTCGCCGACAATCGCGAACTTCCCAAGGTCGGCATCGCATCCGCCATCGCCGAGGGATTCCTGACCCTCCCCAGCTTCCGGCGCGCCAGCAAGCACACCGGCAGCCATGTCGCCGTGCCCGCGAACCTCGTCGGAAGCGAGGACATCCACGCGGACGGCAGCGGGCCACGAGGCGGTGGCCTCGATCTGCTCGACGACGAGAAGCCACGGACCGGTCCCAAGCGTCCCGATCAGGTGCGTGTGCGCATCTCCAAGCTGGATCGTCTGACCAGTGAGGGCATCGAAGGCTATCCCGTCGCCCAAGCCCCGACGCATTCCGTCGCCGAGGCTCTTGCCGCACCCCAAGGCACGACAGTCCGAATTGCGGGACGGATACTGCGGATTCGTGACTACGGCGGCGTCGCGTTCGCCCTGGTTCGAGACTGGACCGACGACATCCAAGTGCTCTTCGACCGAGCACAGGTCGGCGAGAGGATGGACAGCTTCGACTCCGACTTCGACCTCGGTGATCTCATCGAGGTCAGCGGAGTGATCGGGCGCAGCAAGAAGGGCGAGTTCTCGCTGCTCGCGTCGGATTGGCGCATGAACGCCAAATGCCTGCACCCCCTGCCGGACAAGTGGAAGGGACTGACCGATCCAGAGTCGCGTGTTCGTCAGCGGTACGTCGATCTCGCGATCAACCGCAGCGCGCGGGAGCTGATGATCGCGCGCAGCAATGTCGTGAAATCCCTGCGTGATTCGCTGTCCGACCGCGGCTACATGGAAGTCGAGACCCCGATCCTGCAGCAGGTGCACGGCGGTGCCAACGCCGCGCCGTTCATCACGCACATCAATGCCTACAACCTCGACCTGTACCTACGCATTGCCCCGGAGCTGTACCTGAAGCGGCTGTGTGTCGGTGGCATGGACAAGGTCTTCGAGATCGGCCGAGTGTTCCGTAACGAAGGCGCCGACTTCAAGCACAACCCGGAGTTCACCATCCTCGAGGCGTACGAGGCGCACAGTGACTACGAACGTGCAATGGTGCTGTGCCGCGAGCTGATTCAGAAGGCGGCCGTGGCCGCACACGGACGGGAGATCGTATTGCGGCCCGACGGCCCCAACGGCGAGATGATCGAGATCGACATCTCGGGTGAGTGGCCGGTCAAGACACTGCACGGAGCCGTCGCGGAAAAACTCGGCATCGACGTCGCGCCGCACACCCCCCTCGAGGACTTGCAGCGCATCTGCGACGAGAACGACATTCCGTACGAAAAGGACTGGGATGCAGGGGCAGTCGCACAGGGAATGTACGAGCACGTGGTAGAGGACTACACCGAGTTCCCGACGTTCTACAAGGACTTCCCGACGTCGATGTCGCCGTTGACCAGACCGCACCGGTCCATCCCCGGCGTCGCCGAGAAGTGGGACCTCGTCGCCTGGGGGGTCGAACTCGGCACCGCCTACAGCGAGCTGACCGACCCGGTCGATCAGCGCCAGCGTCTGACCGAGCAGTCGATGCTCGCGGCAGGCGGCGACGAGGAAGCGATGTCGCTCGACGAGGACTTCCTGCAGGCACTCGAATACGGCATGCCGCCGACCGGCGGCCTCGGCATGGGCGTCGACCGCGTCGTCATGCTCATCACCGGAGGCAGCATTCGGGAGACCCTTGCGTTCCCGCTCGCCAAACCGCGACAGTAGATGTTTCACATGAAACAACGGCTTCACTCGGCCCTGCAGCCGCCGGGGCGCTTCGTGACGGTCGACGGACTCGAGACTCATGTCGTGGTCACCGGCGCCGGCCCGACGGTGGTGCTGTGTGGCGGTCTAGGAGGCAACTGGTTCGACTGGGACGACTGCGCCCGCATTCTGTCGGCGTTTCACACGGTCGTCGTGTTCGACCGGCCCGGATTCGGACTCAGTGAACCGTTCCCGCGCGGGACGACACCGACCGTCGCCGGTGAAGCACACCGGATCCTCGGGGTCCTCGACGTGCTGGAGCTGACGACGCCTGCTGTCGTCGTCGGGCATTCTCTTGCTGGTTTCTACGTGGAGGCGTTCGCTCGGCTCGAGCCAGAGCGGACGGCCGGGGTGCTACTGCTCGATTCAAGTGCCGAGCGCGATCCGTGGGCAGTGATCCCCAAACGTATCCGCGTCGCTGCGGCCTACGGTCTCGCCAGGGTATCCACGGCGAGCGGTATTCAACGTCTCTTGGCGACAACCGTCAGGAAGATTCTGAACCAGTCGATCCCACCCGACGGAATCCCGATCGAGACGTACGACTGGATCGAACAGATCTACCGGACACCGTCGTACCTGGAAGCAGCCCTCGTCGAGGACTTCGTCTATCCGGACATGGCCGCCGAGCTGAACACGATCCGGCGACGGACGTCGATGCCCCAGAAGCAGGAGCGGAGCCTGCGGAGTGACCAGAAGCCAGTGCCCGTGACCGTTGCCGCCGCTCACACCGGCTGCCCGACCCCGTGGGGACGCGCGTGGCTGAACAAGCAGCGACGTCTTGCGCGCTACCTCGACGCGAAGTTCACCGTGGTCGAGCACGCGCATCACCACGCGATGATCGATCAGCCCGCCGAGGTCGCAGGGCTGATCGCCGAACTGGTGTGACATCCGAAACAGCTCGACCCGTAACGTGTTCACCTAGCCCGTGCCCAAGACCCGAGCCGAAGCTCGGCGATGGCACGGTAGCGATGGAGAGGAATGTTGGATGGGTGCGATCAGCACTACGCAGGGCCGGCAGTCGAAAATGCTGGGTCTGGGTGTCCACCGCCCGGAGCGGGTGGTCACCAACGACGAGATCTGTGAGTTCATCGATTCGAGTGACGAGTGGATTCAGACGCGGTCGGGCATCAAGAACCGGCGGTTCGCCGATCCTGAAGAGAACGTCGTGCAGATGTCCATCTCGGCTGGTCGCAAGGCACTCGAGGCGAGCGGCATCTCGGCCGAGCAAGTCGACACCGTCATCGTCGCCACCTCGACGCATCTCGAGCTGACTCCCCAGGCCGCCGCGAAGGTCGCGCACGGACTCGGCACCAAAGGTCCCGCCGCATTCGACATCTGCGCCGGATGTGCCGGCTTCTGCTATGCGTTGGCCGTCGCGTCCGACCTGGTCAAGGCGGGCACCTCGCAGTATGTCCTCGTCATCGGTGCGGAGCAGCTCTCCGTGACCACCGACCCGTACGACCGCACCACGCGATTCATCTTCGCCGACGGCGCGGGTGCTGTCGTCGTCGGACAGAGCGACGAGA
The DNA here is from genome assembly GCF_057808915.1 of Rhodococcus sp. FG69. NCBI lineage: Bacteria > Bacillati > Actinomycetota > Actinomycetes > Mycobacteriales > Nocardiaceae > Rhodococcus > Rhodococcus sp. FG69. The sequence goes on along the minus strand of NZ_JBMDIX010000010.1, from coordinate 40,700 downwards.
CCGAGATCGGGCCTGCGGTATGGGGCTCCGACGGTTCACAGGCCGATGCCATCGTCCAGACAACCGACTGGTACGAGTACATCACCACAGAAGGTCTCGAGCGTCCCTGGATCAGGATGAACGGAATCTCCGTCTTCCGCTGGGCGGCCTTCGAAATGGGCAAAGCGGCGCAGCGGGTCCTCGACGCCGCGGGCATCAAGACCGATGAGCTGCACGCGTTCATCCCACATCAGGCCAACAGCCGAATCACCGAGCTGCTGGCCAGAAGCCTGAACCTCGACGAGGAAACTACCGTCGCCAACGACATCGCCGAAACGGGCAACACCTCGGCCGCGTCGATCCCACTGGCGATGGAAGAGCTCCTGCGTACCGGAAAGGCGAAGGCCGGCGACACCGCGCTGCTCCTCGCGTTCGGCGCCGGGTTGTCGTACGCGGGCCAGGTCGTCAAGCTCCCCACGCTGTAGAACATCCGTCGAGATCGAAGTTGTGCTCGAGTTTCACCCGAAACCCGTGCACAACTTCGATCTCGACTCATCGGTAGGCTCGACGGTATGCCGAAGCCACCGTTGCCCGAAGATGCAATCGAAATCCTGAAGAAGCCGAATCCTGCCGTCATGGCCGTCGTTCGCGCTGACGGAACACCGATCACCGCGCCTACCTGGTACCTGTGGGAGGACGGCAAGATCGTGCTGAACTTCCAGGCCGACCGCAAACGCCTCGAGCACATCCGCGGCAATCCGAAGGTCTCGATCTCGGTGCTCGACGAGGCCAGCTGGTACACCCACGTGACCGTGCACGGCACCATCACGCTGCAGGACGATCCTGATCTGGTGGACATCGACCGCATCTCCACCTTCTACACCGGAGACCCGTATCCGGTGCGCGACCAGGCTCGTGTCACCGGCTACCTCGAAATCGACGCGTATGTCGGTTGGGGCAAAGTCGGCTAATGATCTCTCTGCCGGTTGCGGTCACCATCGCGTCGGTGTGCGTGGGGTTCGTTCTGTTCGTGTCCGCTGCTGCGGGCGCCCAACAGAGATGGGATCGCCGACGCGTCATCGCGCTGCTGGTGGTCGCGATCTGCTGCATTTCCGTCGTGCCGTTGACGGTCGCGCTCGTTGCTGCGGTCTGATCCCGCCACACGCATGATCACCGCGGCGAGCACCGCCAGGCCCATCACGAACGACGCCATCGCGGTCCATCCGAACTGCTGGTAGATCACGCCGCCGAACCACCCGACGACGCTCGATCCGCCGTAGTAGAAGAGGTTGTACAGCGACGTGGCCTGCGCTCGGCCGACGATCGCCCGCTGACCGGTCCACCCCGACGCAATGGCGTGCGCTGCGAAGAACCCGATGGTGAGCACGACGAGGCCGACGAGAATCACGACGAGATTGCTGCTGATCGTCAACGCAACGCCCGCGATCATGACGACCGTGGAGCCGGCAAGGACTGGTCCACGGCCACGCTTGACCGCGAGCAGACCGGCGACCCGTGAGGACACCGTTCCGCTCAGATACGCGAAGAATATGAGACTGATGAGCGACTGAGGCAACCCGAACGGCACACCCTCGAGCCTGAACCCGAGGAAGTTGTAGATCGCGACGAAGCCGCCCCTCAGCAGAAAGCCCTGCGCGTACAGCGCGAGCATTCCCGGTTCACGAAGGTTGGCCCACAATCTCGCGCTCAGCGGCGGACCGTCGGACACCCTGCCGAGAAGGCGTCGAGGCTTCGGGGCGAGGAGCAGAAACAGTGCGGCGGCGACGGCAGCAATCACGGACACCGTCAGTGTGCCGATACGCCAGTTCGTGAATTCCGCGACCGGCCCCGCCACGATCCGTCCGAGCAGACCACCGAGCGTCGTGCCCGACACGTAGGTCGCTGCTGCGAGGGCGGTGTGCTTGCGGTGCACTTCTTCGCTGAGGTAAGCGATCGCGATGGCAGGTAGCCCGCCGAGTGCTGCGCCCTCGAAGAAGCGGATCGACAGAAGCACCGGAAGCGACGACGACAGCGGCACGATCAGTCCCAGCACTGTCGCCGTGACGACCGAGATGCTCATCGCTCGTACCCGGCCGATCCGGTCCGCGACCACCGACCACGGCAGCACCGACACCGCGACTCCGACGGTTGCCAGTCCGACGGCGAGGGACGATTGCGACGGCGTGATGGCCAGACTCGATGCGATGAGCGGCAAGATGCCCTGGACCGAATAGAGCTGAGCGAACGTCGCGATTCCCGCGAACAGCAGAGCTGCGACGAGTCGTTTGTACTCGCGAGAGCCGCGGGGGTGGCCCTCCCACTCGAGTGCAGATTCGGTCGTCGAACTCATTGCTGCGACGTTAGGACTCCAAACTACCGACGTCCAATGCATAGACTGGGCTGTTTCGATACGTCAGCGATATGATTCACCGATGCGCGACGAGGCCAGGGATCTGCTACCCCTCATTCCGACGCTCCTCGCAGTCGCCGATACCGAACACATCACCGAGGCCGCAGACCTTCTCGGCATCCCGCAGCCCACCGTCAGCCGCCAGATCGCCAGGGCATCGAACATCCTCGGTGTGGAAATCGTCGAACGACGCGGCCGTGGCATCGCACTGACTACCGCGGGCCGAATCCTGGTGCCGTACCTGCAGCGCGTCGCCGTCGACCTCGAAGCAGGGTTGAACGCCATGAGCGAGCACGACGCCAGAGCCCGCGGGCGCATCTCGATCAGCTTCCAGAACACCCTCGGCGAAGACATCGTGCCGGCGCTGATCAAACAGTTTCGCGGAGACCACCCCGCGGTGACCTTCCAGCTCGACCAGGGGGCGCGTGCACGGTGCCTCGACCGTCTCGACGACGCCGCAGCCGACCTCGCGTTCGTGTCTCTCAGCACGGAGCACACGGCGGCGAACTCGTTCCAGCTCTACGACGAACGTCTGGTTCTCGTCGTACCTGCCGACCACAGGTTGGCAGGCGCGCGCTCGGTGGACCTCGCCGACACGGCCGAAGAGAACTACGTCGCGATGGGTCACGGCTTCGGCATGCGATCGATCTGCGACGAGCTCTGGTCCGACGCGGGGATCGCTCCCGATATTGCCTTCGAAGGCCAGGACATCCACACGTTGCGCGGGCTCGTTGGCGCCGGACTCGGGATCAGCATCCTTCCGCGTATGCGCGGGCAAAGCGGGGAAGCGGTCGAGGTGCGGATCGCGGATCCAGCAGCACGACGGCGCATCGGGATGGTGTGGTCGGCCCGCCAGCACGCGAGCCAGGTCGAGGCGTTTCGGTCGATGGTCATCCGCAGCGGCCGCGGACTTGTGGTCAGGTGATGTGGTTCCGCCGGCTCCGCCAGTGTCCCTAGGTGGCTCCGCCACTAGTCGCACGGTTGAGTGCATCCAGGTGCACTTATTCGTGCCACTGGCGCGGAGCGCCGCAACGTCGAAACCTGGCTGTGGTTGAGTGAGCCCGTGCAGCTGATTCTGGTACGCCACGCGCTTCCACTCCGTTCCGAAGAGTCGGCCGACCCGCCGCTCGCCGAACTCGGGCATCAGCAGGCAGCACGGATTCCCGACGCCCTGGCGCGGTTCGGCGTCGCGCGTACCGTCGCCAGCACCCAGTTGCGCGCACTGCAGACCGGGACCTCGCTCGCCGCCGACCGCGGTCTACGGCTCGATTCCGACGAACGCCTCACCGAGTACGACCGCGACTTCGGCGGCTACATCCCCATCGAGGACGCACGCACCGAGTTCGCCGACGCATTCGCGCGCATCAAGGACGGCCACCTCCCAGAGCAGGTCGACGAGGTGGCTTTCCGCACTCGTGTCCTCGAGGGGATTGCGGCGGCGGTCGACGGCGTCGAACACACCGATACGGTCGCCGTGTTCGCACACGGAGGTGTCATCAACATCGTGCTGCAGGACATCCTGACGACGCCGAAGGTGCTCGGGTTTCCGATCGACTACTGCTCGATCACGCGAATCCTGTACTCACGCAACGGTAAACGCTCGGTCGCGTCGATCAACGAGACCCAACACGTGTGGGATCTGCTGCCGCGCAACCGCTAGAAATACTCCCCGGATGTGCGCAGGAAGGCGTCCTCGGCGCACAATCGGGGGGTAGATTTCCCCGCCGACCGCCAGATCCTCATAGACCTCTTAAAGTGCCAGCTCACACCGCCAATTCGGCCGGATATGCGCGGTGAGCTGGTCGAAGGGCCGCCGAGCGCCGGTTAGCCTCAGAACCACTATGGGTAAATTCCGCGTTCTCCGCAGGCCGTCCGCTGCTCTCGTCGCCATCGCTTTTCCGCTGGTGGCTGCCGGTGCGTTCGCGCTCGGCGCGGGATACGACCTGAGCCCTGCCACCGAAACGCAAACGGCGCCCGAGGCAACCGCCCAGCCCACCGCGACAGGTGACCCGCTGGCGGAATCGAGGAGCAGCCTGCAGGAAGCCGGTCTACCCCTCAGCTTTCTGGCCGGGGGCATCACGCAGCTGACCGACGGCGGCAATCAGCTCAACGACGGCGTCGTGCAGCTCGCCGACGGCATCACCCAGGCTCACGACGGCACAATTCAACTCGCCGATGGTTTCGGCCAGTACCGCGACGGCATCGGCCAGCTCGGCGACGGCGCGTCCCAGATCAGTGGAGGCGTCGACCAGCTCGTCGACCGCTTGTCTGCGTTCGGCGCGCAGCAGGCCGAGTTCACGGCCGCGCTGGACGCCGCAGCCGCCCAGGTCGACGCCTTTCCCCACCCCGGATCCGACGCCATCTCCGGTCAGATCCGCGGTGTCGTCGACACCCTGAACACGCAGGGGTTCGGGCCGTCGACTCTCGCGGACCTGCAGACCCTCAAGAGCGGTGCGCAACAGCTGTCCGGCGAGCTCAACGACCCCTCCAGCCAATTCCTGACGGCGACCGGCCAGCTCGGCGACGCGACCGTGCAGCTTCGTGACGGACTCGGGCAGCTCGACGACGGTGGCGGCCAACTCCGCGCCGGAACCGACCAGCTCATCACCGCGGTGGAACCCGTCACGGGCATCGTCGACGGCATTTCCACCAATGTCCAGGACGCGACCACCGGGCTTCCGACGGCGAAGGAACTGTCTGCGACGGACTCTGCCGTTGCCGTCGCTCCCGCCGCCACGTCCAGCACGCCCGTCGCGCCCTACCTCATCGCCGCTCTCGTCGCCGTCGGAGCGATCGGCGCCGTCAGCCTGGTACGAGTGTTGAGCCGCGACTCCCGCTTCCGCTGGATCGCCGCCGCCGTCGCAATCCTCGCCGTGGGAGTCTGCGCGGCACTGGCATTCGCATTCACGGCTCCGGAAGCCGGAATCGGGGCACTGCTGGCCGCAGGCATCTTCCTCGTCGTATCCGCCGCTGCCTACCTCACGGCTGCAGGTGCGATCCAACGTCTACTCGGCGCCACCGTCGGACAAGCCGTCAACGTCGCGCTACTTGTCATCCAAGTGGTCGTCTGCGGCGCCGCCTACGCGAGCAGCGCAGCGATCTGGGGACACCTGTCGGCCTTCATGCCGATGGCATACACCGCCGCCGGCGCCCGCGAGGTCGGCTACTCGGCCATGACGTCGACCGGCTGGCTTGCCATCGCCTTGACGGTCGTACTGCTGGTGGTCTCGGCGTTCGTCTACCGAGCTACGGACGCCTCCCGCGAGACGGTCGCACCCGACTACGCGTAGCCCTCGTCTCGAGCACCCTGAAGCCCCGACGGTACCGTCAGGTACGTATTCGTATCGCCACATCGTCATGGTCGAGAAGAAGGGGAGTCGTGAACGAGAAGGCTACGCGCAAGGACTGGCTCGGACTGAGTGTCCTCGTCATTCCCATCCTGCTCGTATCGATGGACATCTCGGTGCTCTACCTGGCGCTTCCCGCCGTCGCCGCCGATCTCGAACCCACCAGCAATCAAACCCTGTGGATCCTCGATCTTTACGGATTCTTCCTCGCCGGGTTGCTCATCACGATGGGCTCTGTCGGCGACCGCATCGGTAGACGCAGGTTGTTGATGATCGGCGCGGTCGTATTCGGCGCCGCGTCGGTGTTGGCCGCGTTCTCGACGTCCCCCGAAATGCTGCTGGTTGCGCGCGCACTCCTCGGCGTCGGCGGGGCCACGATCGCACCGAGCACGCTGTCCTTGATTCGCAACATGTTTCATGATCCCGCCCAACGCAAAGAAGCAATCGGATTGTGGACGGCGGGCTTCGCCGGTGGTGGTGCCATCGGTCCGGTGATCGGCGGATTCCTGCTCGAACACTTCTGGTGGGGATCGGTGTTCCTCGTCAACATTCCGGTCATGGCTCTACTGCTGGTCAGCGCACCACTACTCGTCCCGGAGTTCAAAGATCCGAATCCAGGCAAATTCGATCCGATCAGTGTCGTGCTATCGATAGCGGCGATGCTCGGCATTGTCTACGCGATCAAACATGGCGCCCAGGAGGGATTCGACGCTGCAACGATTTCCACAGCACTCGGAGGTCTGGTACTCGGCTACTTCTTCGTCGACAGACAGCGGCGTGCCACCGATCCCCTCATCGACATCACACTGTTCGCGGAAAGAGCGTTCAGTGCAGCAGTTCTCGTACAGTTCCTGGTGATCTTCGCCCTCACCGGGTTCAGCCTGTTCGCCTCGCAATACCTGCAACTTCTGGTGGGCCTCGGGCCGTTGGCCGCCGGACTGTGGTTGTTGATTCCTGCGGGCACTGCCGGGCTGGGTGCAGTCCTTTCCCCGACGCTGAGCAAAATCGTCCCGACGGGCACCATCATCGCCGGTGGGCTTGTGCTCATCGCGGTCGGTTCGCTGACACTGAGCTTCGTAGGAACCAACTCCGGCATACCGTTGCTGATCACCGGAATGTCACTCATCACGCTCGGTGTCGGCGCTGCATCGACCTTGAATTCCGACATCGTCCTCACCGCCGCAGCTCCCGAAAAGGCCGGCACGGCATCGGCATTGTCCGAGACAGGCGCCGAGTTGGGTGGTGCCGTCGGCATTGCCATCCTCGGCACGATCGGCACTACGGTCTACCGCAACGGCCTCCAGGATTCACTCCCCCCGGAGACTCCCCCCGAGATCGCTGGTCCCGCGTCGGAAACTGTCGGAGGCGGCATGGCCGTCGCCGAGTACCTGCCCCCGCCGTTGAACGACGCCCTCCGCGAACTCGCCGCATCGAGCTTCATCGACGGCTTGAACCTCGCAGCGGCCTGGTGTGCAGCAGGTATGGGGATATCCGCGTTCGTCGTCTACCTGCTGTTGCGCGGCAAGCGGTTACAGCCGCACATGGCTGACTAGATGCTGTCCCGCAGGTAGTTCGCGAGCCACGACGTTGCACTGGTTCCGTTGGAATCGACGGCGTACGAACCATATTCCTGGTGGACACCGGATCGGTAGAACGCCTCGATCTCACGTCTGCGTTGCGCGTTCGCCTGATCGGACAGTTGGCCCTGCAGTACCGGCAGGCCACCTGCCGACGCGATGTCGCCCAGTAGGACTTCCGCGTCCTGCTGCGCCTGCGCGGCGACAGCCGGATTCGGGTCGGAGGACACCGCCAGGAACCCGGCGAGCCGGGCGACGTAGTCGTCCTTGGGCGTCGAGCAGTACAGGTCACCGACCGCGCAGAACGTACGCACGACCGGGCTGACGAAGCCGAATCCTCCGACGCGGGGGCCACCGACTCCGGTACCGACTACCTGAGGCCCGACGAGTGCGTCCGCGTCGGAGCGCTTGGGATCGGAGATCAATCCCACCGCAACAACGCGATCCGCAGGCACTACGCCGAGACCGGTACCGATGGACGCCGCCAGGTCTCCTGCTGCGTCGGCACCTTGGCTGTAGCCGATGATGCCGAATTTGGTTGCGCCGCACTGATCGGCCATCGCCTTGATCATGCCGCCCGCGTTGGCAGTCGCCACTGCACGGGATTCGCCGTAGATTCCGCCCTCCCACGGGAACGCCGTAGCGGGGTAGGACACGTAGTCGGTTCGGATATCGGAACCGGCGATTCGATCGGTGACCGCAGTCAACATGCCTGGCTTCGGTGCCGCCCCCGAACTGGTCTCCCATGTGCCAGGGATCGCAACGACGTACAGGCCTGGGCAGGACGCTGGATCCGCCGATGCTGTGACGGTGGGCAGGATGGAGACACCTGCAACAACGGCCACGACCGATCCGATGGTGGCGACGAACTTCTTCACGCGCATGATGCGGCCTCACTGCTTAGCGGACTATCGACTTCGCAGGCGAGGTTTCCACGCTTCGATGTCGAAACGATGCCCAATCGGTAAACAGAGGTTACCCAAAACTATGAGCATGCATACACCGAGACGAAAACGAGGTTATGGCACGGCAAAACGTGCACATGGCACGGTGCTCCGCCGATCGCTTGAATGGTCCATTCATACGATCAGATGGCTGGAAAGTCCCATTCAAGCGGCCAGAATGCGGACGACCCACCGCTCGAATGGTCCATCCATACGATCAGATGGCTACGGAAGACCATTCAAGCGGTGGTCGGCGTACGAGAGAACTACCGCTGCGGCGCCTGAGTGGGGACGATCGGCGAGGGCAGCGCGGTGACTCCCTGCAGGAACGTGTCGACGGCGGCCGCGCAGGACCGGCCTTCGGCGATTGCCCAGACGATGAGTGACTGGCCGCGGCCCATGTCACCCGCGACGAAGACACCGGGAACGTTGGTGACCCACTCGTTGGTGCGCTTGACGTTGCCGCGCTCATTGAGATCGACACCGAGATCGGTCAGCAGACCGGGCTTCTCGGGTCCGACGAAGCCCATGGCCAACAGCACGAGATCGGCTTCGAGGGTGAACTCGCTGCCCTCGATCTTCTCGAACTTGCCGGCCTTGAACTCGACCTCGTGAGCTTCGAGCGCGGTGACCTTGCCGTCCTTGCCGAGGAAACGCTCGGTGTTGACCGAGAACACGCGCTCGCCGCCCTCTTCGTGCGCCGACGCCACGCGATACATCAGCGGGTACAGCGGCCACGGCGTCGAGGTCGCGCGCTCTTCCGGCGGGCGAGCCATGATCTCGAACTGGTGGACGCTCTCCGCGCCCTGGCGGTGCGAGGTGCCGAGGCAGTCCGCGCCGGTATCGCCGCCGCCGATGATGACGACCTTCTTGCCCTTGGCGCTGACGGGGGGCTCGGCGAAGTCGCCCTGCTGCACACGATTGGCGTGCGGCAGGAATTCCATTGCCTGGTAGATGCCCTCGTTCTCGCGACCCTCGATCGGAAGGTCACGCCACGCGGTGGCTCCACCGGACAGCACGACTGCATCGAACTGCGCGCGAAGCTCGTCGGCCGAGATGTCCTTGCCGACGTCGACGCCGGTACGGAACACCGTGCCCTCGGCCTCCATCTGTGCCAGACGACGGTCGATGTGGCGCTTCTCCATCTTGAACTCGGGAATGCCGTAGCGAAGCAGGCCACCGATGCGGTCGGCACGCTCGAACACCGTGACGGTGTGGCCAGAGCGCGTGAGTTGCTGCGCTGCAGCGAGTCCCGCAGGTCCGGAGCCGACGACGGCGACGGTCTTACCGGTCAAGTGCGTCGGGTAGACCGGGGTGACCCAGCCTTCCTCGAAAGCCTTGTCGATGATCTCGACCTCGACCTGCTTGATCGTCACCGGATCCTGGTTGATGCCAAGAACACACGACGCTTCACACGGCGCCGGACACAACCGACCGGTGAACTCCGGAAAGTTGTTGGTGGCGTGCAGCCGGTCGATGCTCTCGCGCCACCGGTCCTTGAACACCAGGTCGTTCCACTCGGGAATGAGATTTCCGAGCGGGCAACCGTTGTGGCAGAACGGGACACCGCAGTCCATGCATCGACTCGCCTGGGTCCGCAGTGTGTCCTTGGAGAAGTCCTCGTAGACCTCTTTCCAGTCCATCAGCCGCAGGTCGACGGGACGCCGCTTCGGCAGTTCACGAACGGTGTGCTTCAAGAATCCTTGTGGGTCACCCACGAGCTGCCTCCATGATTGCCTCGTCCACGTCCGCGCCGTTCTTCTCGGCTTCGGAAATGGCGAGCAGTACCTTCTTGTAATCGCGCGGCATGACCTTCACGAAGTGGTTCACCTGCTGTGACCAATCCGCGAGGATTCGCTCTGCGACCTCGGATCCCGTCTCGTCCTGATGACGTGTGACAATTTCTTTGAGCCAGGTGAACTCGTCACCCTCGATGCCCTCGATGTCGACGAGCTCGGTGTTCAGGTTCGCCTCGAACGTCTTGTTCGGATCGAAGACGAACGCGACGCCGCCGGACATGCCGGCACCGAAGTTACGTCCGGTCTCACCGATGATGACGATCTTGCCGCCCGTCATGTACTCGCAGCCGTGGTCGCCGACGCCTTCCACGACGGCCACCGCTCCCGAGTTACGTACGGCGAAACGTTCCCCGACGACACCGCGGATGAGTGCCTCACCCTGCGTCGCACCGAACAGGAAGACGTTTCCGCCGATGATGTTGTCCTCGGCGACGAATCCCGCCGGGGCGTCGAGCGACGGGCGCAGAACGATGCGTCCGCCCGACAGACCCTTGCCGACGAAGTCGTTGGCGTCGCCGTGCAGCCTCAGCGTCATACCCGAGGGCACGAACGCACCGAAGCTATTGCCTGCCGAACCGGTGAACGTGATGTCGATCGTGTTGTCGGGCAATCCGACTCCGCCGTACGCCTTGGTCAGCTCGTGCCCGAGCATGGTGCCGACCGTGCGGTTGACGTTGGTGATCTTCGATTCGAAGGTCACCTTCTCGCCCTTGTCGAGAGCGTTGCGACTCTGCGCGATGAGCTGCTGATCGAGAGCCTTGTCGAGTCCGTGATCCTGAACGCCCGTGTTGTAGAGGTCCTGGTTCATGAACGCCGACTCGACCTCGTCGAGGATCGGCGACAAGTCCAGCTTCGACGCCTTCCACGCTTCCTTGGCCGCTGTGGTGTCGAGCAACCCGACCTGGCCGACGGCTTCGTCGAGCGTGCGGAAGCCGAGTTGGGCCATGAGCTCACGAACCTCTTCGGCGATGAACATGAAGAAGTTCTCGACGAACTCGGGCTTGCCCGCGAAACGCTTGCGCAGCACCGGGTTCTGCGTCGCGACGCCGACCGGACAGGTGTCGAGGTGACAGACACGCATCATGATGCAGCCCGATACGACGAGAGGTGCGGTGGCGAAACCGAACTCCTCACCACCGAGCAGCGCGGCGACCATGACGTCGCGGCCGGTCTTGAGTTGGCCGTCGACCTGAACGACGATGCGATCGCGAAGTCCGTTGAGCAGCAACGTCTGCTGGGTCTCGGCGAGCCCGAGCTCCCACGGTCCACCTGCATGCTTGACCGACGTCAACGGTGTGGCACCGGTGCCACCGTCGTGACCCGAGATGAGCACCACGTCGGCGTGCGCCTTGGAGACACCCGCGGCCACCGTTCCGACGCCGACCTCGGAGACGAGCTTGACGTGGATGCGAGCCTGCGGGTTGGCGTTCTTCAGATCGTGGATCAGCTGAGCGAGATCCTCGATCGAGTAGATGTCGTGGTGCGGCGGCGGCGAGATCAGGCCGACGCCAGGCGTCGAGTGCCGAACCTCGGCAACCCACGGGTACACCTTGTGCGCCGGAAGCTGGCCGCCTTCACCGGGCTTCGCGCCCTGCGCCATCTTGATCTGGATGTCGGTGCAGTTGGTCAAGTAGTGCGAGGTGACACCGAAGCGTCCCGACGCGACCTGTTTGATGGCCGAGCGTCGCCAGTCACCGTTCTCGTCCGGCTCGAACCGTGAGACGTCCTCGCCGCCCTCACCGGAGTTGGAACGGCCGCCGAGTCGGTTCATCGCGATCGCCAGTGTCTCGTGTGCCTCGGCGGAGATCGAGCCGTAGCTCATTGCACCCGTCGAGAAGCGCTTGACGATCTCCGACGCCGGTTCGACCTCGTCGATCGAGATCGGCTGACGATCCTCGGTCTTGAAGCGGAACAGTCCACGCAGCGACGCGAGGCGCTCGGACTGGTCGTCGACCATCTTCGTGTATTCCTTGAAGACGTCGTACTGACCCGTGCGAGTGGAGTGCTGAAGCTTGAACACGGTGTCGGGGTTGAAGAGGTGGTACTCCCCTTCCCGACGCCACTGGTACTCGCCGCCCGTCTCGAGCTCGCGGTGTGCGCGCTCCTGACGGTTGGTCAGGTAGGCGACGGCGTGGCGAGCGGCCACGTCCTGTGCGACCTGCTCGAGGTCGATGCCACCGAGGTGGCTGTTGAGGCCGGTGAAGTACTCGTCGACGAGATCCTGGGACAGGCCGATGACCTGGAACAGTTGCGCGCCGGTATAGGACGCCAGCGTCGAGATGCCCATCTTGGACATCACCTTGAGCACACCCTTGCCTGCGGCCTTGATGTAGTTGGCGACGGCCTTGTCGAACTCGATGTCGGTGAGGGCGCCGCGTTCGATCATGTCCTCGATGGACTCGAATGCCATGTACGGGTTGACCGCTGCGGCACCGAATCCGATGAGCAGTGCCATGTGGTGCACCTCGCGGGCGTCACCGGCTTCGATGATCAAACCGACCTTGGTACGGGTCTTCTCGCGCACGAGGTGGTGGTGCACCGCGGAGGTCAGCAGCAACGACGGAATCGGTGCGAGCTTCTCGCTCGACTCACGATCGGACAGCACGATGATGCGTGCGCCGCCCGAGATCGCCGCGGAAACCTGTGTACGGATGGCCTCCAACGACGCGCGCAGGCCCTCGCCGCCTTCGGCAACCGGATACAGACCGCGGACGACGACCGAACGCAGCTCTTCCTGGGTGCCGTCGTCGTTGATGTGGACGAGCTTGGACAGGTCGTCGTTGTGCAGGATCGGCTGTGGGAGCACGATTTGCTTGCACGCATCGGGACCTGGATTGAGGAGGTCGCCCTCGGGTCCGATGGTGCCGCCGAGGCTCGTGACGATCTCCTCGCGGATTGCGTCGAGCGGCGGGTTGGTGACCTGTGCGAAAAGCTGCGAGAAGTAGTCGAACAGCATCCGCGGACGCGTCGAAAGCACCGCGATCGGCGTGTCGGTACCCATCGAGCCGATGGCCTCGGCCCCGGTCTTCGCCATCGGCGAGACGAGTACGTTCAGTTCCTCGTTGGTGTACCCGAAGATCTGCTGACGGATCAGCACACGGTCGTGCGGCATGTGGACGTGCGGGCGATCCGGCAGGTCGTCGATCGAGGTCAGACCCTCGTCGAGCCACTGCTGGTACGGGTGCTCGGCGGCGAGTTCGTCCTTGATCTCGTCGTCGGAGACGATGCGACCCTGCGCGGTGTCGACGAGGAACATGCGGCCCGGCTGCAAGCGAACCTTGCGGACGACCTTCGACGGATCGATGTCGAGGACGCCGACCTCGGACGCCATGACGACGAGACCGTCGTCGGTGACCCAGAGACGGCTCGGGCGAAGACCGTTGCGGTCGAGAACTGCACCGATGACGGTGCCGTCGGTGAAGCACACCGAGGCCGGTCCGTCCCAGGGCTCCATGAGCGAGGAGTGGTACTTGTAGAACGCCCGACGGGCGGGATCCATGGACTCGTGACGCTCCCATGCTTCGGGAATCATCATGAGGACGGCGTGCGGCAGGCTACGTCCACCGAGGTGGAGCAGCTCGAGTACCTCGTCGAAACGTGCTGTGTCACTTGCGCCGTGCGTGACGACGGGGAAGATCTTGGCCAGCGACTCGGGGCCACCGAACACGTCGGACTCGATGAGGGCCTCGCGGGCACGCATCCAGTTCTCGTTACCGGTTGCGGTGTTGATCTCGCCGTTGTGCGCGACGCGACGGAACGGATGCGCGAGCGGCCACGACGGGAACGTGTTGGTCGAGAAGCGCGAATGCACAAGTCCCAGAGCGCTTTCGACGCGTTCGTCCTGCAGATCCAGGTAGAAGCCCTTGAGCTGCGGCGTCGTCAGCATGCCCTTGTAGACAAAGGTGGAGGGTGAGAGCGACGGGAAGTACACCGTCTCGCGGCCGGGACCGTCCTTGCCTGCGCCTTCTTCACCCAACTCGTGCTCGACGCGCTTACGAATGACGAACGCACGTCGCTCGAGTTCGATGTCGGTAACGGAGAGATCGGGAGAGGCGAAGAACAGCTGACGGAACGTCGGCATCGCGTCGCGCGCGAGCGCCCCGAGAGAGGAGTCGTCGGTGGGAACATCACGCCACCCGAGGACCTTCATGCCCTCGTCTTCGACGATCTGTCGCACGCCTTCGCACGCACGGGCCGCGTCGTTCTTTCCTTGCGGAAGGAAAGCGACTCCGGTGGCATATGCGCCTGCTGCGGGCAGCTCGAAATCCACGACGGCGCGGAAGAACGCGTCCGGTACCTGGATCAGGATTCCGGCGCCGTCACCGGTGTTTGGCTCGGAGCCGGCGGCGCCCCGATGTTCGAGATTGACCAGCGCAGTGATGGCCTTCTCGACGATGTCTCGACTACGACGACCATGCATGTCCACGACGAACGCGACACCACAGGAGTCGTGTTCGTTTCGGGGGTCGTAGAGGCCTTGGGGGCCCGGAGTGTGCTTCATACCTAGCCTTCGGATAAGTCAAGCCTTCAAGTACGTCGCAGCGGCGCGGCACGGATCGCCGGCCGTCGCGGACGGCTATATTGGGTGCCGTTCGCCGTTGAAGCAGCACCCCCGAAAACGATCTTCGGCTAACGTCGAGCAGGTGAGCTCGTTCGCAGCGCGCAAGCGTCTAGCGGGTGGATTCGGCATCGGGTACGCCGGTCCAACCACAAACGATAAGTCAGCACCTAGCCCACCCCGCAACTAAGGTATACCTAAATCTAGCTTTCACCTGGCGTTTCTCGAAGATCGCGTGGGGGTCGAGAGGCGAATTTTGTCAGACCAGTTCGGCGAGCAGGTTCGTCGTTCGAATGTGATTGCTGCGGTGGGGAACTGACCGCTCGGGACCGAGCGTCCGAACTCGGACCGTGCCACGGGCCGGAACGGCGGATCATGCCGATGAAAAAAGCCGCAAACGACGACGATTCCGTGTGCCACGGAAGTACATCGTTTGCGGCTGAAAACTCTGCTGTGACCAAAACTCTGCTGTGACCATAACTACTGTGGGCGGAGGGGGACTTGAACCCCCACGTCCCGAAGGACACTGGCACCTGAAGCCAGCGCGTCTGCCATTCCGCCACCCGCCCGAGTGACCGGTGAACATTAACACGCACATCCGGCGGCGATGAAATCGCGCTCGTGCTTCCCCTCCAGCGGGGACTGACCGCAACCGGCAACGTATATCATGCTTGGACGACGACCTCGAGGCGACACGCGCTCGTGGCAGAAGAGTTCGGGAGGAGTGGTCACCATGGGCATTGTCCAGCGTTTCGAGCGAAAGCTGCAGGGCGCGGTCGGTGACGTGTTCGCCCGTGTGTTCGGCGGCGGCGTGGTTCCGCAGGAAGTGGAAGCTGCGCTTCAGCAGGAAGCTGCCGACCGAGTCAGGCCACTCGACGGTGGCCATTTGCTCGCACCCAACAGTTATGTGATCACCATCAACAGTTCCGATCACGAAGAACTGGCCGCCGATCGGGATCTGACCGTCAAAGCCTTCTCCCGCCACCTCGGGGACTACATCCGTGACCAGGGGTGGCAGACCTACGGTGACATCGTGGTTCGGTTCGAGCCCTCACCTACTTTGCACACGGGCCAATTCCGGGCCAGTGGTTCAGTGGATCCCGATGTGGGACGATCACCGACTGCGGCCGGCGGCAGCAACCCACCGAAGAATCACACTGCGGCACCACGAGCTTCCACACCCGCGGAGGCTGCAGCACCCGGTCCGCGACCCGCGCGCCCGTCAGCACCACCTATGTCGACATCAGGAGCCGGCCCCATGACGCAGAACCCAGGCTACGACCCGCACCGCGATCCAGCCGAAGGCTCTCGCCCTGATCCGCGTGCCCGAAACGGCTACCCAGCTCAGGGCCAGGACCCCCGCTACGCTCCGCAGAACCGTGACCCGCGCGCATATGGCCAGGACCAGGGCTACCGCAACGGAGCATCACACGGGGGCGAACCCTACGGGGCACCGGCACCGGCCGCGGAAGGTCAGTACGACCAGCAGGCCTACGGTCAGGGCTACCAGGCGCAGCCGTACAACGATCAGGGCTACGACCAGCAGGCGTACGACCCGCAGGCATACGGCCAACAGCCATACGCAGAACCCGGCTACGACCAGGGTGGGCAGAGCGGTCAGGCTTACTCCGACCCCGCTTACGGACAGCAGGGCTACGACCAGCAGGCATACGGCCAACAGGCGTACGCCGAGCCGGAGTACGACCAGCAGGCATACGCCGAACCCGCCGGCTACCAGCAGCAACCGGCATACGACTACCCGCCGCAGCAGAGCGGTTACCAGCAGGGCCAGTACGCCACCGCTGGATACCAGCAACCCGCCTACGACTACGAAGAGCCCGCGTACGCCGACAGCCAGGGTCTGACCGCGACACTGCAGCTCGAAGACGGCAGTGGCCGCTACTTCCAGCTTCGCGACGGTCAGAACATCATCGGTCGCGGTCAGGACGCCCAGTTCCGTCTCCCCGACACAGGTGTGTCGCGTCGCCACGTCGAGGTCCGCTGGGACGGACGTGTAGCCATGCTGTCGGACCTTGGTTCGACCAACGGCACCACGGTCAACGGCTCACCGGTTCAGGACTGGCAACTGGCCGACGGCGACGTCATCAGGGCCGGACACTCCGAAATTCTCGTCCGCATCGTTTAACCGAGGTCACCAGTATGGTGATCGACACACGCAGCTTCACTCTAGGATGCTGCGTGAGAAGTCGTGTCGCCTCGCGTGCGCATAATTGGGGAAATACGGTCGATTCTTCCGTGTGCTCGACGGCGATGATCAAGAACGGTTGCGAAGGAGGTGGAGGGCTGTGCAGGGCTTGATACTGCAGTTGACCCGAGCGGGTTTTCTGCTATTGCTGTGGTTCTTCGTCTGGGCCGTTCTTCGGACTCTCCGAAGTGATATCTATGCGGCATCCGGCATGCGAATGCCTGCGCGGTACTCCGGTGGATCGAAAGTTCTTCCGTCGTTCAACAAACAGAAGGTTGCCAAGAATCTAGTGGTGACACAGGGCGGCCTTGCCGGAACAAGAATTTCTCTCGGCACTCAGCCGGTGCTCATCGGCCGCGCCGACGATTCGACGCTGGTGCTGACCGACGACTACGCGTCGACACGTCACGCTCGCATCTCGCCGCGCGGCGGCGACTGGTATGTCGAGGACCTCGGTTCCACCAACGGCACCTACCTCGACCGCGCCAAGGTGACCACGGCCGTTCGCGTCCCGCTCGGTACCCCGGTCCGTGTCGGTAAGACCGTGATAGAGCTGCGCCCGTGACCCTGGTACTCCGCTATGCAGCGCGCAGCGACCGCGGACTGGTTCGCTCGAACAACGAGGATTCGGTCTACGCAGGCGCACGTCTTCTCGCCCTTGCCGACGGTATGGGTGGCCACGCTGCGGGCGAAGTTGCATCGCAACTGATGATCGCCGCTCTGGCCCATCTCGACGACGACGAACCGGGCGACGACCTTCTCGGCAAGCTCGAGGCGGCGACCCGAGAGGGCAACGCGTCCATCGCCGATCAGGTCGAGGAAGAACCCGAGCTCGACGGCATGGGCACGACGTTGACCGCAATCCTGTTCGCGGGCAGGAAGATCGGACTCGTTCATATCGGCGACTCTCGCGCATACATGCTGCGCGAGACGAAGCTGACGCAGATCACCCGCGACGACACGTTCGTCCAGTCGCTCGTCGACGAAGGGCGTATCACCGCCGAACAGGCGCACACCCACCCGCAGCGGTCGCTGATCATGCGGGCGCTCACCGGAAACGAGATCGAGCCGACACTGACGGTTCGCGAAGCGCGCGCCGGCGACAGATACCTGCTGTGCTCGGACGGTCTGTCCGACGTCGTCAGTGACGAGACCATCGAGAACACGTTGAACGAGGGCGACTGCGCAGAATCCGCCGACCGACTCATCGAACTCGCTCTGCGAAGCGGCGGACCCGACAATGTCACCGTCGTCGTCGCCGATGTCATCGATCTCGACTACGGGCAGAGCTCGCCGATTCTGGGTGGCGCGGCCAGCACCGAAGACGAAGAAGATGCTCCGCCGCCGAACACCGCTGCCGGCCGCGCTGCCGCGATGCGGCCACCTCGGTCGACGCCCAAGCGGGTCACTACCCCTCCCCCGGTACCGGAAAAGAAGTCGCACAAGCTTCGCTGGACCTTGGTGGCGTTGGCCCTCGTCGCGCTGTCGGTGGGTGGCGCGTTCGTCGCGAACGCAGCCATCAAGAACAACTACTACGTCGGTGAAGACAACAACCGCGTTGCAGTGATGCAGGGCGTGCCCGGTTCGATCCTGGGCTACTCGCTGCAATCGGTGCATTCCATCGGTTGCCTCGGCGACGACGGTGCACTGACACTGACGGCACCGGAAACCGCCCCGAGTGATTGCGACGTGTTCGAGATCGATGACCTCGCGCCGGCCGCTCGTGAACAGGTTCGCGCGGGACTGCCGTCGGGCAAGCTCGATGACGCGAACGGTCAGATGAACCGACTCGCGTCGGGAGATCTTCTTCCCGAGTGCGCGGCTGTCCCGGAAGCGACGACCACCGAAGCCCCGGCGCCCGCGCCCACTTCGGCGCCCCCCGCCGCACCTCCCGCAGATCCGGCAGCTCCGCCGACGGAAGCGGTCCCGACCACCACACCCGCGCCGACGGTGCCTCAACTGCCTGGCCAGAACTGCAGGGCCGGTACTTGATGAGCTCCAATCCATCTGTGGGGGCGTCCTTTCCGAGCCCACCGGGCGGATTTGCGCCTGCTCCCATCCAGTCCAATCGCCGCAACGTCGAACTGCTGCTCCTCGGCATCGCGGTTCTGATCACCACGTTCTCGCTGGTGCTCGTCGAGGCGAGCCAGGAACAGGCCGTCACGTGGGATCTAGCCAAGTACGGCCTCGCCTATCTCGCGCTCGTCACGGTTGCGCATCTGGCGGTGCGACGGTTCGCGCCGTACGCAGATCCACTGCTGCTCCCGATCGTGGCGTTGCTCAACGGACTCGGTTTGGTGCTGATCCATCGACTCGACCTGGCCGACGAGCAATCCGCCGCGTATCTGGGCCAGGAGATCCCGTCGCCCGACGCGACCCAGCAGGTGCTGTGGACGACGCTCGCGATCGCCGGTTTCATTGCACTCCTCGTGCTTCTCCGCGACTACCGCACGCTGGCTCGGTACAGCTACACCGTCGGGCTGTGCGGTCTGGTGCTGTTGGCAATCCCGGCGCTTCTCCCGTCGGCCTTTTCCGAGGTGAACGGGTCCAAGATCTGGATCAGGCTGCCCGGGTTCAGTATTCAGCCCGGCGAGTTCGCCAAGATCCTGCTGTTGATCTTCTTCGCGTCGCTGCTCGTTGCCAAGCGTGAGCTGTTCACCACGGCCGGCAAGCACTTCCTCGGCATGGACTTTCCTCGCGGGCGTGATCTCGGACCGATCCTGCTGGTATGGGTAGTCTCCGTCGGCGTTCTCGTGTTCGAGAAGGACCTCGGGTCTTCACTGCTGATCTTCGGCACGGTGTTGGTGATGATCTACATCGCCACCGAACGCGTCGGCTGGCTCATCATCGGTTTCGGTCTGCTTCTGGTCGGGTTTTTCTTCGCCTACCAGGTTTTCGGTCACGTCAAGATTCGCACCGACACCTGGCTTCATCCCTTCGACGACTACAACGACACCGGCTACCAGATTGTCCAGTCGATGTTCAGCTTCGCGACGGGTGGTCTCGCCGGTACCGGCCTGGGCAGTGGACGACCGTCCCAGGTTCCGTTCGCGAAGACGGACTTCATCATCGCGGCGGTCGGTGAGGAGCTCGGTCTCATCGGGCTCACTGCCGTTCTGATCCTGTACTTGGTGTTCATCATCCGGGGGCTTCGCACCGCGCTCGCGGTCCGCGACAGCTTCGGCAAGCTTCTCGCCGCCGGCCTGTCGTTCACCGTCGCGATCCAGTTGTTCGTTGTCGTCGGCGGCGTCACCAAGCTCATTCCGCTCACCGGTCTGACCACGCCCTATCTGTCCTACGGAGGATCGTCGCTTCTCGCCAACTATCTGCTTCTCGCACTACTGATCAAGATCTCCGACGCCGCACGTGAACCCGCGACGCCGAAGAAGAAGCCGGCACCGGCAGCCCCGATCGCGGAGGCTCCGACCGAGATGGTGAAACGCTCATGAACACTCCTCTCCGCCGCGTGTCCATCGCCGTCATGGTGATGGTCGTCGCGCTGCTGGCGAACGCCACGTACCTGCAGGTGATCAAGGCCGACGATCTGCGCTCCGACCCCCGCAACTCCCGGGTGCTGCTCGACGAGTACTCCCGTCAGCGCGGACAGATCTCCGCGGGCGGACAGGTGCTGGCCGCATCGATCTCCACCGACGATCGCTACAAGTACCTGCGCACGTATCCGCCGAATCAGTTGGCTCCCAACAGCCCGATGGCCAACGCTCCGGTGACCGGGTTCTACTCGATGCTGTACTCGAGCACCGGGCTCGAACGCACCGAGGATCAGGTGCTCAACGGCTCCGACGACCGCCTTTTCGGTCGCCGACTGTTCGATCTGATTTCCGGTCGTGATCCACGCGGCGGCAACGTCGTCACGACGATCGACCCCGTTGTGCAGCAGGTCGCCTACGACCAGCTGTTCTCCCGGGGTTACACCGGCGCCGTGGTTGCGATCGAGCCGTCGACAGGAAGAGTCCTCGCGATGGCCAGCTCGCCCAGCTACGACCCGAACCTGCTGGCGAGCCACGATGGTGCCCAAACCAGCGAAGCGTGGGACCAACTCAACTCCGACCCGGACAAGCCTCTGCTCAACCGGGCGATCTCGGCCACGTATCCGCCCGGTTCGACATTCAAGGTTCTTGTGACAGCTGCGGCTCTGGAGAACGGGGCAAGCCCCGACGATCAGCTGACAGCTGCGTCCACGATCACCCTGCCGGACACCGAGACGTCCCTCGAGAACTACAACGGGAGCACCTGTGGCGGCGGCGCGACCGCGTCGCTTCGGGAAGCCTTCGCCCGCTCGTGCAACACCGCGTTCGTAGAACTCGGAATCAACACCGGCGCCGACGCCCTCCGTGACACGGCGAGCGCCTTCGGAATCGGTGAGGAGACCACGTCGCTGCCGCTTCCCGTTGCCGACAGCACCATCGGATCGATTCCGGACGACGCGGCCCTCGGTCAGAGCAGCATCGGTCAACGCGACGTCGCGCTGACCCCTCTCCAGGACGCGGTGATCGCGGCGACCGTCGCCAACGGTGGCGTCCGGATGGCCCCGCACATGGTCAGCCAGTTGCAGTCACCCGACCTGTCCAACTTGTCGACGACGGCTCCCGACTCGAGGGGCCAGGCGATCAGCGCCGAGACCGCCGCGACACTGACGTCGCTGATGATCGGTTCCGAGAACAACACCGGCGGCGAGGGCAAGATCGCCGGCGTTCAGATCGCGTCGAAGACCGGCACGGCCGAGCACGGTACCGACCCGCGGAACACACCGCCGCACGCCTGGTACATCGGCTTCGCGCCTGCCGAGGACCCGAAAATTGCCATTGCCGTCATCGTGGAGGACGGCGGCGACCGTGCCCTCGCTGCGACCGGTGGGTCGGTTGCAGCTCCGGTCGGACGCGCTGTCATCGCTGCCGGATTGCAGGGGAGGTGAGCATCTCGTGCCACTGAAAAACGGTGCAGTCATTGCACAGCGCTACCGTCTGTTGCGTTTGATCGCGACGGGCGGAATGGGACAGGTGTGGGAGGCGATGGACAATCGCCTCGATCGCAAGGTCGCAGTCAAGGTGCTCAAAGCAGAGTTCTCCGAGGACCCGGAGTTCTTGCAGCGGTTCCGCTTCGAGGCTCGTACTACCGCGCAGCTCAATCACCCCGGCATCGCAGGGGTGTACGACTACGGCGAGACGCGCGACGAAGCGGGTGAGTCGCTCGCGTACCTGGTGATGGAACTCGTCAACGGCGAGCCGCTCAACGCTGTGCTGGGACGGATCGGACGACTGCCGCTCGGCCACGCTCTCGACATGCTCGAGCAGACCGGCCGCTCGCTTCAGATTGCGCACTCGGCCGGCGTCGTGCACCGGGACGTCAAGCCCGGCAACATCCTGATCACTCCCGCCGGTCTGGTGAAGATCACCGACTTCGGTATCGCGAAGGCAGTCGACGCTTCACCGGTGACGAGAACCGGCATGGTGATGGGCACTGCCCAGTACATTGCTCCCGAACAGGCGCTGGGACAAGAAGCGACCTCTGCGAGTGATGTGTATTCCCTCGGTGTCGTCGGGTACGAGGTGCTGTCCGGGACTCGTCCGTTCGTCGGTGACGGCGCTCTTACCGTCGCGATGAAGCACGTCCGCGACACACCGGCACCTCTGCCGTCGGACCTGCCTCCCGGTGTTCGGGAACTGATCGAGATCACGATGGCGAAAGATCCCGCTGCGCGCTACGCGAACGGTGGCGAGTTCGCAGATGCAGTCGCCGCAGTCCGTGCCGGCCGCCGACCGCCGGCGCCGGGCACCAGCAGAGGAACCGGGACCGGCAGGGTCATGATGCCCGGCGTGGTTGCGGCACCGGCACCGAGCAGCACTCAGATGATGCCGACGTCGCACAATCAGTACACCGGGCCTCGCACAGGCGCCGTCGCCCCTGCGGAGCCGGAACCTACCGGAATGTCGTCTGCGCAGAAGGCTCTCGCGTGGGGCGGCGCCGGTCTGTTGCTGCTTGCCATCCTCATCGGTGGTTTCGTGCTGTTGAACCGCGAAGACGAGACTCCGGCTCCCTTCACTCCGGCCACGACGACGCAGCGGACCACGACGACCACCACGGAACCGACGACCACCACGACAACCACGACAACGGAACCGACGACGACCACGACCGAACCGACGACGACCACGACCGAACCGACGACGACGGCTCCGACGACCACTACGCAGCCGACGACGACCACCAACGGCGGGATCACCATCCCCTCGTTCACCATTCCGGGCCTCCCCGGGACAGGGGGCGGCGACGACGAGGAACCGCAGGCCGCCGGAACCCCCTTCGCGGACGAAAGTTCTTCTGGCACTGATCGACAAGGACAGCGATGACGACCCCCCGCAACCTCTCGTCCCGCTACGAGTTGGGCGAGATTCTCGGATTCGGCGGCATGTCCGAAGTCCATCTGGCGCGCGACAACCGGCTCGATCGCGATGTGGCGATAAAGGTGCTTCGTGCAGACCTTGCGCGCGACCCGACGTTCTACCTGCGTTTCCGCCGTGAAGCGCAGAACGCGGCAGCACTCAACCACCCCGCCATCGTCGCTGTGTACGACACCGGCGAGGCGGAGACCGAGGCGGGTCCACTGCCGTTCATCGTCATGGAATATGTCGAGGGCAGCACGCTGCGTGACATCGTTCGAGGCGAAGGCCCGATGGCGCCGCGTCATGCGATGGAGGTCATCGCCGACGTGTGTGCTGCACTCGACTTCTCGCACCGCAACGGGATCGTCCACCGTGACGTCAAACCTGCGAACGTGATGATCAACAACGCGGGTGCGGTCAAGGTGATGGACTTCGGCATCGCCAGGGCCATTGCGGACAGCTCGAGTCCGATGACGCAGACCGCAGCCGTCATCGGCACCGCACAGTACCTTTCGCCGGAGCAGGCGCGGGGCGAGCAGGTCGACGCCCGGTCCGACGTGTATTCGCTCGGCTGCGTCCTGTTCGAAGTCCTGACCGGGGAACCGCCGTTCAAGGGCGACTCTCCCGTCGCCGTGGCGTACCAGCACGTGCGCGAGGATCCCGAGTTGCCGTCGCGCGTCAATGCGGACGTGCCTCGTGAACTGGATTCGATCATCCTCAAGGCAATGGCCAAGAACCCAGCGAACCGGTATCAGTCCGCTGCCGAGATGCGCACCGACCTGGTCCGCGTGCTCGGCGGCCAACGTCCGAGCGCGCCGACGGTCATGAACGACGAGGATCGCACCACGATTCTCGGCTCGATGGATGCGCGGGCTCCACTTCCACGCTCGTCCGCCGCGTCGGAGCCTCCGAGCACGGGCGGCGGCCGACACGCGGGTGTCGAGGACGAGGGTCCGCGACGCCGCGGCATGCGAATCGCTCTGCTGTCTCTTGCTGCCATCGTGGTCGTCGCAATCGTCGGGGCGTTCCTGTGGTCTCTCGGCCCCGGCTCGTCTCCGGCTCGTGTCGCCATTCCCGATGTGACCGGTCTGTCGACATCCGACGCCCAGGCACGGCTCGCGGAAGCAGACCTCCGCTTCGACATCGTTGAGAAGTCCGACGCGACGGTTCCCACCGGTGCCGTGATTGCTACGAGGCCCGGGGCGGGTGCCGAGGTCGACACGAAGAGCACCGTCAACCTGGACGTGTCCACCGGACCGGAACAGGTTCAGGTTCCGCAGCTCGCCGGCAAGACCCAACAGCAGGCCGCGCAAGCACTTTCATCACTCGGACTGGAACTCGACGGCACCGTCGCTCGTGCAACGTCGACACCGGAGAACCTCGACAAGGTCGTCGAACAGAACCCATCTTCGGGAGTCGGTATCACCGTCGGATCCTTGGTGAAGATCACCCTGGGCAGCGGACCAGCTCAGGTGCGAGTGCCCAACGTCGTCGGGCAGCAGGTCGACGTAGCGCAGCCCAACGTCGAGGGTGCGGGCTTCCAGGTGAAGATCGAGAACATCGACTCGAGCCAGCCGGTCGGCGAGGTCGTCTCGACCAGCCCTGCCGGTGGGTCCAATGCAGTCGCCGGTGACACCGTCACGTTGCGCGTGTCCAATGGCGACAAGATCCCCATGCCGGATCTACTGGGGCTGACCGCGGCACAGGCGCAGACCGCCCTCGAGGCAGCAGGGTGGACTGGTTCGGCGACGAGCATCGTGACCTCGCAGGAGAGCACTCTCGATCCGACCATGGTCAACCGCGTGGTGAATCAGGCCGAACCCGCGGGGTCGGAGATCACCAAGTCACAGACTGTGAACATCAGCCTCGGTGTACTGGGGATCCCCAGCCGGTAACGCTCAGCGCCGGTGCGTGCGTAGTGAGGTTCGCAGTCACTACGCACGCGCGGGCGCGTGTATCCGCCCTAGCGGAACGCGAGCGCGACCTGCGCCTCCAGTTGACCGATCAGGGCGTCGTCCGATTCGGCACCGCAGATCGACAGCCAGTTCGCCAGCATCCGGTGACCGCCTTGGGTAAGGATCGACTCCGGGTGAAATTGCACTCCGTGAATCGGCAGCTCTCGATGACGCATCGCCATCACCAGCCCCGACGCCGTTCGTGCGGTGACTTCCAGTTCTTCGGGGATGGTCTCCTCGAGGACAGTCAACGAGTGATAGCGGGTGGCTGTGAACGGCTGCGGCATGCCCTCGAGAACGCCCACACCGATGTGGTCGACCGAACTGGTCTTTCCGTGCAGGAGCTCCGGAGCCCGATCGACCGTCGCTCCGAAGGCTGCTCCGATTGCCTGGTGTCCGAGGCACACTCCGAGCAGCGGCGTCCTTGCTGTCGCCGCTGCGGTCACCAGGTCCATCGTCGCGCCTGCTCGCTGTGGTGTGCCGGGGCCGGGGCTGAGCAGAATGCCGTCGAACTCGCGGGCAACTGCATCCCTGTCGTCCAGACGCGGATCGTCGTTGCGCCAGACGGTCGCGTCCACGCCGAGCTGGCCGAGGTACTGAACCAGGTTGAAGACGAAGCTGTCGTAGTTGTCGACGACGAGAATGCGCATAGGGCCAGCGTAAGGCAGTGGCTTGTCCGACCGACAGTTCACCCTGGCTGGGCGTACTGCATCCTGATCGACCCGTCGTACGCCGGGACGTCCACTTGCCCGGATACCTCCGAGGTGTATCCGAGGCCGTACCGCAACGCGTACTGACGAAACACGGTGACGCCGGGCTCCCGATCGAGGGCAGCCGACAGCTCGGCGGGATCCCCGATCGCCGTCACCACATACGGCGGGCTGTACGTGCGGCCACCCAACAGCAGGGTGTTTCCGATACATCGGGGCGCAACCCGACTTGCGATTCGCTGGTCCTGCATCGCAATCGCAGTCGCCCCGCCTGCCCACAATGCGTTGAGCACGCTTTGCACGTCCTGTTGATGTACGACGAGATCGTCGGGCGACGCGTCCGAGGCGTAGCGCCCGTCTTGACCTCTCGGGGCATCCGTCATCGTCACTACGACGCCCGGCCCCGACTCGGCTGTCAGACCCGCGGGAGCCATCAACGGTTGAGCCTGTGCCAGAGCGTCACCGACATCGGCGTCGACCGTGCCGGCCGTGTTCCGAAGTGCCTCGACCCGCTCGGCCAAGTCGTCTCGTATTTCCTCGGCATCATCGGCAGTGACCTGCGCGGACCGCACCAGAGTAGACAGCCTCGTCGTATCACTACGGCGAATCTCGTCGCCGTGCGAGAACTGCCTCGTCGTCGCCAACAACATCCCGACAACAAGGCACACGACGACCGTGAGAATCTGCCAGACCCACGATGCCGTCTTCTTGTGCGCGTTGTCCGAGGGCATGTACTCCTCCGGTGCTCTCACCCGCGTTTCCGCTGAGCTAGCGTGTACAGGGCATGTGCGCAACTGTGGGCATGTGTCAGCATCAGACGCTACCTGCTCCGCTTGCCGGGCGATGCAAGGGTTGGAAATGCGGCAGAGCCCATGTCACTGACATGCCTGCGACAGTTGTCCACAACCTGTATCCACAGGCGAGGTATCGGGACTGCAGTAACGACAACGAAGGGAAAAGAATGCCGAAGTCGAAGGTTCGTAAGAAGAAGGACTATGTGATCGCACCGGGGACGCGCACTCCCGGTTCGGTGAAGGCCGGCCCGTCGAGTCCGTTGTATGTCGGAGTGATGTTGGGATTCATGCTGGTCGGGCTGCTGTGGCTGCTCGTGTACTACTTGGCTGCCGAGGACATCTCCTGGATGAACAGCCTCGGAGCGTGGAACTTCTTGATCGGTTTCGGCTTCATGGTTGTCGGACTCATCATGACCATGCGGTGGCGTTGATCAGCCGGTGTCGTTGATCAGGCGGGGTCGAACCGAGCTACTTACACGCGTGTTATTCATCCCCAATGTGGATAAAGCCTGTGGATAACTTATCCGGTAATCCCCAGGGTGTGGATGAACAGGAGTGGGCGACGCCGATGCCGGCCGTGTTCGCACTCGCCGTCGGCGGATTTGCGCTGGTCATCGCTGCGATATTGACGGATACGGATCCCGCTGGCCGATTCCTGGTGACCGTGGCGGCCCTCGGCCTGTGGATAATTGCCGGTTTCGCGGCCTACCAGCGACCACGTCTGCGCATCAACGACAGCACAGTGTCGATGAAGCGACTCACCGGCGTCCGGACGTACCGACGCGACGAGATCGTACGTATCAAGACGGTGAAGTACCCGCGCCTCGGACGACGCGTACCGATGCTGGAGATAGACGTCCGCCGCGCCGGGGAAGACGACGACCGATTGGTCATCTTCGGGCGGTGGGATCTGGGGACGAATCCACAGGACGTCTATGACGCCCTCGAGCGCGGCGGGTTCGTGCCTGATGCGCGTTGATCGTTGGCGAGGGAGCTACAGGCCCATCTGAGACCGCAGGTCCACGGCTCGAACGGCGATGACGACCACGGCGAGTGCGGCAACGCCGGCCACGGCGATCCAGCCCATCCGGCCCTGCGAGGACCGTGTGTTGTCGGGCAGAAAGAGAATGCCGGCGGTGGCAGCGGCACCCGCCACGAGCCCGCCCACGTGGCCCCACAATGAGATGCCGGGGATCGAGATGCTGATGACGATGTTCAGTCCGATCACGACGAGAACCGGCGTCGGACTTCGCTTGAGCTTGAGGAGAATGACCGCTTGCGCACCGAGCAGTCCGAAGATCGCGCCGGACGCACCTGCGGTGAGACTGATCGGCGCTTCGAGGACCATCACCGACGCACTGCCGCCCAGAAGTGACACCGCGTAGACGGCAACGTACCGTGCGCGGCCCAGAATGGCCTCGACGTCTCTGCCGATGATGTAGAGGGCGAACATGTTGACCAGAAGATGTATCGGTCCGATGTGCAGGAAGCCGCTGCCCAGAATTCGCTCGACATCGCCGGTCGCCACCGCCGGTGGAAACAGTGCCCAGGCGTCGAACAGGGACGAGTTCGCGGTGTTGTCCAGCAGACTGCGGGACTGCAGCGCCGTCACCGCGAACGCCAGCACGTTCAGCCCCATCAGGATGTACGTGACGCGGCCGTAAGCAGCACCCGTCGGTGCACCGGCCACAGTTCGTGCCCGACGCACCGACGCGTTACCTGCGCGAACGCAATCGACGCAGTGTTGGCCGACTGCAGCGGGCTGTAGGCACTCCGGGCACGCCGGCCTGCCGCATCTCGAGCATGCGAGACCGGTGGGCCGCTCGGGGTGTCGGACACACCTCGACTGAGGTGGGGTGGGCTCGTTGCCGTGCGCGCCACCCCAGCCGGGGTTCGTCATAGTCTGTCAGTCCTCCACGCAGAAGTGCCTACAGCAGGCTGGTCGATTCAGGCCAGGGTGATGCTGTTGATGACAACTTCGTCGACGGGACGGTCGCCGCGCCCGACGGGGGTGCCGGAGATGGCGTCGACGACCTTCTTCGATGCGTCGTCGGTCACCTCGCCGAAGATGGTGTGCTTGCGGTTCAGGTGCGGCGTCTTGCCGGTGGTGATGAAGAACTGCGAACCGTTGGTTCCCGGTCCGGCGTTGGCCATGGCCAGCAGGTACGGGCGGTCGAAGGAAAGCTCCGGGTGGAACTCGTCGCCGAACTTGTAGCCCGGTCCGCCGCTGCCGGTTCCGGTCGGGTCGCCGCCCTGGATCATGAAGCCGTCGATGACGCGGTGGAAGACAGCGCCGTCGTAGAACGGTCCGGACTTTCCGCCCGAGGCGTTGGTGGTCGAGTAGTCCTTCGTTCCGTCTGCGAGACCGGTGAAGTTCTCGACCGTCTTCGGCGCGTGGTTGCCGAACAGTTCGATGATGATGTCGCCGCGGTTGGTGTGCAGCGTTGCCGTCGATGTCTTGTTTGGTGAAGTCACCCCACCATCGTGCCATTGACGGGCACCGGCCGAAACGGTGACGGTCATTCGCACCCACGTTGTGGAACAGTGGAGGCATGACGAGCACATCGAAGTCTGCGCACCTCCGGGGCGTCGCTGCGGGCACCGGCGGAAATCTGATCAAGGCGGCGAAGATCTTCGGGACCGGATCCGCGGGGGTCGGGCTACAGGTCGCCACGCGTGGATACGCGCTGGCACGGCGTGAAGCCGATCGGCGCAAGACACATCGTGCAGAGGTTGCCTCCGCACCGCGGGCCACCAAGTCCACGCGCGGGTCGATCCTCGGCACGAAGACGAGAAAGTTCGTCGTGTTCGGCTCGCTCTTCGGCGCAGCAGCGGGGATCGCGATTCTCGTCGCCAAGCGCCGGAACACGTTCGTCGAACCGGCTGATGCGCCGCCGAGCCTGGACGACTACACCGAGACTCCGACGCCGGTCAACGGATCCTCGGCGCACGAGGCGCGCAAGTAGCAGCAGTCAAGAAGCCTCGTCGGTCCTGCCGGAGACGACGAGAGCGATAGTGCGCTGAGTCACGGTGCCATCGGTGAGGTACTCGCTATGACCGTGACTGTTCGCCAACGTGCCGTCCGCCGAACGAGTGGACAGCGGGCGTACGCCGTCCAGTTCGCTCGGATCGCCACCGAACAGTCCGGTGTCCGCCACCAGGTCGCCACGTGTTTCGCCGACGAACAGATGGCCGGGTGGAACGGACAGCTGGGAAACGTCGTCGAATCCCAGCCCAGGGGAACCCACCGCAACCATCTCGTCGACGCCCGTGCCCTCGGTTCCTCGCAGCGCAAGAGCGGCAGTCAGCGAACCGTACGAATGTCCGAGCAGCGTCAGATGTGGGTCCGCGGCGCGCGCGGCATCGAGTCCGTCGAGAAACGACGCCAGCCGCGGTGCACCGATCGCAGCGGCCGCGGACGAGAGGACCGTGCGCTCCGGATCGAGCAGACTCCACCCCAGTTGCGGGGCCTGATAGTCCATCCATGTCACGCACGCGACACTCTCGCCAGGCGAAATCAGTTCGCGCACAGTCTGTTCGAGTGCGTCCATGTCGCCATCGTAGCGTTGGATGTCGCCGCTGACATCGGAGTCCAGACCAGGAACGAAGACTGCGACGTGTGTAGCAGTGTGGACGTTGCCGACAGCGATGGCTGCCAACGTGTCTTCGGCGCTCGAGTTGTCCAACACCAGGAGCTGGCGATTTCCCTGGTCGAGAACAGTCGAGATGGCGTCGAGAGCCTCGAGGCGCTTCCTCGTCTGTGCCAAACCTGCGTCGGCGTTGTCGAAGAGACCACCGAAGAGGGCTGAGTCGAGCCGCCGCGTCAGTTCGTCGGCAACGTCCTCCAGCCGGGCGCGCTCGCGGACGAGAACCCTCCTGTTCGCTGCATCGCGCACATCAGCCGGTATGCCGTCGAGGTTGCCGATGGATCCGGGGTCGTTCACCAGGAGCGAGGTTCGCTCGGACTGCGGAAGCAACTCCCAGAACGCCGAGTTCGCCGATGCGTTGCCGTCCTGCACGGTGGGCCTCGCAGGATCGACGGGAACGTCGTCACCGATCCGGATCAAATCAACGGCCGCATTCCGATCGATCTCCGTGGCGCGCCGGACTACCTCGGCCACCCGCTCGGCGAGATCGCGACGCAGTCGCGCTCTGCTGCGCGCTGTGGCCCACGCGTCCTCGGAACTGGTGCTGTACAGGATGATTCCGTCACTGACCACACCGTCGGAGTCGATTTCGAGGTCGTGCTCGTCGCTACTCGATTCGCACTCGCGCACTACTGACCGCACCGGATACATGTCGTCGGCGAGATCGGCGAGACACCGTCCGATGCGCTCGAGTGTGCGCGCCGAGTCGTGGTAGTGCTCCCACGCACGAGCCATCGCAGACCGGGCCGCGTCGGCCGCCTCACCACGCCATAGAAGCTCACGCGTGAGCGATTGCACTGCATCTCCGCCGAGCCGGAGCCTGTCTGCGGTGTCGCTCACTCGATGCCCCAGGTGCGAGATCTCCGACGGATTCCACTGTTGAATCTCGCTCCACGACAGCATGTCCCACCCCTCATCGATGTGTCGACGTAGGGGTAGTCAACCTCGGGAACCGGAGGGTCCAGGAAATCTATCCCCAGGCTGTGTATCGATTGTGTGGAGAGTGGGTCAACGCGCTATTCTCCACTCCGTTTCGTCCGGACCGGACTCTTGCACAGGCTTCACTGTGGACGGTCGACTGCGCTTCGCCCGGTACAGGTCTGCGTCGGCGGCCCGATAGATCTCGGCCCAACGCCGGCCGGAGGGCATGCACACGAGGCCGACACTCCACTCCGCACGATGCGCCCGTCGCAGACGATCGATGATCTGCCACGCTTCCGCTTCGAGGACGCCGGGCATGAAGAGCACGAACTCGTCACCGCCGAGCCGGCCCAGCACGTCGCGGCGGCTCAACTCCGCTTTCCAGGCCTTCGAAACACGTGCCAGCAGAACGTCACCGGCGATGTGACCGTATTCGTCGTTGATCTGCTTGAAGTTGTCCAGATCGAGTACAGCCATGCTGACCGAGAGTCCACGCGCGGCACATGCCGGCAGCATCTTCTCCACCTTGGATTCGAATCCGAATCTGTTCAAGAGTCCGGTGAGGGCGTCGTGGGTGGCGGTGTAGCGCATACGACGAGCGAATGCGCCGAACACCTCGGTGGCTCCGACCACGCCGAGAGCGATCAGAACGTAGGCGATAATCGAGGATTCGTAGGGCCCGATCGCAGCGCCGGCAACCGCAGAGACAGCGAGTACGGCAACCCAGATCCCGGCGTTGCGTTCGGACCAGAATGCGCCGATGTGCATGCCGAGAAACATGGTGGCCTGGACGCAAACGAGGAATGCCGCAAGGGTGTGGCTCGCTGCAAACGACAGAGCTACGGCAAGAATGCCCATGAATGTCACCGCACCGATGGTGCGTCTCGGGCTCGGTCCCATGGTGCGCAGCAGCATCACGGTTGCGATGATGCCCAGCGCGACCGAGAGGAAGAGCGCGCCACGTTCCAGCGAATCGGAACTGCCCCACGACGCACTTCCGCTTGCACCGAAGAGAAGTGTGGTGGCGACGATGTACACCAGAAGGGTGAGCCCCGACTCGTCGAGTTTCGATGTCATGGACATCATTCGGTCGATCATGCGGACGGCACCTCGAACCGGTACGGGGCATATGTGGGAGCAGCTTCCCTACGAGGTCGCATCACTACCCACCCCTCCCCAGGACATCGCGCTCAGTGTCGACGGCGACGTCGCTCGTGCGGGACTTTAACACTTTCCACCGGTCTTGGAGGTCGGGACGGGAGCGCTCGGTGGCTACGGCTCCGCCGCAGTGGCACGATTGAGTGCACCCCAGCACATTTAACCGTGCCTGGGGGGTGGAGCCCCTATCACCGCAGCCAGCGGAGCGACCCCAAGGGAGGCGCGGGAGGGTCAGGAGACGAGTTCCGCGCGGGCCGCCTCTCGGGCCAGGAGTCGGTCCCGGGATTCTTCGAATTTGGTGGCTTTGGCGGCAAGCTCGTCGACGAAGACCGCGAGACGATCTCTGTCCTTCTCGCCCTCGCCGGAGAAGTCGTTGCGTTCGAAAATCTGCCATTTGCGCAGAACCGGCATCAGGACCTCGTCCAGGTGCTGACGGAGATCGTAGATGCCGTACTTGGCCAAGGCCATCGCGTTCTTGCGGAAGTTGGGCATGTTCAGCCCCGGCATCGCGAAGTCGGTTGCTACGTCGGCGATTGCCCGGACCATCTGATCCGGAGTGAGGTCGAGCGCGGCGGCACCGAGGTTGCGGTAGAAGATCATGTGCAGATTTTCGTCGGCGGCTACTCGGGCGAGCATTCGATCGGCAACCTCGTCCCCGCACGCTAGGCCGGTGTTGCGGTGCGACACTCTCGTGGCCAGTTCCTGCAGGGTCACGTAGGCCACCGAATGCAGGAAGTTCGCGCCGTCCATCGGGGCATCGACCCCGGTGGTCATGTGCTGCATGCGCGCGCGTTCCAGTTCGACGGGATCGACGGCGCGTGTAACGACGAGATAGTCACGCATCACTATTCCGTGGCGGTTCTCTTCGGCGGTCCAGCGACCGACCCAGGTGCCCCACGCGCCGTCGAGCGAGAAGTTGTCTGCCAGACCCCGGTGGTACGACGGCAAATTGTCTTCGGTGAGCAGGTTGGTGATCATCGCGGTGCGAGCAAGGTCCGACAGTCTCGATTGCGATTCGTCCCAGTCGTCGCCTCCCATAGCGGCGAAGTTACGACCTTCGTCCCACGGAATGTAGTCGTGTGGGTGCCATTCCTTGGCGATGGAGAGATGGCGGTTCAGGTTCTGTTCCAGCGTCTCTTCGAGCTCGGTCAGCAATTCGGTGTGATCGAGGTTGCGCATCTTGTTTCCTTCACACGGTTCACAAAGTTTCAGACGCGGTCGACTGGCAGGAAGAGCCGACGTGACGCGTTCGTTTATCAGCTGAACGCTAGGTGACCTGTGTGGTGAGCGTCACCGATGCTCGTCATGTCTGGAGATGTCAGCACAGCGCAGCTGCATCCATTGGCTGGGATCACAACCAGCAAGTCGGCTGGAATGACGGCCCGGATACGAAAAAGGACGCCCAACCGAAGTTGGGCGTCCTTTCTTCTTTCTGTGGAGCCTAGGAGATTCGAACTCCTGACATCTGCCTTGCAAAGGCAGCGCTCTACCAACTGAGCTAAGGCCCCGGGTGTAACTGTAATTCTCGAACTGCGCAAGCGAACAATACCTTACACGCTTGCGAACCCTTTCAGGCGGTGGAAACCTCGTGCCAGACACCGTCTCCGCTGCGAACCGAACGCACCTTCGACACTGCCACCACCACCGTTACCACCACGCCGACGAGAACGAGAATTCTCACTTCTCTTTCACCTCGCCGTCGTGTCCGGTGTGGGCCTAGGAGGACTTGAACCTCCGACCTCTTCCTTATCAGGGAAGCGCTCTAACCGCCTGAGCTATAGGCCCTCGTACCTCGGCTGAAGAAGAATATTTCTCTTCTCGAACCGAGGAGTGAGGTTACCGTACCGAACCGCTGTACTCCAAAACGGCTCGATACGGCCTCCTCGTTCGAGCTCTCAGTCGCGGTCCGCCAACGTCACTTCGACGCCGCCGACCAGATCCGAGGACAGGTTGTAGATGAACGATCCGATGGTCGTCAACGCGGTGAACAACACCATGTTGATGATGCCGATCACGGCTGCGTAGCCGAAGACCTGTCCCGCACTGACCAACCCGCCGTCGCCGGATTCGTTGACGATCTCGGTGAACGCACTGTTGAGGCGATCCCACACCCCCATGCCGTCGAGCACCGCGTACAGCAGGCCAACTGCAACCATCCACACGAAGAACAGCGATACCGCGATGACCAGCGAAATCTTGAGCGTCGACCACGGGTCGATCTTTCGAAGCTGGATGGTCGCGCGCAGCGGCTGCCCGTCCTCACGCGCGGCTATGGCAACCGGCTGCGCGACTTTCTGGGCGTCGGGCCCCGGCTCGGAGTGCCGGACCTCCGACAAGTCCGGCATGTCCTTCGCCAGATCCTTGCGCTCGATGTGCCGCGTCGGCCCGTCGATCCCTGCAGCCTTGCTCTTGGCCGCCTCACGACGTTGCGTCTTGTCGACTGGATTCTCCGGACCGTTGTACCCGGCCGGTGCACCCTGGGCCGGATCTCCCTGTGGAAGGGTGCCTCCCCGCGCCGACAGGTTCGTCTGCGGTTGATTCTGGGGCGACCGCGGTGATCCCTGCGGGGCACCCTGCTGAGGCGCGCCCTGACTGGAGCCGCGCTGCCAAGGAGGGGCTCCTTGCGGAGTGCCATTGCCCTGCACGGGTGCGCTTCGAACCGGTCCGGCCTGCGGGTTCTCGAACGCAGCAGTTGCAGGCTGAGCCACGTCACCGGCGTGAAGTGGATCGAACGGGCGCTCATCGGCACGAGGTGCATCCGGCCGAGGCGGTGCCGGACGCTCGGTCTCGACGCGAGGAGCGGCCTCGGTAGGAGGCTGCTGCGCCGCGCTCGGACGAGCTGGTGCGGACGAACGAGGTGGCATCGGCGGCTGGGGCTGACCGTTGGCCGGCTGACCGCTCCTCGGCTGATCCCGTGCCTGCGAGGCGGCCGGACGTGACGCCGGGGGTGCACCAGGCCGGTCGGCGGATTTCGGGTCGGCGGCGGGCTTGGCACCCGGGCCGGCCGGTCGCGGCGGCGCACTCGCCTGCTGCGGTGCCGGAGCGCCGGAGCGCTCGGCAGGCGGCACTCGGCCCGCAGCGGGCCCGTCTGCAGTCCCCGGGCGCTGAGGTGCGCCCTGCTGTGGGGTCTGCTGAGCCGGACGTCCGGGGACCGGACTCGGCCCGTTCGGCGGTCGCACCGGCGGGCGATTTCCGCCGTTCTGCGGTGGCTGCGTTCCCGGGCGCACCGCTGGCTGCGGACGCGCCGATGTCCGCTGCTGCTCAGCAGGCTCGCTCGGCGGAACGGGCCTGCTACCAGGCCTGTTGGGAGTGCTCACTACGACTCCTTAGGTGCTTCGTCTTCGGGAGAGACTGCGCCCGGCTCCGGTTCGTGTTCGTCGGCGTTACGGGCGATAGCGAGCAGTGTGTCGCCTTCTCCGAGATTCATCAACCGAACACCCTTCGTCTGTCGGCCAGCCTTCCGAACCTGTTTAGCTGCGGTACGGATCACGCCTCCACCAGAAGTGATTGCGTACAGCTCGTCATCGTCGTCGACGATGAGAGCACCTACCAGGGTGCCACGCTTCGGGTCGTACTGGATTGTGAGCACGCCCTTTCCACCTCGGCCCTGTTGCGGGTAATCCTCCATGGCTGTGCGCTTCGAGTAGCCACCCGACGTCGCAACCAGCAGGTACTTGTCCTCGCGGACGACGTTGAGCGACAACAATTGGTCTTCGCCGTTGAACCGCATGCCTTGGACACCGGACGTGGCACGGCCCATCGGGCGCAACACCTCGTCGGTGGCCGAGAAGCGAATCGACTGGCCCTGGGCGGAAACCAACAGCAGATCATCGTCCGAGGAGGCCAGTACCGCACCGACCAGCTCGTCTTCACCTCGAAGATTCACCGCGACGATGCCGCCGCTGCGGTTCGAATCGAAGTCGGTGAGCTTGGACTTCTTGACCAGTCCACCCTTCGTGGCAAGCACCAGGTACGGCGCATCCTCGTAGGTCTGGATCTGAATGACCTGGGCGATCCGCTCGTCGGGCTGGAACGCGAGCAGGTTCGCCACATGCTGCCCTCGAGCAGTTCGGTTGGCCTCGGGCAGCTCGTACGCCTTTGCCCGGTAGACCCGGCCCTTCGTGGTGAAGAACAGGATCCAGTCGTGGGTGGAGCAGACGAAGAACTTGCTGACGATGTCGTCCTGCTTGAGACCGGCGCCCTGGACGCCCTTCCCGCCGCGCTTCTGCGAGCGGTAGAGGTCGGTCCTGGTGCGCTTGGCATAGCCGGTCTCGGTGATCGTGACCACGACGTTCTCGCGTGCGATCAGATCCTCGTCGTTGACGTCTCCGTCGCTGGCGATGATGCGTGTTCGACGGTCGTCGCCGAACTTCTCGACGATTTCGGCCAACTCGTCACGCACGATCTGCCGCTGACGCTCCGGACGGGCCAGGATGTCCTGCAGTTCTGCGATCTCGAGTTCGATCTCGGCCAGTTCGTCTATGATCTTCTGCCGCTCGAGGGCAGCGAGGCGACGTAGCTGCATTGCGAGGATCGCATCGGCCTGGATGGTGTCGACGTCGAGCAAGTCGATCAAGCCGGTTCGCGCGGCATCGACATCGGGTGAGCGGCGGATGAGCGCGATGACCTCGTCGAGAGCATCGAGCGCCTTGACCAGACCACGCAGGATGTGGGCCCGTTCTTCGGCCTTGCGCAGACGGTAGCGGGTACGCCGAATGATGACGTCGAGCTGATGAGCCACGTAGTAGCGGATCATCTGGTCGAGTCGCAACGTCCGGGGTACGCCGTCGACGATCGAGAGCATGTTCGCGCCGAAGCTCGTCTGCAGCTGCGAATGCTTGTAGAGGTTGTTCAGCACCACCTTCGCGACAGCATCGCGCTTGATGGTGACGACGATGCGCATACCGACGCGGTCGGAGGATTCGTCGTCGATCTTCGAGATACCGGACAGCTTGCCGTCGCGAACCTGCTCGGCGATCGAGGTGATCATGTTGTCCGGGTTCACCTGGTACGGCAACTCGGTGATCACGATGGTCGAACGACCGTTGGAATCCTCTTCGATCTCCACGACACCGCGCATGCGAATCGAGCCGCGACCGGTGGAGTAGGCGTCGGAGATTCCCTGGCTGCCGACGATGAGACCGTGCGTCGGGAAGTCCGGACCCTTGACGCGTTCCATACACGCTGCGAGGGTCGTTTCCTCGTCCGCTTCGAAGTTGTCGAGCGCCCAGAAGACCGCGTCACCGAGCTCGCGGAGGTTGTGCGGCGGGATGTTGGTGGCCATACCCACGGCAATACCGTTGGAACCGTTCATCAACAGGTTCGGTACCCGCGACGGAAGTACCGTCGGCTCTTGAGTTTTGCCGTCGTAGTTGGGGATGAAGTCGACGGTTTCCTCGTCGATGTCGCGCAGCATCTCCATGGCGAGCGGCGTGAGACGAGCCTCGGTGTAACGCATGGCGGCCGCGCCGTCGTTACCGCGGGATCCGAAGTTGCCCTGACCGTCGACGAGCGGGTAGCGCATCGACCACGGCTGCGCGAGGCGAACCAACGCGTCGTAGATCGAAGTGTCGCCGTGTGGATGGTAGTTACCCATCGTTTCGGCAACGGGGCGTGCGGATTTGACGTAACTACGGTCGGGGCGGAAGCCCGAGTCGTACATCGCGTACAGAACACGTCGGTGCACGGGCTTGAGACCGTCACGTACCTCGGGCAGTGCACGACCGACGATGACGCTCATGGCGTAGTCGATGTAGCTGCGTTGCATTTCCTGCTGGATGTCGACCGGATCGATCCGGTCGCCGCCCTCGGCGTTCGTGGTCTGTCCGGGAGGCCCGACAGGAGGCTCGGTTATGTCCGACATCAATTCTCCTTTTAAGCGGAAGTCTTCGTGGCGAAAGCGGATTCAGGCATCACACGTCGAGGAATCGAACATCCTTGGCGTTGCGCGCGATGAAACTGCGTCGGGCACTGACGTCTTCGCCCATGAGAACGCTGAACAGCTCGTCGGCTGCGGCGGCATCGTCGAGGGTGACAAGTCGAAGCACTCGAACGGCGGGATCCATGGTTGTTTCCCACAGTTCCTTGGCATTCATCTCGCCGAGGCCTTTGTACCGCTGGACACCGTCTTCGACGTTGATCTTGCGCTTGTTGGCGATACCCGCTTCGAGCAAACCGTCACGCTCGCGGTCCGAGTACGCGAAGTCCGGTTCGCCGCGACTCCACTTCAGTTTGTACAGCGGCGGCATGGCGAGGTAGACGTGACCGTTCTCGATCAACGGACGCATGAAGCGGAACAGCAGCGTCATCAGAAGGGTGGAGATGTGCTGGCCGTCGACGTCGGCGTCGGCCATCAGCACGATCTTGTGATAGCGAAGCTTGCTCAGATCGAACTCGTCGTGAATGCCGGTACCGAACGCAGTGATGATCGACTGGACCTCGTTGTTCTTGAGGACGCGGTCGATGCGGGCCTTCTCGACGTTGATGATCTTTCCGCGCAGCGGGAGGATCGCCTGGAACATCGAGTCACGACCGGACTTCGCCGAACCACCGGCGGAGTCGCCCTCCACGATGTAGATCTCGGACTTCGCCGGATCGTTGGAGCGGCAATCCGCGAGCTTGCCGGGTAGCCCGCCGATATCGGTTGCACTCTTGCGGCGCACCAACTCTCGTGCTTTTCGTGCAGCCATCCGGGCCTGCGCCGAGGACACGGCCTTGTTGATGATCGTCTTGGCATCGGCCGGGTTGGACTCGAACCAATGTGCGAGGTGTTCGTTGCACGCCTTCTGCACGAACGAACGGACTTCGGTGTTGCCCAGCTTGGTCTTGGTCTGACCCTCGAATTGAGGTTCTCCGACACGAACCGAGACAACGGCAGCGAGTCCTTCACGGATGTCGTCGCCGGTGAGCTTGACATCTTTCTCTTTGACGAGCTTCTTCTCCAGCGCGTACTTGTTCACCGTGGAGGTCAACGCAGTGCGGAAACCCTCTTCGTGGGTGCCACCCTCGTGCGTGTTGATCGTGTTGGCGAAGGTGTGAACCGATTCGGAGTAGCCGGCGTTCCACTGCATCGCGATCTCGACCTCGTGGCCCTCACCCTTGCCGGTGAAGCCGACGACCGAGCTGTGGATCGGAGTCTTCTTCGCGTTGATGTGCTTGACGAAGTCGACCAATCCGTCCGGGTAGTGATAGGTCCGCTTGCGCGCCTTCGCAGGCTTCGCGTTGGCTGCTTCGGCCTCTTCCTCTTCCGCGGTCTTCGGCGCCAACGCGGTTTCGCCGAGCTCGTCCTCGGTGGCATCGGTGGCAGCGACGCGCTCGTCGGCGAAGTTGATGGTGAGTCCCTTGTTCAGGAACGCCATCTCCTGCAGGCGACGGTGCACCGTCTCGAAGCTGAAGTCGAGTGTCTCGAAGATCTGGCCGTCCGGCCAGAACCGCGTCTTCGTACCCGTGTCTTTCGTGTCGCCGACGGTCTCGAGCGGGCCAGGCTTGGCGTAGTCGTATGTCTGTGTGTAGCGGTGGCCGTCGCGAGCGATCTGCAGTTCGACCTTGGTCGAGAGCGCGTTGACCACGGAAATACCGACACCGTGAAGACCACCGGAGACAGCGTACGAATCGGAGTCGAACTTGCCGCCCGCGTGCAGCTGGGTCATGACTACCTCGACGGTGGGGACACCGGAGGAGTGCATGTCGACGGGAATTCCTCGACCATCGTCCTCGACCTCGACGCTGCCGTCTTCGTGAATGGTGACGTTGACGGTAGAGGCGTAACCCGCCATGGCCTCATCGACGGAGTTGTCCACAACCTCCCAGATCAGGTGGTGCAGGCCTCGCTCACCGGTGGACCCGATGTACATACCGGGCCTCTTGCGGACCGCTTCGAGTCCCTCGAGCACGGTGATCGACGAAGCGCCATAATCTTTGTTCTCGGTCTTACCTGACTTCTCGGCAGCCACGGTTCGGTTGTTCTCCTTCAGCGTCTTCGACCCCCTCGCACCGAAGTCGGTGCTGCCGCGTGCGCACCTGGTGGTGCCACCGCACGATTTCGCTCCGCCGGGGCGATCGACCCACCTGGGACGACCGTTTCGGCAGAGCGGATCCGAAGGGCTATGTGTGTTACCGGTCCATACTACGGGTACCTGCCGACGGCATGGGGACGATGACACCCCGAAACACCCTCTGAATGCCTCACAGACGCATTTTCTCGCATTCCGGTGGCAAAGATGGACGGCGGATCCGTCCTCGGTTGCTAGAGGTCCAGTACGATCCGGCCGCCGGTGGCGCGGGAGACGCAGATG